>NZ_JAKKRL010000003.1:0-417156 GCF_025654335.1 Shewanella sp. SM21
GCTTCCATCGCAATAGTGGCATCAGGGTAAGTACGCAGAAAAGGCAGGAGCTGAGCACGTTTAATCGAGCGGTTAAAAACACTCTTGCCTGCTTGATTAACTCCACATACTTGGAAGATATTTTTTGCGAGATCAATTCCTATTAGTGTAACTTTCATTTTGGACACCTTTTGTTGTTATTGAACGTGCAAATTCAATATGGCGTAAATGACGCCTACTTCACAAGAGGTGTCCATCCCATCATCCTTGTAGGCTCTACTAAAACATCCATGTTTTAGAAGGTCACTGGTGCTACAATGCTGTATTTGGTGTACTCGTTGAGTGAAGAGTTATGCCTATCCAATCACTTCCCGAGCATCGCTAGCTATGAAATTTTGAGGGATAATTATGTTTACTTCTCACCCATTCTCCGATCAGCTTTTTTTCGTAGGGATTACCTCTTTGCCAAAGTAATCATCACCACATGCTTTCTTTATTTTTTCTTGCCATTTAATATATTCATCAGTGAATTCGGTACCGTTATTTTTAAATTTAGGACGGTTCTTGTGTAGCGTATCTATATAAATAATATCTCCAACTGTTGACACTGATTTAACAAATACCTTACTCATTCGATCATGAAAAATATGATTAGAGCCAATTCTGCCTAAGTAATGCACACATGTTAATGAATCTTTCTCTTGCACTGCAGGTACGTTAATTATAGCTGACATTGTTTTATTTCTATAATCAGAGTCTGCTTGTATCATCAATGCTGCAAAAAATGCGTAGATAACAGAGATCGTGAATGCGAATAAAAACTGCAAAAATACTAGAAGGAGCGTTTTCCACCATTTTAAACGAATGTTTTTAACGCTGTTTAGCTTTTTTATAGAATAATATTTTTTATCCATTTTGATTAAAACGAAAAATATCAAAGAAATTGTTGCTGCTGTAAAGATCGCGAAAGCTACAACATATCTTTGTGAAACAGTGTGCCTAGCAAAATCCGATAATTCAGCTAACTCAATATAGTTTATGCCGAATTGCTCATAGAATGATGAAGTTGCGATAACTCCAATACTAGTCAATATAAAACTGGTTATTGTAGAAATCATTACCCAGTGTGTTGATGTCCACTCTAAAAAACTTTTTGTGTCTTCTTTTATCATTTATAAATTCGCCAGTGTTTTTTGGTTATACGTCGTCCAGGTGCTCAGAATTAAATTTTTTAAACTCATTATTTTTATTGTGATTTTTATGTTTTCTCTACCACATTTTTACGAATTATCTGCTGCAGGCTTTTGCATTCTCTTTGTTAGCGAACTTTGTAACTTGATGCCTATAATTTAAGTATTAGTGACACTAAAACATCCATGTTTTAGTAGATCACAAGCAGAACAATGCCTAGTCTGGTGTAATAGTTGAGGGGATTTTAAACTTTTCAAATATTTCATGTTTATATGACTCTATTTCAGAAAGTATACTTTGTATAACCTTCCCCTTTGGTAAACATCGTTGTCCATTTGGTGCAAAATCACTTAAGTTTAAATTGTTAACACTTAAGACAAGCTCCGCAGTAGGATCTTCTTTAGATATAAATCCATTGAAGTCATAGATAATGTTACATGTTCCTTTATATTCCATATTGTCTAAATGGTAAAATGCAACTACTTTATATAACTGAATATGTTCGTGGTATTTTTTTTCTTTAAAAAATAAAGTTGAATGTAATTTTTTGCCTTGTAGTGCCATGTTTGATACATTATCTTGCATCCACGAAATATTATTTGGTAGCAAAGAGTTTTGTTCTGGCTTGAATCCTATATCTTTAGTATCTTTAAAATACAGAGTTTCTATACCCGTAGGCCTTTGGCTTAGTTCATTTAAAAATGCCACTCTATTTTTATTGGTAAAGGAATTGAATCTTATTGTTATCAACTTCTCCCTTTCATTTACTATACCTGATTTTTTTAGTTCTGATAGGAAGTAAGATACAATTTTATTGGCAATAAGTTTTGTTTCAACTGATGAATGTGATGTGGTTGTTTTTACATCGATGCCATTTTTTTCTTTTTTAATTATTACCTTTCCATTGAATTCTGTAATGTTTTTGTAGCTACTATTAGTCATTTGAAATCTCTCAATGCTAAAGTTTAGCTCTATATGTTCTTTCCCATTGTTAATTGCCTTGAATGATGGTATTCCAATTATTTTGTAATTAGAAAATTCTTCTTGTGCTATTGTATTTAGATTAAATTCAGTTGGTACTATATTTATAAGGCTGAACTCTTTTTTTGTGCATTTTATAATTTGAGATTGGTATTTAGGGTTTTCTTCCTTCGTTATTATAGTATCAATTATTTCTGCTAGCTCAGAAGGGGAAATGCCTGTACTTACTAAAGATTGTACATACTCTGACTTTTCATTATTACATATGAAAATTCCTCGTTTACGAGAAATTCTTCTTAAAGTGGATGCTGTAACATTACTATCATTAAGAAGATCTCTTAAAGAGTTACCAAAGAGAAGTTTTTCTTTTAAATTGACTTTATTCATCGCCTAAACTCCAAAACTCACTTTGAAATGAAAGGATTCTTACAATTGTTTTATGTGTTCTTCGGTTAAAATGCCCAATTATTTTTTCGCAAATAAGATTGTGACTGAGTTTGTTATAGTCTGGAAATAAAATAATGAGTTGATTGGTGAAGTCTAGCGATATATCACTAGCGTAAGCTAGTAAACTATTTAAGTTTTCCTCAGAAAATTCATCATTTATTGATATTCCAAAGA
Source organism: Shewanella sp. SM21 (assembly GCF_025654335.1). Lineage (NCBI taxonomy): Bacteria > Pseudomonadati > Pseudomonadota > Gammaproteobacteria > Alteromonadales > Shewanellaceae > Shewanella > Shewanella sp. SM21. Next base: position 2,773 of record NZ_JAKKRL010000003.1, read on the forward strand.
TAGTATCTTTATCATTAACCAATCTAAATGGCAGAATATCAGCTGTAAGATACTCTACAGGCATAACCGTACCATATTTTATAATTTCAGGATCTGAAAAGTTTGCATCACTCTGATTGTAGTGGAAATTAATTGAATAGTTACTATATTCCGATCTCATTTTTGTTATCGTTTTGTGAATGAATGCCATTCTGGAATTATCTACTAAATATATTCTTGAGAACTTAAGGTCTTTTGGTGTCTCGATAGTGGCAACTTCTTTAGTGATATTTTGTAGGGACTTATTGCAGTTATTTATCCAGAATAACACTCCCAAGTCATCTGCTTTTTTAATGTTTCTTTGTTCGTTAAAACCCATTATAGACTCTGTTCTTAAATCTGAGCGAATAAAGCATTCTAAAGTTTGAGATAAGTCTGAAATGTATTCTTTGAACTTTGTTGATGGGTATTTAGGGTATTCTGATGCTGAAAACTTTACAGATATAACAATGTTATCTAGTGTGTTTATTTTTAAATTAGATTTATTGGTATAGAAAAAGTCAATGCCGTGAGTACTTCGTTCTTTTTTTGCAGTTTTTGATTTATGAGCTATCGAATGCACACAATTTATCGAAATATTCGATTGGGGTGTATTCCAACCAATCAATTCTAAAAAATTGCGAACTATCAACTCGCCTTGCTCACCAATACTTTTTGACTCTTCACCCATGTGTGCACCTTAAATATTAGATAGGTAAAATGAAGTTTATATGAGCTCATGTTATGTATAGAAGAATTCTATTCTTCATTAAATGGCGCTCGATAATTTAATTCTATATTAACTTAGTAGTCGTACTTTAACCTTCTCCATACAGTATTATCAATATTTTTCAATAAAATTGTGTTCATAATGACTCATAAAAATATGACTTTGGATTAGTGAGAGATAAATAAATAGTGTTAGAGTAACCTTTATTCATTATCATCATTTCCCGCTTCACTTTTACTCATGCATCTTTGTGCTACTTGATAAATAATCTGTTCTACTTGTTGCTGGGTAAGTGCTTGGGTTCTGAGTGTTGGGATGGTGCCGACTAATTGTTTGTGGTTGAGGATCGGGAACGGTGGTTTTGATTGGCTTGTGACGTACCAGCCGGGGAATACTAGGGCTGGGGTGGCGGCGACGGGGGAGCCTGTGGCTTTGGTTAACCATTGACTGACCCACTTGGCCTGACGTTCGGCTTGTTCGATTGGCTTGGTTTCTGTCCACGAGGGGAAGTTTAAGCGCCCGTCTTTGTAAAATACTTGATAGCCTTTTTTACCAGAGCCTGGGCCAGTTCCATTGGTTTGGAGTAGGTCTTTGTTCCGTTTATGGCGGCCTTTGGTTTCAATGGCAAATACGCCATTTTTGCCTACGACAAGATGGTCGATATTAAAGCCGTCGGCTTGGACATCGTGAAACACTTGATAACCCAATGCTTGTAAGCCTATGAGCTCATTGGCTGTGGCAATTTCTGCTGTATGGCCGAGGCGTAATTTGATGAGCTTGGAAAAGAGTTTCCAGGTTTTAATGCCGAAGTAAATTACTCCTATTAAACCTGTTAAGGCGAACAACCAAGGGAATTTTCCGACTGTGATATGCGCTTGGATGCTGCTGGCGGCAAATGGAAGGCAAACAATCAATAGTCCCATCATCATGCAGCCGATTAAATCTAATTGCAGATCATGGATTTGCTCTTGTAAGCCATAGGCGGGGATACGGGTCAGTTGCTCACGATCAACGGGCAGCTTGACGGTTGTATCGCGATGTTTGAGCAGCACATACATCACACCCACTGTGACAAGAAGGCCAGACAGAAGTATCCCGTAGGATAAAAGAATGCTGCTGAAATCGGTCATTTACGTCCCTGAAGTAATGCGAGTCAATAGTTAACCCGATGACATAACCCGCTAATAAAATGTACTTATTATTTTGGAAAGTGGTGGCAGACTTGTCTGCTTAGAGTTTGGGCGCACATTGCTGATTTGCTTCTTCTTCCCTAAATGGCGTGCTCGATGATTGAGTTCGAGTTTGCCCTGCATTTTCCTGAGTGGTCACACTTTAACCCGCTCTATACGGTTTAATCAATGCGCTTTATCACAAAAACGTATTTTAAATAACAACTTGTATACAAGTTACTCTGGGGAAAAGATCTGATAGGCATCATTTGTCGCGTCGCGTTTTTAGATTCTGATATTTTTACTTACTAAACTTGCAGATTTACACAAGTGTTAAACAAGATTAAACACTTCATGTAAATAACTACCCGTAGTAAGGATATTTTATACTGCCTCATCGGACCAGTTTTAAGTGTCAACATACTAATTATAATATTTTTTTGAGTTTTTTATCATTATTCTCCCATACTTAATATTTATTCTGATATTGGCTGTGAAAAAACTTATTAGTCTGTTGAATGACTAGGTTTCTCAATTTTAACTTTATGGCCAATTTATATGTGTTGATTTTATTTTTGTTAAGGAAATGTATGAATAAGGCTTTATTATTTTTTTCATTAACCCTACCTTTTTCAGCTGCTTGGGCTGCTAATGAAACGTTTAAGGATGATATGGAGAGCCAAACTAGCATATTGGAAACGCTTAGATCTGCGGATATCGATGAGATAGATGATATAGATGAGACAGATGGTCCAGATAACCATTTGGAAGCTGGTCACAGTCATACTTATATTCGTTGTTGGTATAGATTAGATCAAACGCATAATAATCCTGCAACTGAACATAGATGGGCAAAGCAAAAGGACAGTGATGAATATTATTCTATTCAAGGCGCTTGGAGACATAAGCTTTCGGGTAAAAATATGTTTTATACAGAGACGTCACAAGATGAAATCATGCAACGGTGTGTCGATACATTAGGCGTTTCAAGCAACGAAGTCGCAGACATTACCTTCTTTGCTGCTAATGAAAAATTGTCATTTAATCAGACTATCTGGACGCAAGATAAGGCGGATCAAGGGAATAAAATTAACAAAATTATCGCATTTGGGGATAGTTTGTCTGATACGGGAAATCTATTTAATGGTTCTGAGTGGCGATTTCCAAATCCTAACTCTTGGTTTTTAGGTCATTTTTCTAATGGATTTGTATGGCCGGAATATTTAGCTAAATCGCAGAATATTCCTCTGTATAATTGGTCTGTTGGCGGGGCAGCAGGTATTGATGAATATAAGATTATTCCCGGTTTAGGTCATCAAATACAATCCTATTTTCATTATTTAAAAAAGGCTGAAAATTACCAGCCTGCAAATACGTTATTTACACTTGAAATTGGACTTAATGATTTTATGAATTATGATCGTGAGGTTAAAGATGTGAGTCAGAATTTAAGTGATGGGTTAAAACGTTTAGTTGATGAAGGCGGAGCTCTGCATATTATTTTATTCACGTTGCCCGATGCTACGCGCGCACCACAGTTCAAGTATTCTACTCAAGAAAACATTGTAAAAATAAAATCAAAAATTGAAGAGTTCAATGGTTTTATTAAACAGCAGGCTCTGTTGTATCAAGCAAAAGGTATAGATCTAGTGTTGTTTGATGCTCATTCTATCTTCGATGAAATTATTCAAAATCCTAAAGAGTATGGTTTTGTTAATGTCACAGATGCTTGCTTAGATATCAATAGAGATAGTAGTAAGGATTATTTGTTGTCACACAGCTTAACAAAAGATTGTGCCTACTATGGCTCTGATAAGTATCTGTTTTGGGGGATCACTCATCCAACGACTGCCGTGCATAAAGTTTTTGCGGATAAGATTATTGAAACAGTTTTTTTAATCGTCATTAACAGGCGAATAGTCGGCGAGTAAGATATTTTGGTTAAATATATCTCTAAATAATCAATAATATGGAGGTAAGCCAGTCAAAGCTGCTTTACCTCCATGAGTAAATTGAGTCAGTTATAATTTAAGCCAGTAAAGCAACATCTTTTTGCATTTTTTAGCACCGCTTTTAAATTGCCCGAATAATGCTGATACTTTGAACTGTGGTGAAATCATGTTACTTGACGTGTTGCTCGCCGAGTAGAATGAGCTGCTAAGTAGTATTAGCTAGCTTATGCTTTGTTTTATTGAAGGAATTGCTCACAAGGCCAATCGTTAAGACAAGTATTAAAGGTGCGTTTGGGGAAGGCCGCTTTAAATCTCAAGCGCTGTTAGACGAGTAAGCGCTGCCCGCTTACATGATGTACATGAATTCAAAAAGCAGCATAAGGGTAAAAAATCGAGTCAAGCTTAACATCCTCAAACTCAGGATGTGTAGTGTTCATGGATTTAGTTTATGTTTAGTCCGCGGTCAGTATGATTGGCGACTCTTCAGCTGCGTGAGTTTTTGCTGGTAAGGCTGCATGTATAGTGCTGCGAATAAGCTCTAGCTGATAGCTGCGTTTGGCATTGAAGCGGATTAATGGCAGTTTGGCGCTTTCGCAGGCTTGCTCGATGAGGAGGTCGCGTTGCTGATTACGTGTTTGCTTATGGCTTTTATCGTCGAGTTCGATGGCGGCGATAACTTCAAGTGTATTTTTGTCGCAGAGTAAGTAATCGAAGTGCTTGGCTGAAATTCTATTAAAGGCAATTTGCCAGTGTTTGCGGTTCATGCCTTTTTCTGGGGTGATAACGTCGGCGATACGTACTTTGCCCAAAACTCGGAATTGTTCGCCTACAGCTTGATCTAATATCCCGAGAAAGGAGCGTTCAGCACTGGAAAATAGGGCGTCTTGTTTACGGTAGCGATAGTTATTATCTGAAGATGGGATAAGCAGATTAGTGAAAATGCGTAAGAGTAGCGGCACGAAAATGATAATCGCCAAACCCAGCCCGATAAGTATTAATTGATTCGAATTCATCATTACATCCTTGTTTAGTATTGTCATTGTAACTTGCTAAGTACATATCCGTTAGCTGCTAGTACTTTTATGCCAAAAATAATGAGTCTCTGAGTGTAGTGATCACATCTTGTTAGCCACTACATCAACAGTCGTACCGATATTATCAGTACGCATACATCTTAACGATAAAACGTTTCAACTGTACCTTTTACTGCGAGTAAAAGAGGTTGGCCGCGACGGTCTAAGGATTCATTATGGATGGCCATTTATTTTAATGTTTTATGCACTTTAGTTTTCGATTTTTTGAGTTATGCTAAATGCAACATATAAATTTGCGGGTATCTCTATGTATTTTAAAAGTATCCTTGTTTCGTTGCCTTCTGTTTACGCAATTTTGTGTGTACTTGGTTGTGGTTTTTTTGCGGGCATCATTGTCGCCGCTGAGGTGCAATCGGCTACTTTTTCTAACGTGTTGCGTGCCGATTTTCGGCATCGTCCTCCTGAGATGGTGCTTGATGAGCGAACTAATACTATGACGAGTCCGTTAAAGGATATTCTTGAGGAAGCGGCGGCTAAGGTCGGTTATCGCGTCGAATGGAGCGCGCGTCCTTTTGCTCGCAGCATTCATGAGTTGCGGGTAGGAACGGTCGACATTGTGCCGCGCACGATACGAGACGAAGAGCGAGAGGCATTTGTACGGTTTCTTGGTCCTATCGGCACTCAGACTCGCGATATTTTGTTTCTTGTAAAAGCCGGCGAGGAAGGACGGATTAAGTCCTATGAGGATTTGTATCAGCTTACTGTAGGGGTTAAACGGGGCACAGTTTATTTTGAGCGTTTTAATACGGATCCCGCGCTACGTAAAATTGAGTCTACCGATGATGAAAACATGGCTCGCATGTTTATCATGGGGCGTTTTGACACTATGGTAGTGCTCGATCGTGCCGCCATTGAGAATGCCTTCAAGCAGCTCGGTTACGATCGTTTTAGCTATGCCGATTACCGTCAGTCGAATCGGATCGAACATTATTTTGGTATGTCCCGTAACTCTACCCATGCTGCTATTTTCGATGAACTTAATCGGGCGCTGCTTGATATGGCTGCATCGGGCCGTGTAAAACAGATTTACCAGGCCTATGGTTTAGCCGCAGAAGTAGAATAGGCAAACAAAAACGGCCAATATTAATTGGCCGTTGTTATGATCCCGCTCTTTGCGCTAAAGTTTAACGATAAAAGGCTTCAACTGTGCCTTTTACTGTGAGTAGCAGTGGTTGGCCGTGGCGGTCCATGATTTATTGCGGATGACCATTTATTTTTTGTTTAAATTTTTTCAAAGGTAACATTTTTAGGAGGGAAACTATTAGGTAATGATCCTGATCTTATTTTTCTTAACAATAAACCAGTCAATAGAGAGGTTATATTTTCATCAAAATATTCTACATCTGGCGATCTAGATGCGATTATTGCAGTGCCCCATGTCTCACTGTCTTTCAGATCGGAAACAACCCAAAATATGCAATCACCATTATCCGTTACGCCTATTGGTAAAAGGCCATTAATGTCTGGATAGAGGTTATATTTAAAATACTCTGGGTCTTCATTATTAAGGTAATTGAAATCCTCAATGATTGATTTCTTCTGCTCAAAAAAATCAAGGTCACAATTCGTAGTAAATGGATTGAATATCGCTATAAAATCGGCAATTCTTCCTGTGCCATAACGATTAATAAACGCAATGTAATCACTGGGAAAACTAAGACCTTCATCTATAGAAGGCCAAACGTTACCAATCCCAGATTCATTAGGGATGTTAGGGGGAACTAAAATGCTATTTAATACCGATAGGGTCATGATCTACATTCCACGAGGATTAAGAAGAGTAATGTTTTCAAAGAAACCACCACTACCTTGAGCATTCACTGTTATACCTGCCGGTATTCTGGAAGGACCTTTATATATTGGAGTTACCGAGACATCAACTATTTCTCCTCTCTCTAACGCTTTCTCTCGTGAATCCCCAAATAAACTTAATGATATTCAAATAAGTAGGCATGCATAATGCTATTTGATTTAATCCATTTCGCCAAAAACCGACTAGATAGCTGTTCCGAATAGTCGTTCACTGCACTGGTGCCGTTTCAGCAAGTAGTATTGAATTAGTATCATTTGCTGCTGAGCAAACAAAAACGGCCAATTAGATTGGCCGTTGTTATGATCCTGCTCTTTGCGCTAAAGCTTAACGATAAAAGGCTTCAACTGTGCCTTTTACTGTGAGCAAAAGAGGTTGGCCGCGACGGTCTAAGGATTTGCTTGGCACTTTTACCCAACCTTCACTGATGCAATATTCTTCGACATCAAAACGCTCTTTGCCGTTGAGCTTAATACCGATATCGTGCTCGAAAATTTCTGCCACATGGTGTGGGCTGCGTGGGTTAACGGAAAGGCGATCCGGTAAAGCAGGTAATGATGTTGTGTCGGTCATGGTCGTGATCTGTCGTTGTCTATAGTGAAAAAGCGTGCGCTATTGTAGGCAATCCCAGCGCAACGCTCAAGACTTTAACTGTGACTGATTACGCGCCTTGCGTTACAAGGTTCGGTTGTCCTGTTAGGACACTGCTGTTAGGACACTGTGCCGCAGCTGGAAAAGGCTTTCAGCACTCGGCCGTTTTCTCTGCCCATGACTGAGCGCAAATAAACCTTGGCTAATATGTCGGCATTGATTGCACTAAAACCGGGAAAATAGTCCTGATAGCTCGCTAATGATTCGCTTAATACCGTTGGGCTGACAATGTTTATTCGCTGCTGTGCAGGTAATTCTCCCGCGACGGCGGTAACAAAATGCTCAAGTGCGCCATTGATTGTGGCGGCACTGATGCCATCTTTTACTGGGACATCGGCAATAATGCCACTGGTCAGTGTAAAACTGCCCCCAGTGTTGAGGTATTGGCTACCTATTTGCACTAACTGTATCTGCCCCAATAACTTACTTTGGAACCCTGTATACCAGTCTGCTTGGGTCATAACGTTGAAGGGTTTAAACACGACATCACCCATGGCCGAAATCATTGCATCGACTTTACCGATTTTTTCTAGTCCTTGATGGAGTGAATGTTCATCCCGAATGTCTATCAGGATATCCCCCGTTGTTCGCCCTACCTGAATCACTTCATGCTGAGTTGAATGAAATAAGCGGACTATGGCTTGTCCGATTGTGCCTGATGCACCCACTACGACTATTTTCATGACATGCTCCTAAATTGAGTACGAATTGAGGATAGTCTGGTTAATTAAATAGAAAAAGCGCATATAATCACCACATTGTTTCGTTAATGGATTTAATTGATGAATCTCACCCATCTGCAGTCATTTATGCTGGTTGCCAAAATGCACAGTTTTAGCGCTGCGTCTGAACAACTCGGCGCTTCTAAAGGCTTAGTATCGCGCCATGTTAAATCCCTTGAAGATGAAATGGGTTGTCAATTACTCCACCGAACCACTCGGCGAGTATCAATGACCGAAGCAGGGCATGCGTTATATGGTAAAGCCTGCGAAATCGAGAGGCTGGCCAATGAAGCCGGGCGTTTAGTGCAGGATTTAACGCAGGACTCCTGTGGCACTTTAAAATTCACCGCTCCAACGGAACTGGGCAAAAAATTGCTGAGTCCTATGCTGCTTCAGTTTATTGCTGAGTATCCTCAAGTGAAACTCGAACTGTGTTTTGAGCAGAATATTCAAGATGTTGAGTTCGGCAAGTTTGATCTCGCCTTAAGAACAAGCATTGCGCACAGCGATAATCTGGTCGCCAGATATCTTGGCAGAATTCGCCATGTCTTAGTGGTTTCACCTGCACATCCCGCAGCCGCAGAAGTTCGTCACCCTGATGATTTACGCCATTATCGTCTATTGTCTTCGGGCGAAACACAGTGGGTGTTTGAACCGCTCGCGGGGGGCAGTCTCACGCTCACTTTTGAGCCTGCACTGTGCAGTTCAAACTATGCCACTACACATCTTCTTACTTTGAGTGGTACAGGTATCGCTAGCCTGCCTTATTATTTGGTAGAGGAGGATATCGCTCAGCACAAACTCACTTTGCTCGTTCCCCAATGGCAATGCTATCCACATGAGTTGTATATGGTTTATGCCAAGCAGAGCCATTACCCAAAGAAGCTGCGCGATTTACAACATAAGCTACAAACTTGGTGCGAAACTCACTCAAAATATGTGGGTTAATGAGTAAAAGCGTCATCGCATCAAATCTTATCCGGCAGAGGGTGGAGCTTTTAGAATAAAGTGAGGCAGAGTACACTGCCGCGCATTGAATTTTTGTATTTGAATCTAAAGTCGAGCAGGCTTTTACCCATGCAGGCATAAAAGAGCGGCGATGAACCAAGCGTTATGAACGATGACATTAGTATCTCGCTGCCCTCGCTGATTCATCGAATTGGGCGGGAGGCGGTTAAACAAGCTCAAGCGATTGCAGCCCAATATGATTGCGATCTTAAGCGTGTGCGGCGTTCGAGAAATTGGTGCATTGTTGGCGCGGCGATCAAGATCCAATCCTGCACCGCTCGTTTACAAGCCGAGCAGTTACAGGCACAGCAGTTAACGGCCAAAGATGACCAGTTTGGTTATCTTATCAAAAAGTTGGAGTCAGCCTTGCTGCAACATGTGGATAAGCTAGAGCCCTTAGACGCTAAGCTGATTCGGCTTATCACAGACAATCCTGCGATTACCTTAGGTGAGTTGATGCAATTGACTCAATGCACAGTCACAGAGGCCAGATTGGCACGTTTTCAAGCTGACTCTTGGTAGTTTGTCTGCTGAGTGTTTTTGCTTTGAAGGTTTATTTATGGTTTGTTGTTTCTAACACTTTTATTTGATTTTCAATTTGCTCGGCTTCAGCGGTCAGCATTGAGTAGGATCTAATATCGCCTTTTCTCTGGGCATGCATAGCTTGTTCAAGCTTGGCGTTATATTGCTGAGTTAATTTTTTTAAGGGATTTTTCTTAAATATTGAGAACATGGCCATTTCTATTGGATTGGGTATTTGGACTTATATACGTAGGCAATGGGATTTAAGTTTTACTTTTTGAAATTAAAAAATCCCACGATCTCACAATCCTTCAATTCCACTGCCATCGGTCTCAGCAAGGCTGAGACCTTATCTTACATTTGCAGCAAACCAATGGGTTGCGATGTCTTATTTAGCTTACAACCCATTGAAAATATTTTTAAATCTTAAACTGACCGACGAGCTTACCTAGGTTAATGCCTTCCTGTGACACGGTTTGGCTGACTCTGGCAGCATCTTCGCTGGAATGGAGTAACTCATTCACTATCTCTTGGATGGCGAACACATTACGGTTGATTTCTTCGGTTACAGAGCTTTGTTCCGTGGCCGCCGTCGCAATTTGGGTGCTCATGTCGTTAATTGCCGTGACCGCCGATGTCACTGAACCAAGGCTTTCAGAAATTGCACGGGAAGAGTCTACCGAGCGCACGCAGCTTTGCTGACTTTCTTCCATCGTTTTTACTGCCAGTGCGACAAGCTTGTGCAGTTCAGTTAGCATCTCATTGATTTCTAAAGTGCTTGATTGCGTTCGGCTCGCTAAGTTACGCACTTCATCGGCCACCACGGCAAAGCCTCGGCCCTGTTCTCCGGCGCGGGCCGCTTCGATGGCGGCATTTAATGCCAATAGGTTAGTTTGCTCAGCAATACCGCCAATCACTGACAGCACGTTGTTGATTTTTTTAGACTGTTCGCTCAAAGATTGAATACTGCCCGCCGCATTGTTGATTTGCGCCATGAGAGCCGAAATTTCTTCTAAAGAAGCATCGACGCAGCGCTGAGCATTGGCTACATCGCCAGTGGCAGCGTGAGTCGCTTCAGCCACTTGCGTAGTATTTTGCGCTACTTCGCTGGCGGTGGCTGACATTTCAGTGATGGCGGTAACCACTTGATCAGTTTCATTGTTATGGCTGATGAGTTGGCTCGACATGACTTTGGTTTGATCGTGAATCGCGTTGGCGGCGGTTTTAACTTTAGCCGTCGCGTTTGCCACATCGCCTATGATGGTTTGGAGTTTATCGACAAACAGGTTAAAGGATTGACCTAGTTGTGCAATTTCATCTTCACCTTTAACAATAAGACGTTTGGTTAAATCGCCTTCGCCTTTAGCGATATCGTTTAAGTTATTCGCCATATTTTTAATGGGCGCGACCATACGTTGGGCAGTGATCAGAATAACAGCGACAGTAATCGCGGCGAGTAACAGCGCAATTAACAGAATGGCATAGGATTTTTCGATCATCTGCTCAGTGACCGTCGCACGATAATCCTCAACGACAGTGTCGATATCATCGATATAGACTCCCGTGCCTAGCATCCAGTCTGTGCCAGGGATCATCATGGAGTAACCGATTTTTTCAATTTGCTCATTGGTATTGGGTTTTTGAAAGTAGAACGAGAAGTTACCGTCCCCTTTTTTAGCGGCATCGAGTAAACCGACAATGATTTTAGTGCCGCGGGGATCTGTCATATCAATTTTATTTTGCCCTTCGAGGTTGGGCATGACGGCATGGAACAGGTTTTTACCTTGGGAGTCGTAAATAAAGAAGTAACCAGAACTGCCAAAACGGATATCACGTAGCGCTTGGTTTACATTGCCATTTTCTTTTAAAGACAATTGATACTGCACTATTCCTGCGGCAATTTCGGTGGCTTCTTTTATTTGTGTTTTACGTTCACCGATGAGCTTAGTTCTAAAGGTCGTCACCTCATCTGCAAGGGCGTCTTTTTCGACATAGTAAGAAACTGTCATGAGTACGAACAAAGTAAAAATTAAAGGGAATAACGACAACAGCAGTAATTTATTACGTAGGCTGAAATTAGACATGCTTGACGACTCCATGATGAACATCTCTTTTATTGCAGGGCAGTATAGCTAATTTCCCGCATTCTTAAGTGTTTAAGTTAACAAAAATGTAATGGAAATCGATAAAATGCGCGCTGTTGATTTATTCCAAAGTCGTTAACTATGCTGTGAATCTAGGCCTTTCTTTTGATCTTTATCAACACTATACGGGCCCAATGAGTTCACTATATTAGCTTAAATTGATGCAAAATTAGCTAGAGTTGGTGCAGGCTGATGTGCTGGTGGAGATAGTGGCGAACAGTAAGGGCAGGGTTGTGACGAATGAAAAGTTGATCCTAACGCTGAAAATCTGCATTACTGTAGGCATTTGTCTTATTGCGTTGGGCATCTACTTACATAACTTTAATGAAACTGTTGAGGCGATGGGCGTGCAAGGGATTATTATCAGCGCTATGTGTGTCGCCTTTGGCATGGCCTTGTCATTACCGACTAAGATGTATTTAACCTTTCTGTTGGTTAAGCGAGAAACTGAAAAACATCCATAATGTGTTTTTGCACAGAGTGTTACTCTGCGACTCATTGGTTTCCTCGCCTTCTTGAGACTCAATCTAAGTACTCGCTTAACCCTGCTATTCAAACCGTCAAGCTCAGCCGTAAATGCCCTGATTATGGTTTTTAACATAATTAACCCAAGACTAATGGGCCAAAAACACCGATAATTCACCCTTAATGACTCATTACCAATGACGCGACTTGGTCGATGGGCTGCTACAGACTCGCATATTTAGTGGAAATCATATTCAATGGAAATCAAAGTTAATTTTCTCGACAATCTTAGACTTGAAGCCAAGTTTGATGATTTTACCGTGACCGCCGATCAGCCAATCCGCTACAAAGGTGATGGTTCTGCCCCTAGTCCGTTTGACTATTTCTTAGCGTCGTCAGCCCTGTGTGCGGCCTATTTCGTGAAGGTATATTGCAAAGCCCGTGATATTCCAACGGATAACATTAGACTGTCGCAGAACAATATTGTCGATCCAGAAGATCGCTACAACCAGATTTTCCAAATTCAAGTTGAGTTACCCGAAGATATTTCGGAGAAAGATCGCGAAGGTATTTTGCGCTCGATTGACCGTTGTACCGTTAAAAAAGTGGTGCAAACGGGTCCAGAATTTAAAATTGAAACCGTTGAGAACCTAGATTCAGACGCCAATGCCATGTTAATGGGTCAGCCTAATGGCGCATCGAGCACCTTTATTCTGGGTAAAGATCTGCCGCTGGAGCAAACCATTGCCAATATGACGGGCATGCTCGCCGATCTTGGAATGAAGATAGAGATCTCATCATGGCGCAATATCGTGCCGAACGTGTGGTCACTGCACATTCGTGACGCCGCTTCGCCAATGTGTTTCACCAATGGTAAAGGCGCGACCAAAGAAAGCGCGCTGTGCTCGGCACTCGGCGAGTTTATTGAGCGTTTGAATAACAACTTTTTCTATAATGATCAATTCTTTGGGACTGAAATCGCCAATAGCGAATTTGTGCATTATCCCAATGAAAAGTGGTTTGCGTTAGAAGAAGACGATGCGCTGCCAGCGGGTATTCTCGATGACTATTGCTTAGAGATTTATAACCCAGATGACGAGCTGTGCGGCTCGCACTTGATTGATACTAATTCGGGTAATGTTAAGCGCGGCATTTGTGCGATTCCTTACACCCGTAAATCTGACGGTGAAACGGTTTACTTCCCATCGAACCTGATTGAAAACCTGTTCTTAAGCAATGGTATGAGTGCGGGTAATAACCTGCAAGAAGCCCATGTGCAGTGCTTGTCAGAGATTTTTGAGCGCGCTGTAAAACGTCAAATCATTGAGCAAGAAATTGTCCTGCCCGATGTGCCTATGTCTGTACTAGAAAAGTACCCAAGCATCCTCGCGGGCATTAACGGTTTAGAGGAGCAAGGTTTCCCGGTTGTGGTTAAAGATGCCTCACTCGGCGGCCAGTTCCCAGTGATGTGCGTCACCCTGATGAACCCGAAAACTGGCGGTGTATTTGCCTCCTTTGGCGCGCACCCAAGCTTTGAAGTGGCGTTAGAGCGTAGCTTAACTGAATTGCTGCAAGGCCGTAGCTTTGAAGGCTTAAACGATGTGCCAAAACCGACCTTTAACAGCATGGCGGTCAGCGAGCCAGAAAACTTTGTTGAGCACTTTATTGATTCAACAGGAGTGATTTCATGGCGCTTCTTCAGCAGTAAATTTGATTATGAATTCTGCGAATGGGATTTTTCTGGCACCAGCGAAGAAGAAGCCGACGGCCTGTTTGGGATCTTAGAAGCGTTAGGTAAAGAGGTGTATATCGCCGAGTTTACCGATTTAGGCGCATCGGCGTGTCGTATATTAGTACCTGATTACTCTGAAATTTATCCAGTTGATGACTTGATTTGGGATAACACCAACAAAGCGCTGGCGTACCGTGAAGATATCTTAAATCTGCATTCGTTAAGCACTAAGCAATTGGCTAATTTGGTCAACCGTTTAGAAGAAAGCCAACTCGATAACTACACGGATATTCGCACCTTAATCGGCATTGTATTTGATGAAAATACCGTGTGGGGAAAACTGACGATTATTGAGCTTAAGATCCTGATTTATTTGGCACTCGGTGCACACGAAGACGCGATTGAGCTGGTCGGTGAGTTCCTACAGTTTAACGACAATACCGTTAAACGTGGCCTGTTCTACCAAGCCATGAATGCTGTGCTGGAAGTGACCTTAGATGAAGAGTTAGAACTTGATGATTTTATCCATAACTTCAACCGTATGTTCGGTAAAGAAGTGATGGACAACGTCGTTGGCTCAGTCACAGGAAAAGTGCGTTTTTATGGTTTAACTAAGACCAGCATGCAGCTCGAAGGCATTGAGCCGCATTTAAGATTGATTGAAAGCTATAAGAAGTTGCATCAAGCCCGTAAAGCTGCGAAAGACCTGAATTAATTCTGTTATTTGGCATTAGCTTCATGTGTTTAAAAGCGAACCTTTTGGTTCGCTTTTTTGTTTGTTGCTCTTTTGATTCGCGCTTCTTATGAGCACTTGTGGCTATCATTTATTAAGGGCGTTTGTTATTGCTATGTGTGGTTTGAAATGTTCAGCCCGCTTAGGCTGTATTTGATATAACTCGATTTTTACCGTTACGTTTAGCTTGATACAAGGCCGCATCGGCCCGCTTAAGCGTTTCTTCATAGGACTTATCCAATGGTTCGATAGAAGCGACTCCAATGCTTACGGTGGCAAACAAGCCATTGACCGCATATTTTTGCAGTTCAGTGTAAAAGCAATCGCAGAGGTATTCTGCAAATTCAACCGCTTGCGAATGCTCAACCCCAGGTAGGGCAATCACAAATTCATCGCCACCAAAACGATACGCGCTATCGGTTTTTCTAAATTGAGTTCGGCAGGTTTCGGCAACTGCGATGATGATTTGATCGCCAGCATAGTGACCCAACTGATCATTGATGGACTTTAAATGGTCTAAATCGAGGATCAAGATTGAGGTGGGAATACGGTGGCGCTGAAATATATCGAATTGAAAGGTTAAATCACGTTCTAAGCGGCGACGGTTATACAGCCCTGTCAGCTGATCGGTATCGCTTAGTTGACGTAGTTGCAGTTCAAGTTCATGCCGCTTGGAAATATTACTGGCGACCCAAAGCACCACAGGCTCATCATCAACCAGAAAGTCTAGTGCTTGAATGCGTCCCTCAAACCAAATGGGTTGTTCAGGGCCTATATCGGGTAAGCCTTTGACATCTTTATTGCTCAATTCATATTCTTCGATCAGTAATTTTCGGCTGGTTAATGCACTTTCGATAACCTGTAAGAAGTAATTGAGTTTGTCAGCCTTTAACACATCGCTAAGATACAAGCCGATTAGGCCACTACCATCGTGGTAATAACGGTCATCTTTACCACCGAAGACGGCAATGTATTTACCACTTTTTGACAGAACAAAAGTAGGATCAGGAAGTGCATCAAGGACTAAAGCCATTTCTTCTATTTTGATCATCGATTAAAATCCCTGTGGAAAATCACCCAACCTTAAGTCCGCGTGTCCAAGTTATCATAGATAAACTACTCTTTGGCGCTTTAGCCGCGAATGCATCCTGCGAACTCATTACAATTTAGCCGCTTTTGTGGGTAACAACAAACCATAACAATATGCCGTACAATTTATTTGTCGTCGCGATTTTACCAAGGCATCAGAGCGTTCGATGGCGCAGAGTTGTATCCCTGTTGAGGCTTAAAACCTAAGCCCTGCGATCGTATCGAGTCAGTCGTGATGTCTTGAATTTTAGCGTTTGTGCTTATGTTCAAAAAGCTTCATTGCAGTGCTTAGTGGACAGATGATTTTCGAGTAGAATCTAGGGCCTTAATTGTGGTTTTAATTTTACACAGGGATTTATAATGCATACTGCAGATGATTTTATTGAACATTTAGCGCTAGAGCAGCATGTTGAAGGCGGTTATTACCGCTCATCCTATCGTTCAGAAACGGCATTTGATCAGACTCGGGCATTATGGAGCAGTATCTATTTTTTGCTGCGTACGGGAGAGGTTTCCCATTTCCATCGTCTGACAGCTGATGAAATGTGGTATTTCCATGCGGGGCAATCACTGACGATTTACATGATTGATCCTGATGGGGTGCTAACGACGGCGCAATTAGGGCTTAATTTAGCTGCGGGCGAGCGGCCACAGTTTTTAGTCCCTAAGGGCTGTATCTTTGGTTCAGCCATGAATCAAGATGGTTTTTCATTAGTGGGCTGTATGGTATCGCCCGGTTTTACCTTTGATGATTTTGAGCTGTTTAGCCAACAAACTTTGTTAGCCCAATATCCACAGCATAGTGACATCATCCAACGTCTGAGCCGTTAGGGAAGCGCCAAAGTCAGTTAAATTTAGCTAGTTGATTTGTTAAATGGTAACTTGGTTGACATTGCCTCATTCGGCAAAACCAAGGTCGCTCTGAGTCATTAAATTTGACTCAATAGTAAGATATCCCCGCGACAAGGCTTGTCTATTGGCGTTTAACCACGTAAAACATGCTTTTTGGCGTACCTCTATGTACCAAGTGTTATGGAGTAATTGAATTTGGAACACTTAGTGTGGGAGCTCGATCCTGTATTAATCTCGTTTATGGGACTAAAAATACATTGGTATGGAGTCCTGTTTGCTCTTGCTATTACTGCTGGTTTTCAGGTGATGAAGCGGATTTATATCAAGGAAAATCTCGATCTTGAGTCCCTTGATAATTTACTGATTTATTGTGTGGTTGGCATTATTGTGGGTGCGCGTTTGGCCCATTGTATGTTCTACGATCCGACTTATTACTTTGCTCATCCGCTTAAGATCTTGGCGATTTGGGAAGGCGGACTCGCCAGCCACGGTGGTGGTTTAGGCGCGATTCTGGCCTTGTATTATTACCAACGTAAAGTGAAGCTACCCTTCCTGTTTTTGTTGGACAGACTCGCGATCGCCACCGCCATTTTTGGCTTTTTTGTGCGTATGGCAAACTTCGCCAACTCAGAAATTTTAGGCGATCCTACGACTCAACCTTGGGGCATTATATTTGCCCGTGTCGACATGTTGCCAAGACATCCAGCACAGCTCTATGAGGCTTTCGCTTATTTAGCTATCTTTATTGGTCTGTATGCTTTGTATCAATACACGCAGATTAAACAAAGACATGGGGCTATTTTCGGCCTGTTTCTGGTATCGGTGTTTAGTGCGCGAATTGCGATTGAGTCGATTAAAGTTAGCCAAGCGGCTTACTCTGAAACTTTCTTAAGTGCGGGACAACTTCTGAGCTTACCGTTTTTAGCCGTAGGTATAGTTTTGTTGTTCTTGGCGTATCGAAAGAAAACCGTTTAAATCTGAATATCAAACGATTAAAAAAGGCTTTCTATCTAGATAGAAAGCCTTTTTTATGAATGAATTAATCATCAAGTATGACGTTAGGCTGTCTTCACTATATTGGTCACCTGCACCATGGCATCCCGAGCGGAACGGCTCACGCCCGAGAGTTGGAAGAAACCATGGATGACGCCAAGATAACGACGGCAGTGGGCATTTACGCCAGCCTCTAATAGATTCCTAAATAGCTGTTCACCTTCATCGACGAGTGGATCGAATTCGGCGGTGATGATATGGGTTTCCGGTAAGCCTGCTAAGTCATCACGGCGAAGTGGACTGGCTTCGGCATCGGTTCTGGGGTGCCAATCTAAATACAGATCGAAACCTGTTAGCAAGGTGTCGCGGGTGATGATGTATTTCTCGCCATTGTCGCTATAGCTTTGGCTCTTCGCGGTGGCATCGAGCATAGGATAGATAAGCACTTGTTTGTGTGGCAACCATTGCCCTTTGGCTTTTAAACGCAGGCAAGTGACTAGGGCTAAATGGCCGCCGGCGCTGTCGCCCATTAGGGTGATCTTAGTGTTATCACCGCCCCATTGGTGACAATGTTGATAGATGACTTCTGCGGCATGGCAGGCATCGTCGTGGGCAGCGGGATAAACATGTTCTGGGGCGAGGCGATAGCGAACGGCGATCACCAGTGCGCCAGAATCATTGGCGAGTTTTCGCAGTTGTTGATTATGGGTTTCAACGCCGCCACTGACAAAACAGCCACCATGGTAGTAAATGACGATAGGTAAATTGTCTGCCGCCGAGGGTTTAAACAGAGTTAATTCTGCGCCATCGATGGAAATTGCGCGCACCTCGAACACCTCTTCAGGCTCACCCGCGAGTACAGTGCTGGCGATATAACCTTGCCTACGTTGCTCAATGGTTTGCTCTCGCACCGATGGGCAACCCGCCGCGATAAACTCGCTAACCAATTGTTTAATAACCTCTTCTAAATAGAGTTGGCTCATTTAATACTCCCTCAATTTTTAGTGCGCTCGGCTGTTCTGCAATGGGCTGAGTTTATCGGCAGCTTAATTGAATTGGTAGCCTAGATTCACACTCAGCCATGAGCTCTATCATGATTGCGGAAATTAACTTTGGTATTAACTTAGTAATGAATACGGTTGCAGTCGGCATCTTTTTCACTATTACAGATTGAGTTGTAGGGTGTCTTGTAAGAAAATTACCAACTTAATTGACTGTCAGGCTTAATGCGCTTAAATGTCCGCCTGATTGTGCGTTCGATAGCACTTTGATGTCTATTTGTGAAAGTGGGTTTCAGTCTCTTGGCTAAAATATAGGTTGCCAAGATGCTGTTTGAGCGACACATTGAGCCAGCGATCACACTCGTTATTCGTTCTCTATTTGCAGGAATCTTTCGTGGCAAAAGCACCCAAAACATTGCAACAGCGCATGGGCATAGTTGCCCTGACGTGGCCGATTTTTATCGAGACCTTGTTGCAATCTCTGCTTGGGATCAGCGATATCTTTATGCTGAGCCATTATTCCGATAATGCGGTTGCCGCGGTGGGACTCACGACTCAGTTGATGTTCTTCATGATGGTCATGTCCATGATGGTGAGTACGGGCGCGAGTATTTTGATTAGTCAAAGCAATGGGGCAGGCCAACCACAGCAGGCTGTCGATATCGGGGTGGCGAGTGTCGTATTGAGTTTGGTATTAGCCTTGGTCATGGGCGCATCTATGTTCTTTGGTGCTAAGGGCATTATCGGCTTATTTGCGCTTGAGCACGATGTGGCTGGTTTTGGATATGACTATTTAGTGATTTGCGGCAGCTTGAGCATAGGGCTAGTGATGAACATTGCCTTCGCCGCTATTTTGCGTAGTTACGGTTTTACCCGCTCGGCCATGTTAGTTACCTCGAGCACGGGCTTAATGAACGTGATCGGTAATTATATTGCCCTGTATTCACCCTTTGGTTTACCTGTTTATGGGGTAACTGGGGTGGCGATATCGACAGTGACCAGCCAGATCATCGGTGCGTGTATCATGCTGATGGTGATCCGGCATAAGCAAATTCCGCTGCCACTGCAACGACTTAAGCTCTTACCGCGCAGCACTTATTGGAGTGTGATGCGTATTGGCCTGCTCAATGCTGGCGAGATGCTGTCTTACAATGTGGCTCAGATGACCATCATCTACTTTATCAGCCAGATGGGCACTTTATCGCTCACGGCCTACACCTATGGCTTGAATATTAGCCGTTTTATCTATTGTTTTGCGGTAGCACTCGGGCAGGCGACGCAAATTCAGACCGGATACTATGTGGGTAAACAATGGTTCGATGAAATCACTACTCGGGTGCAGCGTTACTGTTTGGTGGGCTTTGTGGCTTCACTGACCATAGTATTAGTCTTCTATTGGCAGCGATTCGTTATTGTCGGCTGGTTGAGTGAGAACGAAGAAGTCATCCAACTGACGGCGTTATTACTGGCAGGTTCAATCGCGCTCGAAACGGGGCGGGTGTTTAATCTGGTGATTATTTCGGCCTTAAAAGGCGCGGGTGATGTGGCGTTCCCTGTGCGGGTAGGCCTCTTTAGTATGTGGGGTATTGGGGTATTTTTTGCTTGGTTCTTTGGCTTGCATTTAGGTTATGGCGTGTTGGCTGCTTGGCTTGCCGTCGCGGCAGATGAATGGGTGCGTGGATTGATTATGGTGCAGCGTTGGCGCTCGGGTCGCTGGCAGCGTTTTACGCGTATTCCGCCAGTAACCCTAGCTTAAACCGCGCTGATAACAAAAGGTCAGCACTTATTGGTTGCCCCATTTGCCCGATTTCAGTAGTTCATTTTTAAATTGTAGATACCTTGGATGCCCTTCATAGGTTTCGATTTCCATAGTGCTGTAGGGGGCAAAAATAGCCCCTGGAATTTGGCATCCTCTAGTAAGAACGTCTTCTAATGAGGGCATAAAACATTCTTTAAGCGGGTCAAAATGGATTTTATAACTGGCATAGCCGCGCGCAACAAATCTATCGGTTATGGTTTTGAATAGCTGTCCAAAAGGCGTGTCGAGCGTCTCCGGCGTGGAGTAATAAAAGCCTTGTCCGTACCAGTAGAGTAATAAGGCGGTACCTGCGTCGCAGAGTGGATGTTCGATAATCGCCCTGACCATGTCGGGATCATCGTTATCCCAATTCAAGTTGGCCGCGACAAAATGCAATTCCTCCATACTTTGTAAGTCACTGATACAGGTGATTTGTGTCGCCGCTTTGCCAAAGTAGGTACTGTCTTGATGTAAAAAGTCGTAATCGGGATCGGCGAGTAATTTGGCGAGTTGTTGTTGATTGGCAAAACAGCCAAATTCTGCGCATTCATAGGCGCGAATAAATTGTTCTTGTGAGAGTAATTTAGCCAAGGGAATCCTTTCTTTTTATAGAAAACACAGTTTATAAAAAAGACAGCGTCAGCCTTTACGTAGTAAAAGGCTGACATAGAAGAAAAGGAGCGTAAAACGTTACGCTTGCTCTTGCAGTAGGGTACGGCACAGCTTAATAAAGTCCGATGAAGTGACGATACCGAGTACCTTTTTATCGACATCGACGACGGGCAGGCAACCAAGTTTGTTCTCGATAAAATATTCAACCACCACAGTTAAGGGCTCGTCGGCGGTGAGATGCTGATAGTCTTTATCCATCACAGTTGTGATCGGCGTGTATCGTTCCTTGCGCTCGAGCGCGCCTTGGCCGTACTTGTTCAACATAGTCATCACGCTGGCGATCATCTTTTTATGGGTGAGTACGCCAACGAGGGTGCCATCAATTTCAGAAATCACGGGTAAGTGGCGTACGCCACGGGTTTGCATCAGATGGTGGGCATCTTTCAAACTGGCGCCATCGCTGATGCAGATGACTTGATCACTCATAATATCGCTGACTTTCATTGTTAAATTCCTTTTCTTGCCATTCTTAGGCGTGCATTTAACACGCTGCGTTAGCCTGCACCGATGTTAGCAGCTTCTCTGTAACCTACGCCAGTCCTGCACAAATAAAGTACGCTATCCAGTATAAGTGTTTGAATTGATAGATATCATAAAAGGCTGACAAAGATGTCACAAATATGTAACAGTGATATCTCACAATCGTGGTCTTATTAGACCTCATACCAGTGAAGCCTTATCTAACAAGGAATAATAATAATGAATCGTACCGTAACTCGTCGTGATTTTTTGGCTATGTCGGCCAAAGGTGTTGGTGTTGCTGTGATCTCTTACGGCTTGATGGGCTGTAGTGATAGTAATGATGATAATTCTGTACCCGCGCAATTTTTACATGGAATTGCCAGTGGCGATCCGGCAGTCGATGCCGTGATCCTCTGGACCCGTGTCACGCCTGAGTCTGAGGGCGATGTAAAAGTGAGTTGGCAAGTGGCAAGCGATGCGGCCTTTAGTCAATTAGTGACCACAGGTGAGACTGTCACTAATGCGAGCCGTGACTACACGGTTAAGATTGATGCCCGTGGTTTACGTGCCGGGCAAACCTACTTTTATCGCTTTATGACGGGTGATAAAACCTCAGTTGTGGGTAAAACCCGCACTCTGCCTGAGGGTGACGTTAGCTCAGTCAAATTAGCCGTGATGTCCTGTGCTAACTTTCCTGCCGGTTATTTTAACGTCTATGAGTTAGCGGCGGCGCAGGATGATTTAGATGCTGTGGTGCATTTAGGCGATTACATCTATGAATATGCCCGCGGTGGTTATGCCAGTGAGCATGCTGCCGAATTGGGGCGTGAAGTGTTACCCGCCAATGAGTTGCTGACGTTGAGTGATTACCGCACTCGCCATGGTCAGTACCATACCGATGCGAGTCTGCAAAAGTTACACGCGAAAGTGCCTTTTATTACAGTGTGGGATGATCATGAAGTGGCCAATGATACTTGGCGTGATAGTGCCGAGAATCACAACGAAGGCGAAGGGGATTTTGCCGTTCGTAAAGAAGCGGCACTACAAGCTTATTTCGAGTGGTTGCCGATTCGCCCATGGCGTGAAGGGAACCATGAAGAGATTTACCGCAGCTTCAGTTACGGCAATCTCGTCGATCTGCATATGCTGGATACTCGCGTATTAGCCCGTGATAAACAGCTCGATTATGCCGATTATATGGATCCTACCACGGGCTCGTTTGCTGGAGAGCGTTTCCTTGCCGATGTCACTTCGACCACTCGCACTATGCTGGGGCTGACGCAATTATTATGGCTACAGGGCACATTGCTACAGTCGACAGGCAAGTGGCAGGTACTGGGACAGCAGGTATTAATGGGTAAGATGTCATTGCCGGCGGCGATTGCCACTCAGCAGATGAGCATTCCCCAATTTGCCATGTTAGGGGCTTTAGCTAAGTTAGCGGCCCGTGCGGCGGCAAATGATCCCACGCTGACTGCCCAAGAGCTGCAATATCTTCAAGCCAATCAAGCTTTACTCACGCCAGAAGTTATCGCACTGCTGCAATTACCTGCAATCCCGTACAACTTAGATGCTTGGGATGGTTATGCCTATGAGCGTGAAGTGATTTTAGGTACGGCTAAATCGAAAAATCTCAATCTAGTTGTGATCGCGGGTGACACCCATAATGCATGGGCAAACGAGCTTAAAGACGTGAATGGCGATACCGTTGGGGTGGAGTTTGCGACCAGCTCAGTATCATCGCCAGGCCTTGAATATTATTTGAATCTCCCTGCGGAACAGATCCCCGCGACCGAGGCGGCAATCGTCGAGTTAGTGCCAGATCTTAAGTACGCTAACTTAAAAGACCGAGGCTTTATGACGCTCACCTTTACCGCTGATGAGGTGCGCAGCGACTGGCATTATGTGGATACCATTTTGTCGAAGGATTTCCAAGTTGCAACGGCCCGTGGTTATAGTGCTAAGACAAAAGTAGGCGAGCATGTGATTACGCCTATCGTTTAATGCGGTATTGTTCGCTTGTTTATCGGCCACCTTAGGGTGGCCTTTTTGTTGCTTTTGGCTTTAAAAGGCAAAATAAATGTCTGTTGTCACGCAAGTTCTTACTATTACTGCAGCACATCGCATTTTTTTGGTATAAAATTCGCTCCCAAAATTCGGCGGCTGCCTACACTTGCTAAGGCAAAGCTGTTCTAGTGTTTTGGGAACCTTTACCCGCCGAACAGACCTTACAGGGGTCATAAGCTTTTGCTTTAACGACCTAAGAATAAAATCAATGTGATGGGGACTGTGTCATGTCAGAAAAGTATTTTGTTACCGCGCAGCAATTGCTGGAAGATTCATTTTTATTAGCTTCGCAAGTGTATGAGAGTGGCTTTCGTCCGCAATTTATCGTGGGTATTTGGCGTGGCGGTGCTCCAATCGGGATCGCGGTACAGGAATTTTTCGACTTTAAACAAGTTGAAACCGATCACATTGCCGTGCGTACTTCTTCCTATTATGGGATTGGCACCGACAAACAAAGCAAAGAAATCAAAGTTCATGGCCTGCATTACATCGTTGAAAATGCGAACGCGAGCGATGGTTTATTGATTGTGGATGACGTGTTTGACTCTGGCCGTAGTATTCATGCATTAAAAGAAAAACTCAGCCAACTGATGCGCCTAAATATGCCAACCGATATCCGTATCGCTTGCCCTTATTACAAGCCAAAAAATACCGCAGTGCCTTTAAAACCCGACTATTACATTCATGCCTCTGAAGACTGGTTAGTTTTCCCGCACGAAGTCACAGGTTTAACGCCTGAAGAAATTGCCGAAGGTAAGGGCGATTTAAAGAATATCCAGCACCTGTTTAAATAGCTCGCGGCGAGATATAGATTATTTTCGCAATAAAAAAATGCGTTAACGATTAATCGTTAACGCATTTTTTTTTTCTATATCGATGACTTATAAATCCATACAGTTAGCATAGTAAGTCACTGTGGCGGGCCAGTCGGAGAACACTCCAATCACGCCGACATCTTTCGCCAGTACATCAAGTAATTCAAAGGTATCGCCTTCGTTATCTATCGCTTCGGTAATGCTTTGATAGTAAAAGCCGCCGCCATTTTTTAATAAACCAGATCGCTCCAGCGACCAAGTGATGATCTTAAGCCCTGCGCCTTTGGCGGCCTTAGCGTATTCCGAAGGAATGATCTTTTTGTCCGCATCTAAGGCGACTAATACCCAGAGTGGCGGCGCAATAATTTCGACGCCTTGGGTCTTTAAATCCGCCATTGATGGCGACCAAGTGGCAGAGTTCTGCGGATCAAAGGCGCTGTTATAATCGTATCTGTCATCGAGAAACACGGCTTGCTTCGCAAATTCAGGTGCGTTGGCGACCCAATATTTGATGTCATCTAAGATAAATGATTGAGGGAATACTTGCGAAGCATCGACGCCCGCCGCAGTGTATTCATCCAACATTTTTTGCGCGTAATCCTGCTGAGTAAAACCATCGAAGGGCATAGATACGCTCGCCGCTTTTAGCTCTGGCGTCATCTTCACACCGGCTTTTTTAAACATATCAATACTTTCAGCGTGGGTCATCAAGGTGCCATTGCCAGCATAAAGATCGGTGCGCCAGCTTGGGGTACCATTGATGAATTCGGCCGCAGTGGTCGCTTTTGGATTGTTGCCTTCCATTTTACCCTTGAGGGTTTTAAATTCGGCGAGGGTGATATCGCTGGTGCAACAGGTCGCCGATGCGCTGACGCCATTGGCTGCATCGGCTGGAGTGAATGGGCTCGAACATTTATTAGCCAGTTCAGGCACTGCTAAAATGTTGGTCGTGCTGGCAAGATCGCACTGTGAGTGGCGGCAAACTAAAGCTTTATCGGCGGTGAAGGTGACATCACACTCGACTATGCCTGCGCCCGAATCGATAGCCGCTTGGTAGGATTCCTTTGTATGCTCAGGGAATTGCATTGGTGCGCCACGGTGACCGATAGAAAATTCGCTGCGATAAAAACTGTCAGTGGTGCATTGTTCTAAGCGGGTTTTAAGTGTGCTGTCTTGCATTTGACGTACGAGGAATAAAGGTCTTTCTCCCACTTGAGCAGGAACGGGTTTGCTGGTGGGTGGCGTGATAGCGGCGTTATCATCGTCATTATTGCAACCGGCTAATAAAGCGCTCGTGGCAATTAACAGGCCGAGTGAGAGCGACGAAATAGGGTGTAGTTTCATCAGATTTACCTATGAGCAATGATGTAAGTTATTAATATTAATCAGAAACTCTAAAGTGTTAATGTGACTGAAAAAGCCTATTTGTATGACATAAACAAGAATATATACCGTTTGCACGACGATTATCTAAGGCACGCTAGCTTGCGATAAACTGCCTTAGACAGAGGACGGTCGGGATATATGCACAGTGTTGCTTTAGATGTGAGCATTGACTCCACTGAGCGAGTCGATGAAACTGGCATGAATATTTTCATCTTGGCGATCTTTCTGGGCCGAAATCAAGTACACTGCGCTCCTTTTGTTTTATGATGAGCGTTTGGTTCGCTTGATAAGACAAACGTGACAAGCATCATTTAGGAAATAGAGCAGAATGAGCAAGGGCAAAAAATACGATTTTCGCGTGACACAGGGCGACAACGGTTGGAAAACTGAAATCACTCGTCGCATGACATCAACTAAAACAGTTGTGTCTAAGAGCCATGATGGCTTTGCGACTGAAGCCGAAGCGCAAGCGTGGGGCTTAACTGAATTACAAGTGTTTTTAGGCACGTTAACTGAGCGCAATAAACGTCGTTCAGAGAAACAAGCTAAAGCAAAATTAGCCGCTGCATTAGCGGCTGAAGCGGCAACTGATGCCGAAGATCTTGATGAAGATGATTTCGACGAAGAGTAACACTCATTCGTTTAACCTTGTCTTATCAAGCCAGTGTGACTGTTAGGGCGCGCATAACGCGTTCTGAAACGTCACTCTGGCGATGAACAGCAAAAGGCAGATCTTAAGATCTGCCTTTTGTGATTTTGTCGCTCGCGAAACTGTGCATATCAATTCATTTCATCCTATTTCCTCGTTTATCTTCATACACTCTGTTCGGCTGGACTGATCTACTGATGCTGTCATTAGCTTGTTTTTATCGCATTTAGCCGGGATTACGTACCCTATACCATTAATAATTAACGATAACTATTATCATTTGATTTACTTAGATGCTGCTCTGTGCTCATATGTAAGGAATTCGAACGCACGTTTAACTTTATCAAGGTAAGGGAACTCCTATGAAACTACTTCAATCCAGTTTATTGCTGTGTTTGTCGGCTTCGGCAACCCTGAGTTATGGCCAAGCCTTAGATGGAGAGGCGTTACGCTTACTACAAGCGTCGCTAAAGGATTCGACTTTGGATGCACAAGCGCAGTTAACCAATACTAAACGGGCATTGGCGTTAGATTTAAGCCATCAATATGCGCAGCTCGCGCCTATCTTACAGACTGAAATAAACCAGTATCAGTTAGCAGTGAATGCCGATGACATTCTGTCTCAGCGTAGGCTCAATGATAATGTGATCATCAAAGCCGATGCATCAATTCGCCGAGTGAAGGGCTTAAGTGCCAAAGCGGATTCTCTGGTGCAAGTGCGCCTGGCAGATGAAGCCATGTTGACCCCATGGCAGCAAGGTGAGTCTCCTTTATTTGCCTATGAGCCCGATGGTGACGAGAGTCAGTGGGATTATATTGAAGCCTTTGATATTCATGGGCAAGTGCATCAATTAGACGTGTATAACCTGCCGCAGCAGCCAGTGTTTGTGGTCGGTATCGATAGTAAAAAAGCCTTTGTGGCTGGCTTAGAGGTGATGCGGGCGACATTTGCCGAGGCGCAGTCAGCGAAAAAAGAGGGCGCACTACTGAGCCGTGCGCAAACACAGGCGGTGGCAGACAAGCCTATTTCAACCACAGTGATCAAACAGATATCCTTGAAGGATGACCATGAGCCGTGGATTTCTGGTCGTGCCGAAATTTACGGCATAGTGACTGGGGTTGATCCAAGCCGTGAAGAGCCTGTGCTCGATATCGTCGAAATGCCCTATTTAGATTATGCGGATACGACCTATTATCCGAATCAAATCATCATACATTGGGAGCGTTATCGTTGGGCGGCTGCGGACATGATCTTAATGGAGCATGACGATGGTACTAACTATAAAGTGTTGGCCACTAAGCTGTTGGAAGCGGCGGAGCAGATCTTAAAGTCGATCCCCGATCCTGAAGCTCAGGGTTATGCGCTGATCCCGCAAATCACCAATGGTATTTTAAGTGTAATGCCGGATGCTTGGTTCACCAATGACGATGACTTTGTCGATGTGTATTACACCTTACAGGAAGGGGGTGAATATCCTAACTTGAACGGCGCTAACGGTAATGCGACGACGAGCTTTGCGCCATTAGTCATCCAACCAAGACCATGATGGATTAGTGCGGCTAAATGCAATGGCTGAAATGTAAAAGCGGATCCTAAGATCCGCTTTTTTGTTTTTATCACTTAACGTTAGGCTAAGCCATTCACCTTAAGCTTTTAACTTGAAACTGCCTTGCATAATCGCCCAGTGACCTGGGAAGCTGCAGAAGAATTGGTAGGCTTCGGTGGCGCTCATACCGGCAGTGCTAAAGGTGATAGACGTTGATTCGCCACCGCCCACTAAATCTGTGTGTGCGATAACGCGCGTATCACCGGCTTTGACATAGGCTGCATCAGGACCGGCGCTCATACCTTCGGTCGCTACGGCTGACATATCGGCTGCCTTAGTTAATACCCAGTTATGGCCCATGGCTGCTTTTGGCAAAGTGCCTGAGTGGGTTAAGGTTAAGGTCACTTCTTTACAGCTTGCAGGTACAGACAGCTCTTTAGTGTCAAATTGCATTGCATCAGTGGCGGCAATTTTCAGTTCACATTCGTTGGCACTCGCTTGGCTAGCGAATAATAATCCTAGGCCGATTAGGCTAGTGCTGGTCACGTTACGTAAAGCTGTGCTTTTTGCTTTCATCTGGTACTTCCTTATTTGAACAAGGGTAGCCGAGCCGTTTTGACTCGGACATGCACCTGCTAGCATAAGCAATCTTCATTAAATGGGAATGAAATCAGCGTGTAAATTATGTATATGCAACTTTAGGTTGAAAGCTTGCATCGTTATTGGCGGCAAAATTGTTAGCGGTAAACATAGGTGAGTACTTATTTGGAGTGAACTAAGTACTCAGGAACTATTATTTATGTGTTTGATTTATAAATTATAATTTTTTGTTCTAACGCAGGGCGTCTACTTCAGAACGTCTTACGTTTTTAGTACGAAAGCTCCTGTCGATAGGGAATCGCACGTTGTGCGCCTGGGCGAGTGACAGTAATGGCACTGGCTGCATTGGCAAATCCCACGGCTGCAGCAATCGACATGCCCTCGCTTAAGCCCACAACTAAGGCGCCATTGAAGGTATCCCCTGCGGCGACTGTGTCTATGGCCTGCACTTCAAACGCAGGTATTAGCCCATTAAAACCTGGGCTGCTGATAAATGCGCCACGGCTACCTAAGGTAATGACCACAATCTTTACTCCCTGCTGGTGGAGAAGTTGCGCTGCCATGTGTGCATCATCAATATGGTTGATCTCAACTCCCGTTAAGGCTTCTGCTTCGGTTTCATTGGGGGTAATAATATCTACCCACTTGAGTACATCTTGGCCAAGTGCCGTCGCTGGAGCAGGATTTAGTACAGTCGTCACGCCAAGATTCTTGGCTATTTGCAGCGCCTTTGCCACTGTGGCAGCGGGCGTTTCCAATTGTGCTAACAAGTACTCCGCATTAGCAAACAGAGCGTAATGAGCTTCTAAGTCATCGGGTGAAAGGCTGGCGTTGGCACCTGCGGCAACGCCAATCGTATTCTCACCGTTATCACCGATAAAAATCATGGCAGTGCCTGTGCTCAGTCCGGCTATTTGGCGGATCCCTTCCGCACTGATGCCATCTTTCATCCAGCTTTGACGCATATCATCGCCGATACTGTCTTGGCCGAGATGGCAGATAAAATCAGTGCGTGAACCTGATTTGGCTAAGCGCGCGCAGGCGACGGCTTGATTGGCCCCTTTGCCGCCCTGTTCGAGGCGGTAATCTCGGCTCATTAAGGTTTGCCCTGCAGCGGGCAGGTACTCAAATTTCATCACATGGTCGGCATTTGCACTGCCGATAACGAGTATCTGGCTCATAGAAGACTCACTGTCATTTTTATCTGCGATTGAGATAAGTTGCATCATAGACGCGTAAACTGTCTACCAGTAAATCGACAAAGCCTTGCCTATCGATCCCAAACAGCACAGTCGCATTGGCGGCTTTACCTGTTAACTGATAGCGATCGACCACTGTCATGCCTAAGGTCAACTCACTTTGGGTTTCAATACTTACCCAGCAATCTTGCGCCTCAAATAGCTCAGGTTTAAGCAACCAAGCGATAGTGCAGGGGTCGTGCAATGGCGCACCAATAAAGCCCCATTTAGGATCTCTGTGGTAAATCATAAAGAAATCCAATAATTCGGCGACGCACTGAGCAATTGGATTTTGAATCGCGCGAATGCGTTCTATGTCTTCATCCATGATTTGTGCCTGATGAGTCACATCGAGCCCACACATAGTGATGGGAATACCGGATTTAAAGACAATATCGGCGGCTTCGGGGTCGACAAAAATATTAAACTCGGCGGCTGGGGTCCAATTACCGACACCGGCTGCACCGCCCATTAGCACTATGCGTTCGATCTTGGCGTGTAATTCGCTATGACTCGCCAGTAAAAGGGCGATGTTAGTCAGCGGCCCTGTGGGAATTAAGGTTACTGGCTGATGACTTTGGCGAATTTGCTGCGCCATTAATTCAACTGCGGTAATGGCTTGAGGACTAAAACTTGGATTAGGCAATGCAGGGCCGTCGAGTCCGGTTTCACCATGGACATTGTCGGCAATGATTAATTCGCGGGCTAATGGCTTGGCGGCGCCGCCAGCGACAGGAATATCACTGCGATTTAATAAGGTTAAGATCCGCAGGGCATTATTGAGCGTTTTATCCGGCGTTTGGTTGCCGGCACTAGTGGTGACGGCCAGTGGAACCAGCTCTGGATGGGCGAGAGCTAAAATGAGCGCAATGGCGTCGTCATGGCCGGGATCGCAATCCAGAATAATAGGGCGAGTCATACTGTTACTCCTTTAAACAGCGGTGATGGGGGCTTAGAATAGCATGCCATCAGTTAGGCGCTAGCCTGTGTAGGGGACTTGCAGAGTAAACTGTGAGCATTTTCGTCTTTTTATCAACAAGCTGCTAGAATTCTGCCCATTTTTGACATTAGGCGATGTTAGGTCAATCCATTCTCGCTCTGTCCGCTGCACAACATTGAATGACATCTCCAAGCAAATATAAGGAAATAAGTAATGCTCACTCATCGAATCACTTGGCCTAAGGTTTTACTCGTGGGCATGGTTGCCATGCAGATCTCTGGCTGTAGCGATCCTCAACCTATGGCCGTTGTGGAAAGTAATAACGAGTCATTGCTACAGTTTGATAACGGTAAACTCATCCAATTTAAGGAAAATCCGAGTCCACAGTATCGCCATATTCCCTGTGATTTACCCGCAGTCGAGACTGTGGTCACCAACAGTTCGGCCTTTGCGGCGTTAACAAAATCCGGTGAGGTGATCACTTGGGGTGACAGTTATGCTGGCGGTGATAGCCGCGAGGTGACGGAGCAGCTTAAGCGAGTTAAGCAAATCGTCCCAGTTAAGGACGGGTTTGCCGCGCTACGTCAAGATGGCACTGTGGTGTACTGGGGCAATGCGGGGAAATATAGCCTCGACAAAGCCCTACAAAACCGCATGACCAATATTACCAAGTTGTTCGCCAATCAAGAGGCCATTGCCGCCCTTGATGCCAATGGCAAGGTGCATACTTGGGGTTATGGCCCCTACGGCGGCAATAGCTTACATGTGCAGGATCAATTAGTTGATGTTGTCGATATCTTTGCCAGAGGACGCAGTTTTGTCGCCCTCAAAAAAGAGGGCAGTGCTGTGATTTGGGGGCAGGTTGAAGAGTCGACCAATATGAAAAAGTTACTCCCGCAGCTTACTGATGTGGCGAAGATCGAATATTTTCAACACACCTATGCCGCCTTGAAAAAGGACGGCACTGTGGTGAGTTGGGGTTGGCGCAGTGATGCTTACTCGATCCGCAGCGCCTTAAAGGATGTGGCGAGTATGACGGCAAACAATTGTGCCTTTGCGATTTTAAGTCCTACGGGGGATGCGCATTTTTGGGGCGATGGGATTAACTGTGGTGTCGATTGGATTAAAAAAACCAATATCACAGGGGTAAAAGAGATTATCAGCATTGGCTCAGGCTTTTTATTACTGCGGGATAAGGCCGTGCCGCAAATAGTGGCCGACGATACTGATTACGCTCATATGTTTGGGTTTCACTATGCCCAAGAGATTCTTGATAAATATTGGCAGGAAGGCAGCGTCATTACTCGAGGGCCTGCCTCCTTTGTGTTTACGCGTCCCGATGGCAAAGTGGTACCTGTTGGTTATCGCGCCAACCGTGAAAATGTGGAGAAGTTGATTGCACGTATTCCGCGACTCACTTGGTTAGATGGCGCAAATGACGGTTATGTTGGCATCAGCGAAAAGGGGGAGCTGGTCTCTTGGTCGATGAATTTGCCAATGTTTGACAAGTCGCCGGTACAACCTGCTGACTCGTTAGTGATTAAACCGCTGGATTTTACCCCCGTTGCCCAATGCGAAACCCCTGAGCAGCGTCAGGCGATTTTGAGCAAAGACAGACCAAAACCTGCGGCAAAAAACTGGGATGGCGTTTTCTAGCTCATGTGAGTTTTCTCGCTAACTTGAGATTGATGGACTTTCATCCGTATAGACGTCTATAATGCGCGCGCTCAGGTCTGATATGCTCTGAGCCTTGTTGGGCGTTAACAGGTTGTACGCCCTTTGAACCTAATTTTGAGTCAACCTTCTGTGGTGCTTGCGATGATAGCGTCGTGAGATAATCGGGAAGCCAGTGAAATTCTGGCACTGCCCCCGCAACGGTAAAAGGTGAGAGAGGACCGCGTTTGATTGGTGTGTTCAAGACAGAACCCGAAAGTCAGAATGTGAAAGGTCAGTCTCGTGTTAATCCAACTTTAATGGATTAACATAGCCTAAGTCCGGAGACCGGCCCTAAAGGTGTTTTTGAGATTTCGGTGGGCAGATCTCAAAATGCGATAATCACCGTCAGTATTTACGACTGAATTAACGGTATCGTGGCGTCAATGCCCCGTTTTCCTTGCAGGAGTTAAAGGTAAAATGGGAACAAATCCAACAAAAATCGCGCTGCTGATCGGCAGCCTTTGCAGTTTTTCAATTATCGCGCCCGTTATGGCGGCTGACGATACCAGCACAGCTAAAGTCGACGAGCATCTTGTCGTGATCGGCCGCTCTGATAAGACCCCGTTAAATATTGCCGCCAATGTGAATGTGATTGATGCCGCTGCGATTGAAATGAGTGGCGCGACTAATTTGACCGACGTCTTACGTGGTCAAAGCGGTATTCAAATTTCGGATAACAATATTGGAACTAGCTTTGCGATGCGCGGTTTTAGCGCCAGCACTGCCGTTAATAACACGCTGATTTTACTTGATGGTCGTCGTCTCAATAATATCGATATCGCCGCACCTAGCCTTAATGCCATTCCGCTTAATCAAGTGGATCGTATTGAAATTTTATCGGGTAGTGCAGGTGTACTTTATGGCGATCAAGCCGTGGGTGGGGTGATTAATATTGTCACTAAGTCCCCTGAAAATACTGGCGGCAGCGTGCAGTTATCTGGCGGTAGTTTTGATACCTATGAAGGTCGTGGTGATGTGTCTGGCGCGATCAACAAAGATTGGCGTTACTTTTTCACCGGTAGTTACAACCAAGGTGACAACTATCGCCAGCATAATGCCAACGAAACCGGCTCTATTCTTGGCCGCATTCAATATAAAACAGCCACAGACTCCTTCTTTGTTGAAACCAGCTACTACGATAACGATCGTGAAAATCCGGGCTCGCTTACTGAAAAGCAATTTAAAGACGATCCCCGTGCTTCATCAAATAAGGTAGAGTATGCCCACGAGATGACCACTGCGGCGCGAACGGGTTACCAGCATCAGCTTAATCAAAACTGGGCGCTGGCGGCGGATTTAGATTATAGCGATACCTTGGTGTCTTCTCTTAATTGGGGGGCGAACAGCCATAACACACGCTCACTGTTAATGTTTAGCCCTAAAGCGTTAGCGAATTACAGTACGCGTCAAGGCGAGCTAAACCTAGTCACAGGTTTAGACATCAGCCGTGGCAAGGCTGATTTTGACACTATGGCGCGCAGTAATGTGCAGCAAATGCAAAGCGCCTATCTACAAGCTACAGTGCCTTTAAGTCATACTTTAAGTTACGTTGTGGGTGGACGATATGCGCGGGTGACCGATGAGTTAGTCGATGGCAATGTTTATCCTAATGGCATGGATTTAGACGAAAATGCCCACGCATTCGAACTGGGTTTAAATTACCGCCCAACTGCGGAGCACAGACTCTATGTGCGCGCCGATGATAACTTCCGTTTTGCCAAAGTGGATGAGCAAGCTTATACATCGCCGGGCGTATTTGGCTTAAAGCCGCAAACAGGCCGTTCCTATGAGGCGGGTTGGGATTGGGCTGTCGCTAGTCAAACCCTGCGAGTCAGCCTATATCGTCTCGATTTAGAGGATGAAATTGTTTATGACTCGAGTGCAGTTAAACCCATAGGTGGAAATTTCAACGGTGCAAACGTAAATGCCGACGCTTCTCGTCGTTATGGCGCGGGTGCCGATTGGGATTGGCAGATCACTAAAGCGCTGCAACTCGGGCTAGAGTATAACTATACCGACGCCGAATTTACCGATGGTGCTAACGATGGCAAAGAGCTGTCTTGGGTGGCAAAACACACGGGACGCGGTTATGTCAGCATGGATTTTGCTGAGCATTTCCAAGTATTTGCCGAAGCTATCTACACGGGTGATCGTTTTATTGAAGGCGATAACGCTAATCAAGGTGATAAGCTAGCAAGTTACGTGCTTGGTAATTTAGCCTTGAATTATAATCGTGATGCTTGGCTTGCAAGTCTGCGTATCGATAATGTATTCGATAAAGATTATGTCAGTGCAGGTTATTACGGTGGCGATTGGGGGGATAGTTACTATTCTGGTCGAGGCCGTGATATTCGTTTCACTGTGGGCTACCGCTTCTAATTATTAATGAGCTATCTAATAACAAAGCCAGACTGAGTCTGGCTTTTTATTTTTTACGCTGAGTTCAAAGAATAAATCTTAAAATAGGTATAGTCTTGAATATCGTTTTAGTAGAGTGGTTTAATTGTCGTTATCTATAGTGTTAGCGGGCAGTCATCACTAAATAGGAGTAATTTATATTTTACTCTGCTGTTTATGGCTGAAATTCTTAGTATTTTAGGTATGATGTGAGCTGTAACCGAATCATCTTATTGTTAATAAACAGGTGTAAAGTGTCTTATGACTGATCTTGAGCAACAGGTTTTTACTCAAGTTAGAGCTATCATAGCGAACGAAGAGCAAGTGATTGGCCGCCGAGGAATTCTAATTCCACTCAAAAAAGCGATCCTTGCTGAAGGCGACATTCGTAATGTGATTGACATTATCTCGAGCGATCCCGCATTGGCAGCGCACATGCTTATGCGCAGTAATTCCGCACAGGCTGCTGTAGTGGAAAATCACAAAACTCGTTCGTTGAAAGAAGCTTTGATCCGCTTAGGTCAAGTTAATATCTATCGCTACGCTTTTACGTTCTATTTAAAAGAACGCCTCGATGAACTGCCACAGCCCTATAAAAAGTTGGTCCAAGGTTATTGGAAGCTGACTGAAGATATTGCAACGGATGCGGTAGATAGCTTAGCGGATATGGAAGGTGTGGAGGTTGATGCTGACGAAGTACAAACCTTAGCTCTGTTCAGTGTGTTCGGCCAAATTATCGCACTGACCGCATTTGCCTATTTAAATGCTAATGCCGAACAGTCATTTCCTTTAAGTGTGATTAAGTCATTGATTGATAATCAACAACAGACCTTAACCATCGAAGCGTTCGAGGCGTTAGATCTCGATCAGGATCTGCGTCAAGAATTTATGATCGCCCATAATTTGCGTCAGACCCGTAATCCTAATTCATCAGGGTTGATACTGCGCCGTGTCTTGTCTATGCGTGGATTGTTGATGAATCCGCTGTAATTTGTCGATGCTATGAAATAGTCATTTGACTCAATAAACAAGCCTGCATTCGCAGGCTTTTTTATTCAATGTCACCCGCATTAATTCGTCTTCTGCTGGCGGGATAAACCTTCCCTCGCCACCAGTTGTAACCAATTTTGGATCAATGCAGAGTTAGCACTGTGGCGGCGATAGGCACCAAATAGCGGTCGTTTCAGGCCTTCTTGGCCGAGTTTTACCGTAGCGAGACTCAGTCCATGTCCTTCATTAATCGACCAGCTTGGCAGTGCGGCTATGCCGTCTTTACAGGCGATGCGTTGCAATAACATCATGGTTAAATCACAGGTTTTTTGCTCGCCCGCCTCTATGCCCGCAGGCTCTAAAAAGTGGCGATAAATATCTAAACGTGTCAACGGCACTGGATAACTGATAATAGGCAAGTGTGCTAATTGCTTAGGGGTGACATAGGCTTCTTTCGCTAAAGGATGATCCTTAGCAACCACTAACCTCACTTCAAAATCAAACAAATGCTGGTAGGCGAGTGAATGCCCAGGCACAGGATCTGAGGTTAATACAATATCCAGTTCACCCATTTCTAAGGCATTGAGCGAGTCGAACAGATGACGGCTCGACAAGTCTAACTCGGCTGCCGGATGATCTTGCCTAAATTGCTCCATTACAGGCATTAACCAGCGAAAACAGCTATGGCACTCAATGCCGACACGCAACTGATTGGTTTCGGTTTCCAGCCCATTCTTCAAATCTGTCTCGGTTTCTAACACTTTAGGCAAAATTTCTTCGGCCAGATGCAGCAGGCGTGCACCTTCTTGGGTGAATGACAGTGGCTTACTCTTACGCACAAAAATGGGCGAGTTAATCCTTTGCTCCAACTCCTTAATCTGGTGGGAGAGGGCGGATTGAGTGACAAAACGTTTTTTGGCTGCGCCCGCCAAACTGCCGCTTTCTTTCAGGGCCATTAAGGTTCGCAGGTGTCTTAGTTCGATCATGTTCACTCCAAGTGAATTTCGCTCATGTTGTGCTTGAAATCAATTCGGTTGCTGGAATAGAGACTAACACAATAAACTTCTAGACGTCCAGACGCCCATTGTTATTTATCAAGGCTGAAGTGCTGAAAAGTGCCAAGAGAAAACAATCTGGTGGGTGCAAGTGCCGAATATGGCTTATCTCAAATAAAGGAAGATAGAGTATGCAATTAAATAGTCTTGGTTTTCCCCGTATCGGGCGTCGTCGTGAATTGAAATTTGCTTTAGAAAAATACTGGCGTGGTGAGAGCACTCAGGCACAATTACGTGAAGTGGCGAGTGAACTTCGCCACACCCATTGGCAGTGGCAAGCTGCTGCTGGCATTGAGCAAGTTCCCGTAGGTGATTTTGCCTTTTATGATCAAGTGCTGACCTTAAGCGCGACTTTAAATGCCATTCCTGAGCGTCATCGTGGTGAAGGGGCAATCGATCTCGATACTTTATTCCGTGTTGCCCGCGGCAGAGCGCCAACGGGCCAAGATGCGCCAGCTTCTGAAATGACCAAGTATTTCAATACTAACTATCATTATTTGGTGCCAGAGCTGACGCAAAACCAAGAGTTTTCTATTGCTTACGAGCAGTTTTTTGATGAAGTCAGCGAAGCGCAAGCGCTAGGCTATAAAGCAAAACCTGTGCTACTCGGCCCTGTTAGTTACTTGCACCTTGCTAAAACTGTGGGTCAAGAGTTCAATAAGTTAAGTTTATTGCCTAATTTATTAACTGCTTATGCTGACATCTTGGCGCGTTTCGCTGCTCAGGGAGTGCAATGGGTACAGCTCGATGAGCCCATTCTCGCATTGGAATTGGATGGCGAATGGCAAGCGGCGATCACTGAGGCGTATCAAGCCCTCAGCATTACGAAGGTGAAGATCCTTCTTACCAGTTATTACGGCGGTATCGCACACCATCAAGCGCTGGTATCGGCCTTACCGGTCGCGGGGTTGCATGTCGATTTAGTCACAGCGCCGGATCAATTGGCGGTCTTTGCTAATGCGCTTGGTCAAGATCAAATTCTGTCGGCGGGTGTGGTCAATGGCCGCAACGTGTGGGCGGCAGAGGCGGATTTGATTGCCGAACGCATAGGCGCGGTTGCCCGTGATCTCGGAGATCGCTTGTGGATCGGTACTTCTTGCTCACTCCTGCACAGCCCTGTGGATTTAGAGGTGGAAGCCACGCTTGAGCCCGCGCTGCGTCAACAACTCGCGTTTGCGAAGCAGAAATTACTCGAACTGGCCAATGTGCGCCAATTGCTACTGGCACCTGAATCAGTCGCGGCAAAAGAGATTGTGCAAACCTGTTTGGCGCGCCGCGAGGCGAAAGCGCAGGCTGCCGACAGTCAAGTGATTGCCCGCGTTGCCGCGTTGACATCTGCCGATTATGAGCGCGTCAGTGATTTCAGCGTACGCCAAGCAGTGCAGCAGCAGAAATACCGTTTACCTCTGTTGCCGACCACCACCATTGGCTCCTTCCCACAAACACCAGCAATCCGTGGACTACGCAGTCGCTGGCGCAAGGGCGATCTGAGTGATGCACAATATACAGAGCAATTACAACAAGTCACCCGCGATACTATCGACCGCCAGCTTAAACTTGGTATCGATGTACTGGTTCATGGTGAGGCCGAGCGCAACGATATGGTGGAATACTTTGGTGAGCAGCTTGCGGGCGTTGGCTTTACCAAAAATGGTTGGGTGCAAAGTTATGGTTCACGCTGTGTTAAGCCGCCGTTGATCTATGGTGATGTTAGCCGTCCAAAGGCGATGACGGTTGATTGGGCCGAGTTTGCCCAAAGTCTCACCGACAAGCCTGTAAAAGGCATGCTGACTGGCCCGGTGACGATTCTGCATTGGTCATTCGCCCGTGAAGATATCGGCCGCGATGTGATTGCGACTCAGCTGGCGCTGGCGATCCGTGATGAAGTGGTGGATTTACAAAATGCCGGTATTGGCATTATACAAATCGATGAGCCCGCCTTCCGTGAAGGTCTGCCATTGAAACAAAGTGAATGGCAAGCCTACTTAGATTGGGCGGTGAATGCCTTTAAACTCAGCGCTGCTGGCGTGACTGATGAGACTCAAATCCACACCCACATGTGTTACAGCGAGTTTAATGACACCATTGCCGCGATTGCCGCCATGGATGCCGATGTGATTACTATCGAGACTTCGCGTTCACGGATGGAGTTACTCAACGCCTTTGAAGATTTTGAATATCCAAATGAAATTGGCCCCGGTGTGTATGACATTCATTCGCCAAACACTCCAAGTGTGGAGGCCATGGTGCACTTAATCGAGAAAGCGGCGCAAAAAGTGCCCGTACGTCAGCTATGGGTTAATCCAGATTGCGGCCTAAAAACCCGTACTTGGGATGAAGTTGAACCCGCACTGAAAAACATGGTCGATGCCACGCGAGAACTACGTCGCCGCCTTGGTTAATATTATGCTTGAGTGAAATATTTTTTTACTGAGCTTATTGAATTAGTAACAGCGGATGCTTATGCATCCGTTGTTTATTGCTTGCCGATTGACTTAAGCATCTCGCGGTAAGCCTTTTTCGATAATGCGCACCATGCGCTCGGTTTTGCGGCGGGCTTTTTGTTGTTCAGTTGCTGCGCTTTCAGCAAGGCGCGATTGCTGGGCATTAAGCGCCCATTCAATATGCTCACGCACTATCTCATCGATATCTTCGCTGTGATTGCGGGCGTTAAGTGCGGCAATAATGCTTGGGCTCGCGGGAGCGTTACCCAGTGCTACTGCAATATTACGTAGCCAACGTTTATGTCCAATGCGACGAATGGCGCTGCCTTCAGTTTGTTTAAGAAACTCGGCCTCGCTCCAAGCAAAAAGGCTGAGAAGGTCAGGTTGCTTTAACTGCGGACGAATATGAAAGTCAGTTTCTTCAGTCAGCGGCGCTTGGCGATTGATGGGACACGCGAGTTGGCAATCATCGCAGCCATAGATGCGATTGCCCATGAGTGGCCTAAATTCTTCGGGAATAGCGCCCTGCAGTTCAATGGTGAGATAGGAAATACAGCGTCTGCCATCGACCACATAAGGTTCTACGATTGCACCCGTTGGGCAGGAGGTAATGCAGGCGACACAAGTGTTACAGCCTTCTTGAATGGGAATATCCACAGGTAGAGGCAAATTGATCAGTAGCTCACCTAAAAAGAACCAACTGCCAGCCTCATGGTTGAGTATGAGTGAGTGTTTACCTGTCCAGCCTATACCGGCTTTTTCTGCTAAGGGGCGCTCAAGTACAGGGGCTGAGTCAACAAAGGGGCGAAAGTCAGCGGCATCGAAACCGAGAGCAACTAACTCTGCACTGATTTGATCTCCGAGCTTTTTAAGTCGAGCGCGGATCAACTTGTGATAGTCGCGACCTCCGGCATAACGGGAAATATAACCTAAGTTGGGATCGGTGAGATTCGTTGCAAAGCCAGCTTCGGGTGGCAAATAGTCCATCCGTACGGAGATCACCCGCACTGTGCCCGGATGCAGTTCTTGCGGGCGAGCGCGCATCATGCCATGGGTAGCCATATAGGCCATTTCGCCATGAAAACCTTTGTCTAGCCATGCTTGGAGTTTGGCTTCTTCAGCGGTTAAATCCGTATCGCAAATGCCAACCTGCGCAAATCCGAGTGCTTTTCCCCACGTTTTAATTTGCAGAGCGAGCCGCGACAGCATGCTGGCATAGGATTGGCTTGGGGTTTGATTGACTAAAGTTGACATGAATTGATTGCAGCGAGGCTCTTGGCTAGGTGGCAATATGATAGCAGTTTTCACTTATTGAGGACGAGTTTACTCAGAAGGGGGCGTGAGGCGATATTTTCTTTGGGGTATTTGTTTATTTGCTGTTGGGATTGAGTCTATGATTAGGTCTACTGTTTATCGTTTGGTATTCGTATGCTGAGTGCGATTCCCCTTAGGGCGTGTTTTCTTGCGATGAGCTTATTAGGCCTGATGCCTAATCTTGTTTTTGCGGCGCCTGACAAGTTGAAATTGGTGACCGAAGCTTGGCCTCCCATGAGTTACGAGCAAAATGGTGTGCCGCAAGGTTTTGCGGTGGACTTAGTCAATACCTTGCAATCAAGACTGGGTCAGAGTGAAAAAATCGATGTGTTACCTTGGGCTCGGGCGTATTCGATTGCTAATACCTCTGCGAACGTTTTACTTTTTGCTACGTCAATTAATGATGAACGAGCTGAGCAGTTTGATTTTATCGGTCCTATTGCGACCAGCAAAATTGCATTGTACGCAAGGGCGGCAGATCCTATCGCTCTCGATCAACTTGCTGAACTTCAATCGACAGATATTGTGGGGGTTTATCGGGAATCGGCGGGTGCGCAGTTGCTACAACAAGCGGGCGTGGATAATTTGCTGGTGGCGAGTTTTCCACAGCAATCGGCGAAACAGTTGCTGTTTTCTCGAATTCGTTTTTGGTGCCAAGCGGATCTTGCGGTAAAGCAGATACTCGAAGAGGTTGGCGCGAGTGAGACAGATATCCGCCAAGTGTTTGTGGTATCGGAGATTAATCTCTATTTAGCTTTTTCTAAAGGGACGTCGGCGGAAACCGTTATCAGTTGGCAAACAGAGCTTGAGAAAATGAAAGACTCGGGTGAATTTAGTCGTCTGTATCAGACATGGTTTGGCACTTTGCCACCGCCATTACAACATCAAGTGTTTTGGCATAAGGCCGTTTAATTCTCTCTTAAAGCCTCATTATTGGCTGATTTCACACAATTTCTGCCCGCATTTTTAGCCTCATAAAGAGCATTGTCGGCCCGCTTTAGCAAGGTGGCAAAATCTTTATCTTGATATGCATCTTCCGTATTATTTTGTGGTTCTAAAGTGGCGACACCAGCGCTAACGGTTAATTTGAGTTCTGCTGGTAAATTCTGTGCGCTAAGGCGGCTAATATGGTTCTGCAATTGATGCGCCAGCGCTAACGCACCTGTGGCGTCAGTGTTAGGCAATAGGATTAAAAACTCTTCACCACCGATGCGGCCAACGAGGTCTTTATTACCTGATAAGGCTCGGCCTGCATTTGCAATGGTCATAAGGGCGCGATCGCCTAATTCATGGCCGAAGTTATCGTTGATTTTTTTGAAGTGATCCGCATCAAAAATAATCACTGAAAAAGGGCTTTGATGTTTTAAGGCTTGCTGAAAATATTTCGCGGCTTGGGCATAAATATGCCGACGATTAGGGAGTTTGGTAAGATAATCCGTGAGGGCAATAACTTGCAGTTGGCGATTTCTATGTACTTGTTTATAAGCGAATATAGACACTATCGTCAGGATAAAGCCCGCTAGTAATAGGATAATATGTTGCAGTGATTTGTTCTTTTCAAGTAGCGCGAGCTCTTGTTCTTTAAGGTTTTGGTTTTCAATCAAGCGTTGATTTTCAGATTCAATCCGACTGGTATCAAACTTGACCTTTAATTCTGTCGTATGATGGGAGAGAGAATTGCCATCGACTTTTTTTGTTAGGGTAACAAATTCTTGCAGCGCTCCGTAGGCGGCAGATAAATCATTCATAGCCACATATATGTTACTTTTAAGCTGCAGCAGTTGAGTGAGTCCCCGATTATTCTGCAGAGTGCGAAAGGCTTTTTCCCCTTGCTCAAGTTCGGTAAGCGCCTCTTTATAGCGAGCTTGTTGAAACTTTATCTCGGCCATAAAAAGCTTCATGAAGCTGTAATCTGTCAGATCTTTTTCATTAATAACAGTATCGGCTTCGATTAAATACTTTTCGGCTTCGTTTAGACGATTGAGTTTGATTAAGCTGTAGGCAATATTCGTTGCCATAGTTGCTGCCACTTTTTCCTGCTGATGTTCCTTGAAGTATTGATAACTTACTAAGAAATTATCTACGGCCTGTTGATGTTCACCGAGTTCATCTAAGGCAAGGCCAATGTCCGAGTTGACATACATTGCCTGTTCTTGGTTATTGTTTTTTAGATAGAGAGCTTTGAGTTTGGTGTAATAGCGGATTGCACTTTGGGGATCGCCATAACGTCTAAAACTGGTAGCAACATCGGCAAGGTTAATGTTAGCCCAACCGCTTAAATTGAGTGATTCATAGAGATCTTGTGCAGTGACGAGATCGTCTAATGCCGCAGAAAAATCGCCAATATAAGAGTAAAGTGCGCCGCGAATGCTGCGCGAGTCGGCGATTAGCTTAAGGTCTTCATGCTCATAGGCACGTTTAACACTG
Organism: Shewanella sp. SM21; assembly: GCF_025654335.1. Lineage (NCBI taxonomy): Bacteria > Pseudomonadati > Pseudomonadota > Gammaproteobacteria > Alteromonadales > Shewanellaceae > Shewanella > Shewanella sp. SM21. Next base: position 45,975 of record NZ_JAKKRL010000003.1, read on the forward strand.
AGATTATAGCCTTCCATCGCGCCATCCATATCACCACTTAATTGCAGAAACCAAGAGCGGCAGAGCGTGAGGTCGGTAATGAAATGGGGGGAGGCGGTTGGCTGAATATTGCTCAGTGCTTGGTTAGTATTTTTAAGTGCCAGTGCAATAGCGGTGTCGTTTTCTGTATTCTGATCCCAGCATTTAAGCAGTTGCAGCTTTTCATGACGGGTGACATCGTCAGTCGAAATTAGTTTGCTTAATAACACTAGATTGCTTTCGATTTCTTCACGGGTCATAGGGACGCCGCTTTCAAATCTTGCAAATATTTTATCAACCTGAGTCTTTTCTTCTGCCATAGCGTTGCTGAGCGGCAGTAGAAGCAGCAATAAGGAGAATGATAAATACCTAAGTTGATGTAGCAAAAAAGATTCCTGTTCGAATTAAAATCAATAGCTAATTATTAGCTTAGCATAACTTGTTTGTTCATTTTTAATATAGATGTATAGCAATTTTGCATTCGGTTAATGATCAAGGTATAAACTCCGCCTTGGTTATTATCCCACAAAGGAATCACCCTTGAAGAAATTACTCTGTGCTGCATTATTCATGATGAGTGGCACTAGTTGGGCAGGCTCAGATTTAGAAACCTCTGGCGATGTATTGCATTTATTATTACCCGCTACTGCGATGGGCGCGACCTTGTTTTATGAAGAGGGTTATGATGGTAGTTGGCAGTTAATTCAGGCGGCAGTGTCGAGTCGGTTAATTGTTGAAGGTCTTAAGTATGGTGTGAGTAAAGACAGGCCAGACGATAGTGGCGATGATTCGTTTCCATCGGGTCATACCTCAGACAGCTTTATGGCGGCGACGTTTATTCAGCAGCGCTATGGTTGGCAATATGGTTTACCTGCCTATGTTGCCGCATCTTATGTGGGCTACACCCGAGTGGCGAGCGACCAGCATTACCTCGAGGATGTGTTAGCTGGCGCGGCGATTGGCGCGCTGGCGGGTTGGTATTTTACTCAACCCTATGAGGGGATTACAGTTACGCCGATTGCGGGTAACGGCGTTTATGGTTTATATGTGAGTGGCCAGTTTTAAGTCTATTTTTGGGATGCGAATCGAGATTTTTATGAGCGAATTATCAGCTGTTTACCGCGAAACTGCCGAGCAGATTTCTTACAATGTTGCGAATAAAGTGTTACCAATGGCTAAATTACCGGGTGACTTATTAGCAGCGTACCAAGGTTTGTGTGCCGAACTGTTGGAAGACAGGGAGGGTAAATTTAGCCAAGCTTGGACATCTTTACCTGCCAGTGCGCGTAATCTAATCGAACAAGCCGCATTCCACGGTTTCTATATCGCGAATGCTTGGTTGCAATTGAGTCGTGTCGCCCAAGAAATTTCTGAGCAAGCCGATACCGATAGTGCAATCCAAGAGCAAGAATATAACGGTATTTTTACGCGCTTAGCCGATGAATCGCTCAAAGAAAGCCTACGTAAGTTGAAGAAAGCGCGTACCGATCGTGCTTTGCTCAATAGCTTTAAACAGGTGATGGCGCCTTAGTTTTTATTGAAATCAGCACAGAGTCAGAAAATTAAAAAGCCCGTTACTGCAAAGTAACGGGCTTTTTGCTGGCTAGCACAAACGCTCAACTAAGCTGCTTTACTGCGACTTGGGTCGCGGCAACGCTATGCTTAGAACGAAGTGCGTTTGTAGCGGCGATATTCTGGACTCCAGAAATTGCCTTCAATCGACTGCTGTAAGATCTCATCGCTCATTGGCAGCGTTAACCCTTGTTCAACTGCGACTTTACCTACGGCGAAAGCAATATGCTTACTCACCGCATGGATATCTTCCAGTTTAGGCAGTAGAGGACCTGTACCATCGATTGCCAGTGGCGAACATTCGGCAAGTGCGCGACTTGAAGCCATCAGCATGGCATCGGATACATGACGTGCACCCGAAGCTAATACGCCTAAGCCAATACCTGGGAAGATAAAGCTGTTGTTGCACTGGGCAATTTCATAGGTTTCACCATCGACAACCACAGGCTCGAATGGGCTGCCCGTAGCGACGAGTGCTTGACCTGAGGTCCAATGCAAAATGTCCTTCGGTGTCGCTTCTACGCGGCTGGTGGGGTTCGACATAGGGAAAATAATCGGGCGAGCACAATGGCTGTGCATAGCACGGATGATTTCTTCGGTGAAGAGACCCGGAACGCCAGATACCCCAATCAGCACTGTCGGCTTGGCGTTGTTAACCACATCGAGCAGTGAAATATTGTCGCTGAAATTGCTCCAATTTTGGATGTTGGTGCATTTCTGCGCCAATTTTTGCTGGAATGGCAACAGGTTAGGCATGTTGTCGAGCAATAAGCCCCAACGGTCAACCATACACACTTGAGTGCGAGCTTGCTCGTCGCTGATCCCTTCAGACACCATTTGTGCCACGATAGCTTCGGCAATACCGCAACCGGCACTACCAGCACCGAGGAAGGCGATACGTTGTTGATTCAATTCAGTGCCCGCAGCCTTACACGCGGCGAGCAAGCAACCAACGGCAACCGCAGCAGTACCTTGAATATCATCGTTAAAGCAGCAATAGCGATCCTTATAACGCTCTAGGATCGGCATGGCATTCTTTTGGGCAAAGTCTTCGAACTGGATCAAAGTATCCGGCCAACGCACGTGGACGGCTTGCATAAAGGCTTCGATAAACTCGGCATATTCTTCGCCACCGATGCGCGGATGGCGCCAACCCATATACATAGGATCTTCTAACAACTGCGGATTATCTGTGCCTACGTCTAAGGTAATAGGCAGGGTATAAGCTGGACTGATACCGCCACAGCTAGTGTAGAGTGACAGCTTACCGATAGGGATCCCCATGCCGCCAATACCTTGATCGCCAAGGCCTAAAATACGTTCACCATCAGTGACTACGATAATTTTAACTTTTTGACGAGTCGAGTTATTGAGGATGTCATCGATCCTATCTTTGTTCGGATAGGAGATAAACAAACCACGGTTGCGGCGATAGTTTTTCGAGAAACGTTCACAAGCTAAACCTACCGTCGGCGTATAGATGATGGGCATCATCTCGCTGATGTTATTTTGCACTAAACGATAAAATAAGGTCTCGTTTGTGTCTTGGATATTACGTAGGTAAATATGCTTGTCTAAGTCGTTATTGAAACTTCTAAATTGATCGTAGGCGCGAGAAGCCTGCTCCTCAATCGTTTCAATGGCATAGGGGACTAAGCCTTCGAGGTTAAAGAAAATACGCTCTTCTTCAGAAAATGCACTGCCCTTGTTAATCAGTGGGGCTTCAAGAATGGCAGGTCCTGCAAACGGAAGATAGAGGGGGCGTTTATTATCGTCCATGGGTAACCTTTTGAGTTATTGTTTAAGTGGTCAATACGTGCTGTAAGTCACGTAAGGTTATCATGAAATGTGATCTTTGTTGTCCGTGGAACGAGGTATTTGTGGTTTTTTTTGCAGCAGTAAAAAAGTCAGCTGTTTTAAACAGGATTTCTGAGGTTGTTGAGATGGAATTGTTAAGGTCTTGTTTATATCCAAACAAGCTCAGGTGTAGATAAAAACGGATATAAAAAAACGCAGCCTAAGCTGCGTTTTATGTCATAAGTTTAGCGTTATACGCCGCGATACTTAAGTGATAAGCCGCGGATAAAGTTACGCAGTATTTGATCGCCACACTCTTTAAAATTCTTGTGGTCTGGATTGCGGAACAGGGCACTTAGCTCTGATTTTGACATTTGCACTTCGGCTAAAGCCAAAGCTGCTACTATGTCTTCTTCACGCATTTCGAGGGCAACTCTCAGCTTTTTAAAGATGAGGTTGTTGTTTAAACGTGAAACGGGCGCTGGAATTTCTGCACCTTCACGTAGACCGCGCTTCTCTATGATAAGACCATCTAAAAACTGACATAAGGTCGTGTCGTTACAAGCTTTATAACCTTCTTCCTCTTCTTTACGTAGAAGATCAATCATCTCTTCGACAGACACTTCTCTTCCAGCTTTAGCAAAAATTTTAATCATTTTTGCATTGCTAAAATCAAACACGAAGCGCAAACGGCGCAAAATATCATTATTAATCATGGTCATCTCTTGGCGCGGCTGCGCTGTCTGGTTTAAGAGCCCGCATTATATACCCAAACCACCTTAATTGCAGAATTCAGCAGGAATTTAATGGCAGTTAGTTAAGGCCATTTATTGCTCCTGCATAAACATTCTGGCAATTAACCTTTAATGATGTTGTACCAATAGATAAACAGTGCCGCGAAAATCAGTAGATAACTTAGGCCAAACCAAGAGAGTAGCTTCATCTTAGTGTCGTATCTATCGGCTTCGGGGAGCTGTTTGCTGGTCATTAAGCGGTAGTTTAACCAAGCAAAAATGACTGTGGTCATAAAGGCCAAGATCATCACAAACTCAAGCAGCGGTAACAGTGCGCCTTTAAAGAAGAGGATTAGCAATAAACCAAAGGCACTGATGGCGAGCATGATCCCAGTGAGGCGTTTGTCTGAACCGGCCTTTGAGGTGAGTAACTGCCAGCCCATATCTAAAGTGCGGCTGTAGCCATCGATAACAGTTACAGTGGTGCTGAAAATACACAGAAATGCCACAATACCAATAAGATAACGACTTTCTCCGCCCATCACTTGGCTATAAAGGTTGATTAATTGATTAGCAAACTGCGCGCCGGAATCTGAAAAGTGTTCGCCACTGCCATGCATCACTAAAGCGCCCAAGGACAAAAACACGATCGCGAGGATCGCAGTGATGATATAGCCTAAGTTAAAGTCGAGCAGCGCCTGCGCTTTCGTCACTGTCTGGCTTTTTTGTTTTTCGAGCAACCAGAGAGAATTCCAAGCGCTGACTTCAATCGGGGCTGGCATCCAACCCATCATGGCGACCAGAAATCCCACATGGGCCCATTGCCAAGGTGAAGGAGAGGCAAAATTGCTCGCTAATGGTTGAGCATGATCCCAAGCCAAGGCCACGGCAATTAAGGTGGTTAAGGTTAGGGCGAACATGATGATCTTAGTGAGTCTATCAAGCAGTTGATAATGGCCTAAAATCAGTAAAGCCAAAGAACTCAGCAATACCAGCAGGGCTAACCAATCGATGGGCAGCGGAATAAATTGGGTCAACATAGCGGCGGTTAACATGCACACCCCTGCTGTACTGGCAATGGCGGCGATCACATTGAGCCCAGTAAACAGCAGTAAGTAACCTCGGCCCTGTTTTTGGTAGCCGTGCAGTAGACTCTCCCCTGTGGCAGCTGTGTAGCGTGCGCCAGCTGCAAAGAAGGGATACTTAAGTAAATTCACCCCAAGAATAACCCAAGCCAGTTGCCAACCAAATTCGGCGCCCGCCCGAGTCGAGGCGACTAAATGGGATGCGCCAATCGCCGCTGCGGCCATAAGAACACCTGGGCCCATGGCTTTAATGCCGAGAGTTAGGTGTGTCATCCAAGAGGATGAAGGAGAAGTTACTGAAGATTCTGTCATGTCGTTATTAAAAATGCCTGTTGAAAATTAATCTGGGGAATCGAACACTCCCTCATGCTAAGGCTGCGCTCATGTTAAAGCCGAGCTAACGCTAAGTGAGTGGCTCAACATTAAAGGTAAAGTGATTGAACTAAAAGTCGTTTTATTCAATTTATTTGTTTAATTTTTGGCTGAGTAAAGTTTCAATGCGTTTTAAGCTTGCAGCCATTTCGGCTACGATTTGTAACAGCGTATTATCTGGCTGTGCCGATGGGATTGTTGGGCGCAAGGGTTGGGTAAGCCGTTCTTTTTGTTCTAATACGCGGGTTCTAAATTGAGGCGCATCGACTATGCCGACTAAGCTTATCAATGCGCCTGCGCCCGATTGCCCTGCGGTTTCTACCGTGAGTTTATGCAGACCAAATAGGCGCATAATTGGGCCTTGGATCAATGCCATATCGGTAATTTTGTCCAAAGGCACTGTGTTTTCAGTACGAGTTAATATGCCCCTCCTGACAATAAGTTTATTGCTGGTGAGCTGCGCACTCATGTTGTTAATATAGCGGCGAGTCCCCCACAGCCCTATTGGAAACCAAAGTAATAACAAGGGAATACCTATTATGCTTAGGCTGAAATAGGCGGCCCCTGAAAGCAACCAATACCAACCTAAATGGGGTTCAAACTCTGCTTGATAAATAATCTTGTCTTCCATATTTCTTCCTTTAATTCTGATATTCAAATACTGCGACTTGTCTTGTAGGTTGAATCTTTAGTGCCTAGACCTTCTTTGATTCTCGTATGAGGAAAATACACTGCCTCAAATGTAACAAAAGTTTAACTTTTTATATCTCTGCCATTGACTTTGGTTTGTAACTCATTACCTTGTTTATTGTTAATTTAGGGTTTTCTTATTGTTAAAATAATTTTAATGAGATAAATAAAACAAGGGAAATGTATGAACAGACCTCAGATTCTACCCAGTGCTTGTGCAATCGCAATTGCTATGGCATGTGCGCCAACAGTGGCCCATGCTGCCGATAAAGGTGCAGAAAAAGTTGAACGTATTGAAGTAACGGGTTCCCGTATTAAACGTACCGATATTGAAGGCCCTTCCCCTATTCAATCGATCAGTAAAGACGATATTGCCAATATGGGATTTGATAACCTGCAGCAATTACTTGAACGCATGCCTGCCAATGGTGCTGGCGCGTTTTCTACCCGAGGTAACAGCCAAGATTCAACCGCCAACGGCGGCGCATCTATCAGTCTACGTGGTTTAGGCCCAGACGCGACCTTAGTGTTAATTAACGGTCGTCGTGTTGCGGCGAGTGCTTTTGCCGAAGGTATCACTAATTCCTTTGTTGATATCAATAATATTCCGGTATCAGCTATTGAACGTATTGACATACTGAAGGATGGTGCATCGGCTATTTATGGTTCTGATGCGATCGCGGGTGTGGTTAACATTGTTCTGAAAAAAGACATTGAAGGCATTGAGGTCAATCTTGGTTACGGTGATGCTTCAGGCACTGGCTACGATGAAACTACAGCGAATATGGTGTGGGGGATGAAGTCCGATAAGGGCAGTGCTTCCGTCATCCTCGACTATTTCAAAAATGATACTTTAGCTGCGACTGATTTAGGACGTTTTGGTGTTTCAAATCAATCACCTTATGGTGGTGAAGATTTTCGTTCTTCCCGTGGCTTTCCTGGGTATTTCTATGTTGATGGTGTTAAAACTATCGACCCTGCTTGTCCTGCTGATAGTGCAACCGCGAGTGGAAGTTGTTTATTTGAGTACGGCTCATACAATTTTGTTGCGCCGGCTGCGGAGCGCGTAGGGGCTATTGGCCAATTTGACTATCATTTTAATGATGATTTAACAGCATTTTTAGAGTTAGCGGCGCAGCACAATACCTCGATCGCAGGTGGAGCACCGACACCACTTGACGAGGATGCTGGTTTAACTGTACCTGGATCTCACCCGAATAATCCTTGGGGGAAAGATATTGAAATTGGTCGCTTCCGTACGGTTGATGCAGGGGCGCGACGTTGGGATATTGAATCCGATAGTTTACGTTTAGTTGCTGGTTTACGCGGTGTAGTAAAAGAGTGGGATTGGGAAGCTTCTGTTCAAAAAGGTCGCAGTGAGTCGACTCAAACGGGTGATCGCAGCCAAGGCTGGGTAAGAACAGATTATTTGCAACGTGAAATTGATGCGGGTCGTTACAATCCTTTCGGCGGTACGATGAACTCACAAGAGGTCATTGACGCTATTACCACCAGTTTAGTACGCCAAGGTTTGTCAAACATGACATCTTATGCGGCTAACATATCTGGTCAAGCATTTACCTTGGCTGGTCGCGACATCATGATGGCGGCGGGAGCTGAATATCGCGAAGAAGATGTCAGTGATGTGCCCGATGAGCAATTCCAACGTGGATTGATTTTTGGTACTGAAGCTGTCTCTGCGGCGGCATCCCGTGAGCAATATGCCGCTTATATGGAATTATCTATTCCAGTCACGGATAACTTCGAGTTGCAACTCGCTGGTCGATATGATCATTACAGCGATTTTGGTTCAACGACTAACCCTAAAGTCGCCTTTCAATGGGGAGTGACTGACGAGCTAACGGCGCGCGCGTCTTGGTCTACGGGCTTCCGTGCACCCTCGTTAGCGCAGATAGGTCTTGGTCCATCTCGCGAAAGTAGTTTCTTTGTCGATACTTACCGTTGCGCTGCCGATAATGTTGATTGTGAAGCCTTAGATTACAACACTGAATTTGAAGGTAACTCTGAGCTGGATGCTGAAGAATCCGAAACTTGGAACGTCGGTATGATCTGGGCGCCGAGTCAGACGTTTGATGTGGGTTTTGATATCTTTAGCATCACGCAAGACAACAAAATTGATAAACAGCCATTAGGCGATATCTATACTGCAAATTGTAACGATCAAAATAGCACAGTGTGCGAGCGCTTAGCGCCACAGCTAGGTCAAACTTTAGGTCCGATCAGTATTATCCATTCAAGCTTTATCAACTTAAGCTCTCAAGATGTACAAGGGATGGATGTCTCTAGTCATTATGGTTTTGAGCTAGATAGCTATGGGGATTTGAAGTTTGGCTTAGAGTACAGCTACTTACATAATTTTGAGAAAGATGGTCTGGATTACACGGGTGAGTATAAGTTCCCTCAACATCGCTGGTTACTCACCACTAACTGGACTATGGATAATTTTGCCGCCAATATTAATTTGAGTTACATCGGTGAATTTGAAGATACCCCAGATATCAATTTCGATGGTGTACTTGATTTTGAAAGTAATAAGTCTCGTATGATCGACTCTCAATTATTGGTCGACATGTCTGGTACTTATCGCTTCAATGAAATGTTCAAGCTGACACTAGGCGTGAACAACGTATTTGATGAAGAGCCACCATTTGCTATCGGTGACGGGGATACGGATCTCTACGGCTATGTTATTTCAGTACATAATCCTATGGGCCGCTACATTTACACTAAATTCACGATGAACTTCTAACTACCGCTTAGCGTCATTTCATTCGGAATGGTGCGTCATTTATGATGGGTGGTGTGATCTCTAATAAAAAAGGCCAATAATGATATTGGCCTTTATTTTTATAGGGTTAAACTTGTGACGGTTGAGTTTATAACTGCGTCGCTGCCCACTTTGCGCGACTTTCGCGGCTTTCACTCATTTTGGTCGGTTCACGGAAGGCTTTGTAGGCCTCCACGTCGAGGGCCACTAGGCTGACGTCGACTTCTAGGACCAGTTTGCACTCTTTCTTGATGCGCCAAGCGGCCGTGTTGTACAGCTCAGTAAAAGGCAGTGAACTTAAGAATTCGGGGTTGTATTGTGTGTAAACCGCTTGAGTGGGGTAGACCACGAAGGCTAAGTGACGCTTAGGTTCTTTCTTAAATAGTTCTTCGATACCATCGCAGGTGTTGAGCACTTGCATCTCAATGATGTCATCAATATCAAGCAGTTTCTTTTGTGCCAGCTCAGGTGCCAGTTGTTCACCGCTTTCCCAGGCGAGTACATCGGCTTCGCTATGGTTAGTCAGAGCACCAACTTGAGCCGTGCTTAAGCTGAGTGACTGGCGTAAGTAGCTCATTTCGATGGCATTCAAGCCAATGTTCTTAGACATAATCGTGTTCTCAATGCAATAAAAGTAAAATTAGTATTTGATCTTTAACCAGATTTCTTCAACCCATTCCCAAAACGACTCCCAATAGATATCGGTAAAGTCGCCGTTTTTCCAGAAATGTACTTGACCATCTTGGTCGATACAGTAAAAAGCATCACCTTGCTGACATATGGCAATCATGTCCCTTGGCATACCGATGGACCACGCATAGCAAGTCACTTCGGGCAGGTAGGTGTGCGAGTAGGGATCCGATGCTGTTACTGGCTCTATCGTGCCGTAAATCACATCACTGGCATACAACAGGTATTCTTTTAGCTCCCTTGGCAATGAAATCAGGATTTGCTCTTCGACTTCGACGAGCTGCTCAAATGTGGGTAATTCGAGTGGTACAGGAACAGTTTCGCTGCGTTCTTGGAGTTGCTCAATAATGTCGTGCATGGCATTTCCTGCTGATAGGGCTATGGCGCGGGATTATATACTTAAAAAGACGTTCGATGCGAGAGAGTGCATTTTTCAGCTTATTTTTAATATGTTTTTTCAGGCACTGTAAAATATAAAAAAAGGCGCTGGCACCTTTACAGATAGCCAGCGCAAGAGTGGAAGCTTTTTAGTTAAGCGACCGAGGCTCTTAATAAACTGGCTTCATCAACCCGTTTATAGTTAAGCCATGCCTTGTGGTACAACTTATGTGATTCTTGACGTAATTGGGCAATCTGCGCGAGTTCAAACTCACTTAGTGAACGTTGTTGTTTACGAGCATTGGCCTCAATCCTTTGTACTTTTTCATATACCTTGTGTTCAGGACCATTTTTGATATCAGCGATATCCTGTAGGTGTAACTGCACTTCAGCAATCATGCCTGATTGGGGTAAGCGTACCAGTAGATTGAGATCGCGATAGCCAGAGGCTTTAGGTTCAGCAAAGCGGTTTTTTTGTTTCACAACTTGGGTGTGCTCATTCAAAGTTTGGTAGGCATGCATCAGATCTTGAATGCTGTCGGTCACAATACTTGCCCTTGCAAGGTCGGTAATTTGGCTGGCATCACCGTTAAATTTTGTCGCCACTTTATCGGCAGCTCTTTGGTAACTCTTTACTGGCGGAACAATCACTTGTGCCTGTGAATAATGGGCAATATTGGTGAGTAATTGGGCGAGTTCAGCTTGTGCATCATAGGCTTGGTGATGGAGCACGGATAAGTCATTCGAGGGTTGATGAGGCGCATCGAAGGTCTGACTGCTGAGTGCATATAGACCATGTAGGTCATGGCTTGATGCCTGTCTTGCACTGTAATTACCACGTTCTGCTTTACTGTCACTGATGTCGAGAGGATTTGTTACACCAGCGCGGCTCGATAATAAGAGTAGAAAAATAAAAAAAGTACGAAATAACTTAGTCATGCGGCCTACTTCCTTATGGGTGAGTTATTCAGGTCACGCACCCACCATAGGCTTCTATTGCTTAATTAAAGCTGAACCAACCATGAAGACTTGTTCATCTTGCGCATGGGGCTCAGTGGTTTAAGGAAATAAAAATGGCGCCACCTTTAACAGTGAGCGCCATTGTTGGCCAGCTTATGCCGCTGAACAGTGATTTAAATTTGGCTTACCAAATTTTTACGCGTTTCTCTGGTGCGATATACATGGCATCGCCAGGTTTTACATCATATGTAGTGTAGAACTCAGGCATGTTAGATAGGGCACCCAGAGCGCGGAATTCCGCAGGTGAGTGTGGATCGGTCGCTACGCGGTTACGCATGGCTTCTTCTTTAGCTTTTGCGCGCCAAATTTGCGTGAAGCCTATGAAGAAACGTTGATCGCCCGTTAAGCCATCGATAACGGGTGCATCTTTACCGTTAAGCGATTTCTTATAAGCACGATAAGCGATAGTCACACCTGACAAGTCACCAATGTTCTCGCCTAAGGTTAAGCTGCCGTTGACATGCAGATCATCAAACACTGCGTAACCATCGTACTGTGCGATTAGCGCTTTGCCGCGAGCAGAGAACTCTTTCAAGTCTTGCTCTGTCCACCAATCACGCATGTTGCCTTCGCCATCGAATTTAGCGCCTTGGTCGTCAAAACCGTGGCCCATTTCATGGCCGATCACCGCACCAATACCACCGTAGTTGACTGCATCGTCAGCCGCCAAATTGAAGAAGGGTGGTTGCAGAATGGCAGCAGGGAACACGATTTCATTCATGGTTGGGTTGTAGTAAGCGTTAACCGTTTGTGGCGTCATGTGCCATTCGTCTTTATCGATTGGCGCGCCCAGTTTGGCTAGTGATTTAGCATGTTCAACTTCGCTGGCACGCATAGCGTTACCGACTAAGTCGTCTGCCTTGATGGTCAGCTTACTGTAATCTTCCCATTTGTTCGGGTAACCGATTTTCGGGTTGAATTTTGCTAATTTATCCGCCGCAGCCACTTTAGTGCTGTCGCTCATCCAAGTTAATTCTTTGATGCTGTCGCCGTAAGCACCACGCAGGTTTTCAACCAGTGCTTGCATACGGTCTTTGGCTTCTGGAGTGAAGTGACGTTTGACATACACTTTACCCACAACTTCACCAAGAACGCCATTGACGGCTGCAACGCCACGCTTCCAACGAGGTTCTTGTTCTTCTTGACCATTTAAGGTTTTAGAGAAGAAAGCGAAGTTTTCATTGTCTAACGCTTCACTTAGATTGCTCGCCGCGTGCGTCAGCACTTGCCATTGCATATAGGTTTTCCAAGTGGCTAACTCAGTCGTTTTTAAAACTTCGTTTAATCCTTGGATATAGCTAGGTTGGTTAACTATGATATCGGTTTGCTTGTCAGCGCCAAGAGCGGCTAAGTAGCCTGCCCAATCGATATCCGGTGCCAGTGTTGGCAGATCTTTGACTTGATATAGATTGTAGGTCTTAGTGCTGTCGCGGTTTTCAACCACATCCCAGTGCTTGGCAGCAATGGCCGTTTCTAAGGCTAAAATAGCTTCAGCACTGGCTTTAGGGTTAGCAAGACCCGCAAGGGTAAACATTTTTTCGATATGGGCGACATATGCCTTACGGATATTAACGAAGCGTTCTGATTCGTTAAAGTAGTAGTCTTTCTCTGGCAGGCTTAGGCCATATTGATAGAGATGCGTTGCGTAACGGCTAGAGTTTTTCGCATCGATATCGATATAAAATGCTATTGGGGTACCCGCGCCAGCGATTTGGCTGTGGGCGAAGTACTTCACTAATTCATTCTTATCTTTTAAGGCATTAATAGCATCAAATTCGCCTTGGATTGGTGTGACTCCCAGCTTATTGAGTGTCTCTGTATCCATAAATGAACGATATAAATCGGCCACTTTTTGCTCGTCTGTACCAGCGGCGAGATTGGGCGTTGCAGCCACTTCTTCGATAATGGCTTTTACGTCGTCACGTGATTTTTCACGTAAATCGTAGAAAGCGCCAATGCTAGTGCGATCGGATGGGATCTCAGTGTTTTTTAGCCAAGTGCCGTTAACGTATTTATAGAAATCGTCTTGTGGACGAATCGCTTTATCAAAATTAGCAAATTCAATTCCAGAACCTAGTGCTTGAGTCACTGCCGCTGCGGTGGCTGTTTTAGCAGTTTCAGGTGCTTTAACTTCGGCAGCTTTGTCATTACAGGCAGTCAGGCCTGCGATAAGTGAGGCACACAGTCCCCCAATGAGTACTTTTCTCATGTTGTTTCCTTCGAGTTTATTATTGTGCCCATTATTGGGGCTGTTATTTTGGCAAAATGGGATTGCTTCAGGCGCAATGAACTATGTTAATGCCTTACTAGGAATCGAAACAAGGTCATTACAGTGTTTATCGTGGATTTATCTTGAGTGATATGTAACTAAAGGTTACCAGTGAGCATATTTAAGTCAGTAGCTGCAAAGTTACCGTATGCAGGCCTTTTCAGGTAAGCGAGCACTTCGCTTTCTCATTTTAAAATAGGGTTAATTCAGTTGCCTAATTAGTTTTGCAGGGTTACCTGCAACCACTGTTTTGGCTGCGACATTTTTAGTTACTACGGCGCCAGCACCGATGACGGCATCATCACCAATATTGATTCCTGGCATTATGATTGCGCCGCCGCCAATCCATACCCGTTTACCGATGTGAATCGCTTTAGCGGTTTCCAAACCTGAGCAACGTAGCTCGGCATCAAGTGGGTGACTTGAGGTATAGAACTGTACATTGGGGCCAATCATAGTCTGTTCATCAATAAAAATGGGGGCATTATCCTGCAAGGTGACATTGACATTGATGAACACTCTGTCAGCAAGAGTAAGATTAATGCCATAACTGATAAAAATCGGCGTGGAGATAGTTGCGACTGGCGATTTAAGGGGTATAAGTTGTTGGCAGAGTTGGGCGTACTCAGTGCTATTTTGAGCAATCGTTTGATTTAATTGTCGATTCAGTCGCTGCTGTTGTGCTCTTAAACTTAAGAGTTCGCTGTCAAGACAATCATATTCTTGGCCTGTGATCATCTTTTGGAATTCAGTCATAGCATCTTTCCCTATGGTGATTACTGTCAATGCGTAAGGGCTAAATAGAAACACAGCTCGTGTTGAGCAGCAATTCTTTGCCCTTTGAACGGGTCGGCTTCATAATACGGCAGTTTTCTTTATTGAAGTTGAGTATTAACGTGCGTTTAGACAAATTTATCTGTGAGAGTACCTCATTGACTCGCTCATTAGCGAAAAAAGCCCTGCATCGCGGTGATATTACTTGTGATGGCTTAGTCGTTAAAGACTCGGGTTTTAAAGTGACTGAAGGTATGTGTGTTTGCCTTGAAGGCGAGCCGATTGTCTTAGTGGGCGAGCGTTATTTAATGCTTAACAAACCGGTAGACACTATTTGCTCGACGATAGATGAAACCTACCCTTCGGTATTGAGCTTAGTGGATGTACCTAAGCCAGAAACTCTGCACATTGCTGGTCGTTTAGATGCCGATACTACAGGGCTAGTGTTGATTACCAGTGATGGTCAATGGTCGCATAAGATCACCTCACCGAAGAAAGAATGTGGCAAACGCTATTTAGTGCAACTCGCTGAGCCTGTGGATGCTAGTTTGATTGCGGTATTTGCCGCTGGCGTTGAATTGCGCGGTGAAGATGGTCTAACTAAGCCAGCGTTACTGGAGATTATTGATCCACAATTAGTGCGATTAACCATCACCGAAGGTAAGTATCATCAAGTGAAGCGTATGTTTGCCGCTGTGGGCAATCATGTGCAAGGGTTGCATCGTGAAAGTGTAGGGCAAATTGAATTAGACCCCACCTTAGCACTGGGTGAATGGCGATATTTGACGGCTGAAGAGATAGCTTCAGTCTGATGAGTTTGATATAAAAAATGCCGCCCGAGTTTTACTTTGGCGGCATTTTTATTTGTGCTAAATAGCTTTTATTACTGTTTCTTTAAAATCAGATGACCGCTGATGGTATTCATCTTCACGTTGGCTGCACCAGAGCCTGTTTGGAATGATAACTCTGTGCTTGGTACATATTTTTGTTTTTGCGGTACATCTTGGGTTAAACCGTTGTTGATTTTTCCACCAGGACCACCATTTAAGTTGAAGCTTGCATCGGGAACATCATTAAAGATCACGGTAATATCGCCACTCACACTTTCTAAATTCGCTTTGTTGAAGTTTTTAGCGAGTGACACTTGTGAATCTCCGCTGACGGTTCTGAGCTCGATTTCCTTGGTGACACTAAAGTTAGCATTCACTTCACCTGAGACTTGTTCAATCGTGACTTTTTCTGCTTGAGTGTGGCTTTTTAAGTCACCGCTAACGAGGCGATAATTCATTTCTCCTTTACTGTCAGTGTCCTGAATCGTGCCGGATACGGTTTCTAATTTGATTTTTCCATCAAGTGCTTTGGTCGTGATATCACCAGAGACTGTATGTAACTCAGGTTTACCACTTAAGTTGTTGGCGTTGATATTGCCGCTTACCGTATTCAAATCCAGTTCACCTTGAGTTTCGGCAACTTGCAGATTGGCAGATATGGTATCTGCACTGAGTTTAACTGTTTTTGGGACTTTAATGGTGAGCTGTGATCCTTTGTCATTATTGCCATTATAGTGGCGAGGCATCTTGTCTTCGATATTGAGACTATTTCCCTGTTGCTCAAACACAAAGCCTTCGCTCAATTCATCTAATGTGCCAGTGACACTCACTTCGCTCTTATCCCATGTTTGAATGGTCACATCACCGCGTTGGACTTTGATCTGCAGTTGAGTGTCGCTGCTGACACTTAACTGTTTATCAACGCTTTGTGCTGCTAACACATTGCCCATTAAGCCTAAACAGAGTGTCGAAACCAATAGGCTAGCTTTAGTGAGATTGAGGTTACTCATAGGGTGTTTCCTTGTGTCGAGTTTCTAATGGGTAATTTTTGGCCCTGTTGTAATAGGTCGAGCTCACGCTGCTGCACCCAAAGCCAGAGTTGCCAAAGTTGTTTATCGGTTGGATTTGCTTGTAAAGCTTGGTAAATCTGTGTTGCCGCGAGCCTTAGCTCAGTTAAACCTTGCTCAACGGGTGCGCTGAAACTGCTCGTTTGCCACATTAGCGCATTTGGCGCCTGTTCTAGGTTGTCCACTTGCGCTTGGTGTGATGTTGCAATTTGGGTGAGTAATAAATGTAAGGCCACATCCTCTGGTTGCTCTGGCATAGCTTGGTTCTGGGCAAGCTCTGTCTGCTGCATTATGAATGAGTTGAAATAGGGCAATTGGGTATATCCCAATGCCGCTAGAATAATAAACGAAGCCGCTATCGCCCAAGCGTGACTCTTCTGGGATTTGTACGTTTGGGGTATCAGCGTTTTATCCATGCGTTTTTCAATGCCTTGCCACAGATCATGTGTAGGCGACATCTCTTTGGGCGCGCTATTAATCAATTGCTCAAGCTGTTGTTCACGGGAACGCGGCGTTAACGTCATTACAGCATCTCCTGTAGTAGTTGCTTAGCTCTATGGTATTGGGTCTTACTGGTGCCGACGGCAATGCCAAGTAAGTCAGCGATTTCATCATGTTGATAACCTTCGATTGCACAGAGTACGAAAACCATGCGAGCGCGTTCTGGCAGTTTGAAAATTAACTTATCTAATCCGCTATAGCTGCTATCAGAGCTTAAGGGTTCAGTTTCATGTTCCAGCGGAATAAATCGTGACCAAAAGGACTTTTGTTTACGAATGCTGCTCAATGCCTGATTGACACAAATACTGTGTAACCAAGTGGAAAACTGACTCTCACCTCGAAATTGTGGCAACTTCTGCCACACTAAAATAAAACACTCTTGGGTAATTTCTTCAGCCATAGCGCTATGGCCGCAAAGGCGCAGTGATAGGGCGTAAATACGTTTGTAATGGCTTTGATAAAGCAACTTGAAGGCAGTTCTGTCTCCTTGGCTCGCTAAGGTGACCAGTTCAAAGTCAGACATTGAGCCATTGAGTGGGAGGATCCCTGCTGTCACTGTAATTTCCTGCCATAATGATTGAGTGTTGTAGTTTTGACGCAGTGGGCGCTACAAAAGGTTTGGAACCTTAAAAAATATATTTTATTTAGATCAATTATCCAGCGTAACATTTTTGTGATTTGTAGTAGAATCCGCCCGGAAAAGTACTGCTAAGCTAATGAAGTAATTCATTTTATATCAATTGATATTATGACACTTACATCTGCTTTGAGACGGTATATTTAACGTAATTAAAACGAAATACTTTGTAGTAACGGTAGGGTATCACCCTGAAGAACTAAGTTAAAAATAATGCGCTACTCACAGTATGGGAGCTTAAATCGACAAGCTATCAAAGTATTTGATGTGAACTTTTAATGTATTGCTATGTTTGCGCTGTTAAAGGCTTAATTTCCAGCTATCTTTTTAAGATAGATTACATATTCGGGGACTTTCTATGTTTATCCGCTCAAAGTTGTTACTCAGTGCTGCAGTGTCTATTTCGGCACTAATTGCCATGTTTGGATTACAACTCTATTCAAATTCGGTGAAATCGGAACTTTCTAACGCGGCTCAAAGTGTGCTTGATTTAGAGCGCGACGTCTTAATTTTGCGTAAAAATGAAAAGGACTTTTTCGCTCGCAAGGATTTGAAATATGTCGAGCTGCATAAGCAAAGCCACATGGCAATCGACAGTATTGTCCCTGAGTTAGAGAAAGTCTTTAAAGAATATGGGGTGTCGACTGCCTCACTTGAAAGTTTTGACCGTAATTTAAATCAGTATCAAGCCGCTTTTTCTGAAGTGGTGCAGCTACAACAAGAGATTGGCTTAACACCTAAAACAGGTTTGTACGGTACGTTACGAGCTGCGGTGCATAACGTTGAAACGCTACTCAAGGAATTTGATCAGCCCGCACTCGAAGCCGCAATGCTGCAACTTAGGCGTAACGAAAAGGATTTTATGCTGCGTCGTGAGCTAAGTTATGTCGAAACCTTCGATATTAATATTGGTAAGTTTAATGACAAGCTTCATGCCTCGAGTATCGATATTGATACTCAACGAAAAATTGAAGAGCTTATTACTCAGTATCATAAAGATTTTAAAAGCTTAATTAATAAAGAGCAGCAACTCGGTTTGACAGAGAAGGATGGCACTATGGCGCGAGTTTTAGCTGCAAACCAGCAAACTGAGAGCAGTACGAGTGACTTGAAAAACTTGGCTCTTAAGGCGATTGATGATGCTGAGAGTCGTAGCGTTAATGTCGGTATTACTGTGTTTATCTTTATTGCGTTACTACTATCAATCATTACCTACTTGATTATCCGCAGTATTATCGCGCCTGTTGAGCGTATCACGCAGATCATTTCTCGCATCGAGGTGAGTAAAGATCTGACATTGAGGTGCGATGCCTCCACCCAAGATGAACTTGGTGAAATTGCACAGCATTTCAATAGCATGGTGAGTAGCTTCCAACAGCTGATTGAGCAAGTGATTGAGTCGGTCGCAACGATTAACACTTCCTGTAAACGTGTTTCAGAAAATGCCATGCTCGCCTCCGAAGGTGTGGGCCAACAACTTAATGAGACCGACATGGTCGCAACAGCAATCACTGAGATGGGCGCAACGATTGAGGAAATCGCTAAAACAACCGAATTGGCGGCATCAAAAGCGGGTCAGACCCACGATAATGCCCAAAGTGGTCAATTAGAGGTTGAGCAAACGATACATAAAATCCAGTCACTTGCTGAGCAGTTGAATAGCTCAGCAGCGGTCGTTAATGAATTGGAACGTGACAGCGAGACTATCGGTAGCGTGTTAGATGTGATCCGCGGCATTGCTGAGCAGACCAATCTTTTAGCCTTGAACGCCGCGATTGAAGCGGCGCGTGCGGGTGAGCAGGGCCGTGGTTTTGCTGTGGTTGCCGATGAAGTACGTAACTTAGCGATGCGGACGCAATCGTCAACCCAAGAGATTGCTAACATCATTCAAACCCTGCAGACGCGTACCCGATCGATTGTGCAATTGATGGAATCTAGCCAAAAACAAGGCGTTGAAAGCGCTGAACAAGCGGCAAGTGCTGGCGCTTTATTGAAGCTTATCAATAACGACGTGCGTAATATTATGGACATGAGCACTCAAATTGCGGCGGCTATTGAAGAGCAAAGTATGGTGGCGGCTGAAGTGAACAAGAACGTGGTGGTGATCCGCGATATCGCTGAGGAGTCATCCCATGCGGCAGATGCAAATGCGTCGGCATCGGATGAGCTGAAAGCGCAGGCTGAATTCTTATTCCGTGCGGTGAGTAATTTTAAAATCTAATGCGTAGAAGCCAGTTTACATCTGATGATCAGAAGCTGGCTTAAAAAATACACTAACAAAAACGCACTCCGAGGAGTGCGTTTTTATGTCTGAGTGATGAGCTCTGCAAGCTTAGTGATTCGTTAAAACAGTAAGCTGTGCATTGGAACCGCTCAGATTAGTCAGAACGTTCAGTGACTATGATGAGTGACCGAACTATTAGTGACGGAACATGGCAGAAATAGACTCTTCGTTGCTTACGCGACGAATTGCCTCAGCCAGTACCGCAGACATAGTTAACTGAGTCACTTTAGCCACTTTCAACATTTCTGGGCTTAAAGGAACTGTGTCAGTCACAATCACTTCATCAATCACAGAGTTAGCGATATTTTCAGCCGCTTTGCCAGAGAAGACTGGGTGAGTTGCGTAAGCAAATACGCGGTTCGCACCATGTTCTTTTAAGGCTTCAGCCGCTTTACACAGAGTGCCGCCTGTGTCGATCATATCGTCAACGATAATGCAGTCACGACCTTGAACATCACCAATGATGTGCATAACTTGCGCAACGTTCGCTTGTGGGCGACGTTTATCAATGATCGCTAAATCAGAATCATCCAACAGTTTTGCTACTGCGCGAGCGCGAACAACACCACCGATGTCTGGAGAAACAACGACTGGATTATCTAAGTTCTTCGCTAACATATCTTCTAGCAGCACTGGGCTACCAAATACGTTATCAACAGGAACGTCGAAGAAACCTTGGATTTGCTCAGCGTGCAGGTCACAGGTCAGAACGCGGTCAACACCCACGCTAGACAGGAAATCGGCAACCACTTTTGCAGTAATAGGTACACGGGCGCTACGAACGCGACGGTCTTGACGAGCATAACCAAAGTAAGGAATAACCGCTGTGATACGGCCAGCAGATGCACGGCGCAGCGCGTCAACCATCACGATGAGTTCCATCAGGTTGTCGTTTGTCGGCGCACAAGTGGATTGGATGATGAACACATCGGCTCCACGTACATTTTCGTTAATTTGGACACTGATTTCACCATCGCTGAAACGACCAACCACTGCGTCTCCGAGTTTGCAAAATAGACGATCGGCTATCTTTTTAGCGAGACTGGGGGTGGCGTTCCCAGCAAAGAGCTTGATGTCGGGCACTGTATGAACCTCAGGCGTTTGCTTTATATTTTAGTGGCTAGAGTAACGACGATGTAGGGACGGGAGGAACCCGAGGCGTTATCGTTAAGTGGTTACTCTAGAAGAAAGTAGTTTAAGGGTGACTGAGTCGCGTGATGAGCGGCGAAAGATTCATCCCTTGTGCAACAAATCCTTGCATTTCAGACGGTAATTTCGCCAAGGCTGCGAGAGCTTGTTGCTTTTGTGTGAATTCCCCGAACACGCATGCGCCTGTTCCTGTCATTCTCGACGGCGCATATTCTAGCAGCCAGCCTAATGCCTTGGCAACTTGAGGGTATTTAGAAACGACTAGTTTTTGACAATCATTTGCCCAAGGTTGGTTCATTAAGGTATCTATGGCCAGTTTCGGGGTATCACGTGGTAAAAGTGGATCTTGGAATACTTCAGCGGTGGATACATGGGCATCGGGTGCGATGATTAAGTACCAAGGCTCACTCGGATTTACCGCTTGTAAGCGTTCACCTACACCTTCGGCAAAAGCGGCGAAACCATGAATAAAAACAGGAATATCGGCACCAAGTTTAAGGCCGATTTTAGCCAGTTCTTCGGTCGATAATTGGGTGTTCCATAATGTGTTCAGTGCCACTAAGGTGGTGGCAGCATCTGACGAGCCGCCACCTAAACCTCCGCCCATGGGTAGACGTTTATCCAACCAGATTTCGGCGCCGCCACTAAAGCCTGTGGTTTGTTGTAATGATTTTGCGGCTCGCAGAATTAAGTTATCGCTATCGGCGACAACATTAGAGATATTGGAGTGCAAAATCAGTTCTGCGGTTTCAGTGACCTTAAAATCGAGCATGTCACAGTAATCAATAAACTGAAACAAGGTTTGCAGTTCATGATAACCATCTGCGCGGCGACCATTCACGTGTAAGAATAAGTTAAGCTTGGCTGGTGCTGGCCAATGGCGTGAAATTGCTGCGGGCATGCTAAGGTTTCTCTTCGAGTATGATTGCAGGCTTGCCGAGGGCTTGCCATTGATTCAATTGTAGTTTGAGTTGTAAGTCACCACGCTCAAGCTTTAATTGATGGGGCACGTTGGCGCCGCTCTGGGATTGCCAACTTAAAAATGTGACCTGCCAAGGCGGTGGGGTTTGAGTGTTCGTGAGCTGTTTAGGTTTGCCTTGGCTATCGCTTTCAAGTACTTGATCATTCAGGCCAACTTGACCAGTGATCCACAAAGGTAAATCGGCCAAGGGGATGGACCAACCGCTGACGCGCTCGAGTAAACGCTGGGCATTATCGTCGCGAAAATCTTTGCCATCGATATGTAAATGGGCAGAGTTCGAGGTTGAATTAAGCGTCAACACAGTTGTACCTAGCATAGTCGTGAGTGTGAGTTCATCGCGATCTTCACTGTGGCGCCAGTAGATATTGGCACTGAGTTTATCGTCGGGAGTTTTTATCGCTAGTTTTCCCTGTAATTCCCAAGCTTTGGCTTGGCGCGCATCATTGACTGTGATTGGGCTTAAGTCAGTCATCGGCGGCAAGGTTTCACACCCCGCCAGTAAGAGTAGGGCGCTTAAGGTAAAACAAGAGAAAATGGTTTTTGTGAGGCGCTTCAAATTATTCATCTATGACTGATATACCAAAGTCCTTATGATACGAGGGCTTGGAAAGAATACCAATGCCAAACGTAAAATTTCCATCGGCGGTCACTTAGATTTGCTCCCTTGGGACAAATTTTGCCTTACCTATTATTGATAGAAAATTTAGGTAAGAAGTTAGACCTTTATTCGGTTTTGTTAAGCGTATTCTGTTTTTAGTTGGGCCAATTCAGTAGAATGCCCTTATTAAGAGAGTCGCCAAGAATCTAGAAAGAGTCAGATGAGCCTTGTAGCAATCGGTATTAACCATAAAACAGCCACGGTAGACCTGCGTGAGAAAGTCGCCTTCTCTCCGGACAAAATTCATGACGCTATGAAGAGTCTGGCCAGTCGTACACGCTCGGGTGAAGCCGTTATTGTCTCGACCTGTAATCGCACTGAGTTGTATTGCAACAACGGCGATGAGGCCGACATTATTGCGTGGCTTGAAGAGTATCACGGCCTAGATCATGAGGATGTAGCACCTTGTCTCTATAACTATCATGGTCAAGATGCCGTCAGGCATTTGATGCGCGTAGCCTCTGGGCTCGATTCTTTGATCCTTGGTGAGCCGCAGATTCTCGGTCAAGTAAAGCAAGCGTTCGTTAAGGCCAAAGAGGCTGGTACGGTTGCGCTAACCATAGATAGACTCTTTCAGAATACTTTTTCAGTCGCTAAGAAAGTCCGCACTGACACTGAAATTGGCGCCGCCGCAGTTTCTGTGGCATTTGCCGCGGTAAGCATGGCGAAACATATTTTCTCATCGATATCGACCACTAAAGTGCTGTTAATTGGTGCGGGTGAAACCATAGAACTGGTTGCGAAGCATCTTAAAGATAACGGCGTGGCTTCAATGGTCGTAGCAAATCGGACGTTAGAACGTGCCCAAGGCATGTGCGAGGAGTTTGGCGCAACAGCAATTACACTGGCGCAGATACCAGATTATCTCCCAAAAGCCGATATCGTGATATCCTCTACCGCCAGCCCTCTGCCTATCCTAGGTAAAGGCATGGTCGAAAAAGCGCTAAAGCAGCGTCGCCATCAACCTATGTTATTGGTTGATATAGCAGTTCCCCGGGATATTGAGCCGGAAGTCGCCGATTTGGATGACGCGTTTCTGTATACAGTGGACGACCTGCATAGCATTATTGAACAGAATATGGCTTCTCGAAAAGAAGCCGCCGAGCAAGCTGAAGTAATTACTGAAGAACAATCTTTCCTATTTATGGATTGGATCCGTTCTTTAGAGTCGGTCGACAGTATTCGCGAGTATCGCAGCCAGAGCATGGCGGTAAAAGATGAGTTAGTGGAACGCGCCTTGAATAAATTAGCCCAGGGCTCAGACACTGAGCAGGTATTGATTGAACTAGCCAATCGCCTGACCAACAAACTTATCCACGCACCGACACAGGCCCTCACGGCAGCGAGTCGTCAGGGCGATTTGAATACTCTCGGTCAGTTAAGATCAGCGCTTGGATTAGATAAAAACTAAGGTTAGCGAGTTAAATGAAGGAATCCGTTATCCGCAAGCTGGAAGGCTTGCTCGAGCGCAATGAAGAAGTCATGGCTTTGCTGGGTGATGCTAGCGTCATTTCCGATCAAGACAGGTTTCGTGCGTTATCGAAAGAATATGCCCAGTTAGAAGACGTTGTTGCTGGCTTTAAAGCCTATCAGCAAGCGCAGGCCGATCTCGATTCTGCCAAAGAAATGCTGGAAGAAGACGATGCTGAAATGCGTGAAATGGCGCAGGAAGAGATGAAAGCCGCTAAGGCCAAACTCGAGCAGCTCGAAGACGAATTGCAAATTCTATTATTGCCAAAAGATCCTGACGACGATAAAAACGCCTTCGTTGAGATCCGCGCTGGTGCAGGCGGCGATGAAGCGGCTATTTTTGCCGGTGACTTATTCCGCATGTACAGCCGTTATGCTGAAGCGAATCGCTGGCAGATCGAAATCATGAGCTGCAACGAAGGAGAACATGGTGGCTTTAAAGAAGTGATCATGAAGGTCAGCGGTGAAGGCGTATACGGCAAACTTAAGTTTGAATCCGGCGGCCACCGTGTACAGCGTGTGCCAGAAACCGAATCCCAAGGACGTGTGCATACTTCAGCGGTTACTGTTGTGGTACTTCACGAAGTGCCTGAAGCGGAAGCGATTTCAATCAATCCAGCCGATCTGAAAGTCGATACTTATCGTTCATCAGGTGCAGGTGGTCAGCACGTTAACAAAACTGACTCAGCTATTCGAATCACCCATATTCCTACTGGGATCGTGGTGGAATGCCAAGATCAACGTTCGCAACACAAGAACCGTGCCCAAGCCATGAGTGTACTGGCCGCACGTATTCAAGCTGTTGAAGACGAAAAACGCCGTAGCGCTGAAGAATCGACCCGTCGTAGTCTGGTTGCCAGTGGCGATCGCTCCGAACGTGTACGTACTTACAACTTCCCGCAAGGCCGCGTGAGCGAACACCGCATCAACTTGACCTTATATCGCTTGAACGAAGTAATGGAAGGCGATCTCGATGCTATTTTATTGCCTCTGATGCAAGAGCATCAAGCCGATCAGTTAGCCGCACTGGCTGACGAGCAGGGGTAATTTTGTCAGATCAATCTAGCATAGCCGAAGCCCTGCAATGGGCTTATGTGCAGTTAGCATCAACCTCTGAATCCGCTCATTTGGATGCAGAGGTTTTGTTGTTATATTGCCTCAATAAAAGCCGAAGCTATTTGTATACTTGGCCTGAAAAATCCCTAACGGTTGAACAGTGGAAACGCTTCCAGCAAATGGTACAGAAACGCCAAAAAGGCGTGCCTGTGGCACATATTGTCGGTGAGCGCGAATTTTGGTCGTTGCCTTTTATCGTGAACGACACCACTTTGATCCCGCGTCCTGATACGGAAATTCTGGTTGAAACCGCCTTGAACCTGCCGCTTTCCACCTACGCCAAAGTGCTCGATTTAGGCACAGGCACTGGGGCGATTGCGCTGGCGTTGGCGTCTGAGCGTGAGTCATGGCAAATCACCGCGGTCGATAAAGTCGATGATGCCGTGGCTTTGGCTATCGCGAACCGCGAGAACTTAAAGCTGCCACAGGTCGAAATTCTCCAGAGTGACTGGTTCAGTGCTGTAAAGTCACGGGACTTTGATTTAATCGTTTCAAATCCGCCCTATATTGATGAATCAGACGAACACTTGCACCAAGGTGACGTGCGTTTCGAGCCCCAAAGCGCGTTAACCGCCGCCGAGGAAGGCTTTGCCGATCTTTATTATATTGCCAACACTGCCCGAGATTACTTAAAGCCTAACGGCTATATCCTGCTCGAACATGGTTTTGAGCAAGCTGTAAAACTCAGAGCTAAGCTTATCGAACTGGGCTACGAGAATGTCGCCACAGTGCGAGACTTTGGCAGTAATGATAGATGCACTATGGGTAAATGGGCGGAGTAAGTTACTAAAAATAAATTCGATGACCCAGAGAATAATGATGAGACTTTAGACTTATTAACTTGTCATCTTAAATATAACGCTATTGCCAATCTGCAATAGCGTTTTTTATGTGTAGGTATTTTCTTAAAATAGTGTCTTCAGTCAATATAAGATGACTATTCTTAGGAGATATAGTTATAGGATATAGTTTAATCAGCTGTGGAATGGGACATTTTTCTTCAGCATTTGCTATAAATTTTATATAGCGTTAATAGAAATAACGTAATTATGATGAAAATGGATTTTTTATCGAATTCTAAATTAAATTTTTATTGGGAATATAATGCCAGTATTTACTGGCATTAAGGTTTTAAATTTATAGCCTTAGAAGCTGTAGCCTATTCCTACAGTGAAGCTCGTCATTTCAAATACTCCAGAATCCTGGTAGGCTAATGTTGTCATAATTTCGAAGCCATTATAAAAACGACAACGCCAACCTAATGCGGCATATAAGCCATATCCATCGTCTGAATACTCCTCTATAGTTATAACATCATCACTACTATTTTCGTAGTCATTCAATTGATAATTAGCTTTAGATTGAGATAATCCGGCCTTAAATATCGCATTATGTCTTGCTGATATTTGGTATGTATATGTGCCAGCAAGCCGAGAGGAATAAGAGTTCTCCAACACGTAATCGTCAAAAACACCATGTATTGCTGCGGTAAAAGGCTCACTTTGAAATGGTGTGTAACCTACTTCTACTCCCCAATCTGGGGTGAATTGATAGCGATAGGCAAAATCATAATGGGTAATGCCCCCATAGTCTTCTGTTGAGCCTAAACCCAAGCCTGCAGAGAAGCCATGGGTTTCGTCTGCGCTAGATGCTGTAGTGGAAATGAGTAAAGCTAAAAGTATAAATAAGCGTTTCATTGTACTTCCTGTAATCACATTAATCCATGAACTCTAAAAGTAATAGATTTGGTTGCTAATTGTAAATTTTTTGATTTTTATTTATTTCGTATGGTCTCCCGATAAGTGGGCAGATGTCAGTAAGCTTATATTGAAACAAATGTAATAATTTATTATTTCTTATTAGACTTCAGTAATTCGCTATGTATTTTACTTGGTAAACAGTGATTATTGTTAAATCCTCATTGTTTCTAAATGAACTAAATTAGATTTTTATAGTATGTTTTGTGTTGGTTGTATTCGTATACAGTGTGCGGAAATACATTTTTAATGAATGGGAGTTATTTCATTCAGATTTAAGGTTTGATTTTTATGTTAACGCTATTTTTGATAGCCACGAGTTCAAATCCGAAGTGCGAGATTTGGCAACTAAACCACTACTTTATTATCCAGTTAGAACACTAGGTTACTCGCTCCTTCCTGCATACCGTTCTATTTTTTCGAATGTTTAGGCCGTGATTTCGCGTTATTCTTTTGTAAACTTCCTTGTTATTCTGCC
Organism: Shewanella sp. SM21; assembly: GCF_025654335.1. Classification (NCBI taxonomy): domain Bacteria; kingdom Pseudomonadati; phylum Pseudomonadota; class Gammaproteobacteria; order Alteromonadales; family Shewanellaceae; genus Shewanella; species Shewanella sp. SM21. The sequence goes on from NZ_JAKKRL010000003.1 coordinate 73,091, forward strand.
TGCATCAGCAAAGCGTTTGCGTCTTGTGTTAGCTGTACGGTCTTGGCGTTTCACGTATCGCTTTGCTCAACCGATAGGAGAGCAGCAATGAAAGTATTTAGTCAGTTTTCCGCCAAAGCCGCGATGGATGGCGATGGGGTCAATATTCGCCGTGTCGCCGATTTTGTGACGACTAAATTTGATCCTTTCTTGATGATCGACGAAATAAAATCCGATGATGAACAAGATTTTATTGGTGGCTTCCCCGCACATCCTCATCGCGGGATGGAGACCTTCACTTACATTCGTAAGGGCGGTTTTGAGCACCGTGACCAAATGGGTAATGTGAAGGCGATTTGTGCCGGCGATGTGCAGTGGATGAGTACCGGGTTCGGTGTAGTGCATTCTGAAATGCCACTTGCCGATGCTGTCGATGGTCTGCATGGATTCCAAATTTGGGTCAATATGCCCGCCAAAGACAAGTTGCGTCCAGCGAAGTATCAAGATACCGCGGGTAGCGCGAGCGTTGAAGTGACCAGTAACACTGGCGCTAGCTTAAAAGCCTTAGCGGGTGATTGGGGCTTTAAAGATCAACCGCTTATTAGTGCGACCATCCAAGGATTAGCGGGCGAAGCAGCCATTGCCGATCTGAGCCTAGCACCAAATGCTGAGGCCACGCTTGATTTGTCTCAACACGAGTTTGTCGCCTTGTACTTGTACCAAGGTGACTTAAGTAAAGGTGAAGACTCACAGTGGTCATATCATCAGGGCGAGTTTTTAGTGCTCGATAGCCAAAGTGTGCTTAAGCTTAAAGCTGATGAGCGCGGCGCTGGGATGTTACTATTTGCGGGTAAACCTATCCGTGAAAAAATCGTCCAGATGGGTCCCTTTGTGATGAACACCCAAGCGGAAATTCAGCAGGCGATTCGCGATTACCAAGAAGGGCGTTTCGGCCAGATCGCGTAATTTGTTAAATCTGCCGCACTGAGCTAATTCTAAATCCAAGCCTAAGCCCTGTATTCCTACAGGGCTTTTTTGTTGCTGTTCACGCAAGCTATGTCTATTGCTTAAGGACTTGAGGCAAAAGCCGCGCTTTGTTGCTACAATAGCCGTGCTTTTGGGTTGAGCGAGCCTAGCGCTTAAATCTAAACTCAAGCTAGCCCAAAGCTAACCTGAATCTTGATAGACCAGTTTAATCGATAAGTAACGCAATTTCAGTAACCTAGTAGCCACTTCGTTACCCACCACAGGATATTCACCTTGAGCAACTCTGATACTAAGCCTAATCCATCAATGGCTTTTTCGACTCTTAAGCTAAAACCCGAACTGCTTGAGAACCTTTCTTCTATGGGCTACAACGAGATGACGCCAATTCAGGCGCAAAGTTTGCCACCCATTTTAGCGGGGCAGGATGTGATAGGTCAGGGTAAAACTGGCTCGGGTAAAACGGCCGCCTTCGGCTTAGGATTACTGAACAAGTTAGACGTTAAGCGCTTTCGCATTCAAACCTTAGTGTTATGCCCAACCCGTGAGTTGGCCGACCAAGTGGCGCAGGAAATCCGCACCCTTGCCCGTGGTATTCATAACGTTAAAGTACTGACACTTTGCGGCGGTGTACCTATGGGACCACAGGTTGGCTCGCTGGAGCACGGTGCACACATTATTGTGGGTACGCCTGGCCGTATCGTCGATCACTTAGATCGCAATCGCTTAGATTTAAGCAATCTCAACATGTTAGTGCTCGATGAAGCCGATCGCATGTTAGAAATGGGCTTCCAACCCGCTCTCGATGCGATTATCGAACAAGCACCACGTGAGCGTCAGACGCTGCTATTTAGCGCGACATTCCCTGAGCAAATTCAATCAATTGCCAAGCAAATCATGTATGACCCAAGCATGGTTAAAGTTGAAGGTAATCACGACAGCTTAAGCATAGCCCAGCATTTTTATCACTTAGACGATGACAAGGCGCGTATGCAAGCGCTGCAATTATTGTTGTTAGAACATAAGCCTGAAAGCGCAGTGGTGTTTTGTAACACTAAACGCGAAACCCAAAAAGTGGCCGATGAGCTTGAAGGTTTAGGCTTTAGCGTATTGGCTTTGCACGGCGATTTAGAGCAAAGAGACAGGGACGAAACCCTGCTGCAATTTGCTAATAAGAGTGCCTGTGTATTAGTGGCGACCGATGTTGCCGCCCGTGGTTTAGATATCGATGCACTGGATGCTGTGTTTAACTATCACGTTGCCTACGACACCGAAGTCCACATTCACCGCATCGGTCGTACTGGCCGCGCGGGCAGTAAAGGCGCCGCTTATACCTTCTATAACGACCAAGACGGTTACAAAATTGCCTTGTTAGAAGAGTATTTAGAGCGCGAAATCACCAGCGAATCACTACCATCAGAAAGCCTGCTCGGCAACACGCCTGCAGCGCCAACCATGATCACTCTGCAGATCGATGGCGGTAAGAAGGAAAAACTGCGTCCAGGTGATATCTTAGGCGCGCTGACGGGCGAAAACGGTATCGAAGGCTCACAGGTGGGTAAAATCCAAGTGACCGATTACCGCGCCTATGTGGCCGTTAATCGTAAGGTTGCCAAGAAAGCACTGAACAAAATTACTGGCGGCCGGATCAAAGGAAAATCTTACCGCGCTTGGCCAATGAAGTAAGTTTGGCCTAGCTTGAGTTGAATCGTACCTCGATTTAATTCGCTCTATTTTTAAAGGGAATAAACTCAGGTTTATTCCCTTTTTTGTTGAGTTTTATTACCGCCGTTACTGTGCCTTTTGTCCACGTCACCGCTAATCTTATTGGGCGATTAAGTAACACTTTGTATTTGTCTGCTTAATTGATATGCCCCTCAGCTTGCCTGTGTTAGAAGTGATTCTGAGTAAAAAATAAATGAGCGGATTAACGGCTTTGTCAGGTGATAAGGCTGCATCGGTTTGGAGTATTTATGTTTCGATGGACTATTTTACTAAGTATCTTTTTGAGCGCAGCGAGCGCTGCATCAATTCTGCCAGAGTCGCAACCGTTACAGCACTTCATCTACATTAACCATCGTGAGGCTAACGGAGAAAACATTCGTGCCGACAAGGCGCTGCGCGATCCCCGTTTTGGCGGTGCGCAGATTGTTTATACTTGGCGCAGTTTAGAGCCTAAGCAGGGCGAATATGATTTCAGCGCGATTAGGGCCGATATTGCATATCTCGATTCGATAGGCAAAAAATTGTGGATCCAGCTGCAAGAGAAATCCTTTACGCCCAGAGTCAATGTGCCGCGTTATTTGCTCGATGATCCTATTTATCAAGGCGGTGTGTTGAAGCAAAGCATGTTGAGTGCACCAGAGCGTGATCCCAATAAACCGGTGACGGATGATGAGTATGGCTGGTCAGCCAAAATGTGGGAGCCCTCAGTGCGTGCACGTTATCAACAATTGGTGCGTCAGCTTGGCCAAGAGTTTGATGGGAAAATTGCGTGCATTAACTTTAGTGAAAGCTCAATTGATGTGGGGACTGAAAACGCCGATGGAACGACCACCTTCCCCAGTGATTTTAATCCTAAAGCCTATATCGATGCGATTGGCGAGAATATGCAGGTATTAGCTGAGTCATTTCAGCATTCAACCGCTATGGTGTATTTGAACTTTTTGCCAGACGAATGGCTGCCATGGAATGACAAAGGCTATATGCGAGGCTTATTTGCGCAAGCCAAATCGCTCAACATGGGTGTGGGTGGCCCAGATTTGATGCCTTACCGTAAAAGTCATATGGCACAAAGTTATGCCTTTATTAAAGATTACCCAGCGACACTGGTGAAAGGTATGGCGGTGCAAGACGGTAATTTGCGGCAGATTAATCCTAAAACGGGTAAAAAGAATACTGTGCCTGAGCTGCTGGATTTTGCGCAAAATTACCTAGGCTTAGACTACATTTTTTGGGTTGAAGATGAACCTTATTTTACGGATGAAGTCCTGCAGCAGTTGCCAGATACAAAGGCGAATTAACTTAGGTTGCCGTTTTAGGCTGTTTTTAAGGCAGTGATTGTTCAAGCCGATTATTGTTCAAAGCGTAGATAACGAGCTAAGCATCGATCAAGACAAACTAAGACAAACAAAAACGCCCAATTCCATGCGGAGTTGGGCGTTTCTGTTTAGGACTTAATACGGCTAAATCGCTAAGCAAGTTCGCTTAGCTTTTGCATTAATCCTGTGAGTGTCTTGGACGACTCGCACCATTATTTGGGCGACGGGTGTTTTTCTTTGGACCATTGGCGTAAGGATTCTCACCCGCTTGGCCACGATTTTCGCCAGCGCCTGAACGGCTTTCAGTTGGACGACTAGCGCCTGCGCTATTGGCTCGGCCATCGTTTGAACGTGGTGGACGAGGTTTGGCATCACTGCGGGGGGCGCTACTGGCTTCACCGCTGTGTCTTGGATTCTTGTCGTTTGGCTTGTGACCGCGCGCGACGTCACCGCTGCGTTGACCATCTTTATGCTCGGCGCTTCTTGGAGCACCATCGCGTGAGCTCGGTTGGTTTGAGCTGCGGGTATTTCTACGGCTTGGTACTGATTTACCGCTACTTTTTCCGCCGCCACCTAAACGTGATTCTGGCAATTCATGGTTAAAGCCTTCAACCATTTCACGGTCTAATACGCGATTGATTAAACGCTCGATATCGTTTAGCAGTTTGATTTCTTCGTTACTTACCAGTGACACGGCTTGACCCGATGCGCCAGCGCGGCCAGTACGGCCGATACGATGCACATAATCTTCTGGCACGTTCGGTAAGTCGAAGTTAACCACTTGTGGTAATTGGTCTATGTCTAAACCGCGGGCAGCAATATCGGTTGCAACCAGTACGCGAGCTTGACCATTTTTAAAGTCGGCCAAGGCTTTAGTACGGGCGGTTTGGCTCTTGTTACCGTGGATAGCGGCGGCTTTGATACCTGCCTCTTCAAGGCTTTTCGCCAGACGGTTAGCGCCATGTTTAGTGCGCGAGAATACCAACACTTGTTGCCAATCGTTTTGCTTGATGAGTTGGATCAAGAGTGCCGATTTTTGGCTCTTATCAACTGGGCAAACCCATTGTTTTACTGTGGTCGCTGCCGCGTTACGTGGCGTGACCGAAATTTCGACCGGATTGTTGACTAAGCCTTTTGCCAGCTCACGAATTTCATCGGAGAAGGTGGCCGAAAACATCAGGTTTTGACGTTGCTTAGGTAAAATGGCCAAAATCTTACGGATGTCGCGGATAAAGCCCATGTCGAGCATGCGGTCGGCTTCATCTAACACTAAGATCTCAAGCTGGCTGAATTTCACCGCTTTTTGATTATATAGATCCATCAATCGACCAGGCGTCGCGACTAATACGTCGACACCGTGGCGCAATTTCGCGATTTGTGGATTGATAGGCACGCCACCAAATATCACCGCTGAGCGCAGTGGTAAATTCTTACCATAGGTTTCAACACTTTCTGCAACCTGAGCTGCCAATTCGCGTGTCGGAGTTAACACTAATGCGCGCACTTGGCCTGCTTGGGCACGGTTACCTTTACTCAGGAGTTCGAGCATAGGTAGGGTGAAACCTGCTGTTTTACCTGTTCCTGTTTGGGCGGCCGCCATCACATCTTTGCCTTGAAGCACAGCGGGAATTGCTTGAGCTTGGATTGGCGAAGGTGTGTCGTAGCCTTGTTCGGCAACGGCTTTAAGTATCGGGGCCGATAAGCCCAGGGAGGTAAAACTCATAGATTGGTCTCTTGTGGCAACACTGTGCTGCATTTATGGTCAATAGCCAGGTCTGCTGGCGGGCGTGCAGCTTACAGGATCAGGGCTTTAAGTGCCATCTAATAAAGGTTTTTGGGCTGGGTTTCATTCATATTGGCACATAAATCGCTTGTCGGCGGCTTTCACTCGGCCTCGCTTATTTTTATAGGCGCAAGTTTAGATGGCAGAGTTTGAGGTTATGGAAGTTAATTGATTTCAAGGAACAAGATGACTATTAGGCCTATTTCATAATATCAATTGAAGTCATAGGCATTTTTTATCCAGAGTTAGAATGAGTTAGCGGTAGATCACGCTACAATAATGAGAGTGGTATAAACTAAAGTCGATTGGAGTAGAATTAACTAATGACGCAATTGGTTTCGCTATCTGTTCAGTTCGTGATTGATGTTATTCGCTGAATTTTTAACAATGAACCGAGCGAAAGAATTATTGAGTGTTTTCACAGTCACGTTTAACTGAGTCATTCATGTTTAACCGAGTCATTCATGTTTAACTTAGTTATTTAGATGGAGTGGCTTAAGAGCAGTTCTCTGCATGCTTGCGATTTATCTCACGTTTATTTTAGGATGAGGCATTGTAGGAACGGTTAAACGCCTCTCATTTATAGGTGGATTATGACAGCGATACAGCATATTGAACGCCTTGCACGAGGACGCAGTGAACAAGCCGTCGCTGTGATTAAAAATGTGCAGCAGATGTCAAATATCCCCATGCATGAGATGCAACTCGCGCTTAAACAATTGCTCAACTGTGGCCGAATTGCGCTGCATTTTCACCCCGATAGAATCGACAGCCGTGGTATGACTGTTGCCGAAGGTTTACTGCGCGATGGTCAATACCGTAGCCAGTTTGAGACTCATATTTCCAATGGTCAGTTGTCACCTGAGTTAGGTGGCCCACGGGATCATTGGGAAAATCAGCTTTTTGGGGATGTATACAAGGGCACTAAATCTCGGCCTAAATACGGTGCACTCGATCTGGGGATGTGGCAGGACGGTCCCGCCCCACGTTTTGGAAGCTGTTATTTTTTGACTCATACAAGTGCGATGGCGCGCTCAACCTTTAGTTATCTCGACTCGTATCGTAATCCGAAAGAGAAGGGCACGCTGTCATGTTTCGATGATATTTTAGCGGCGCTGCTGACTGAGAGTTTTGAGCGTCACTATGCCTTAGGCAAAACCGACTTTAAGCCACTGAATGTGATCCATTATTTGGGGCATCAGCTCAATGCTTCCTTGCTGTCACGTTTCGAGCGGCCGCTATCGAATAATCTTGACCATTATATAGAGGCACAGATCCATGGCGATGTTTCCCTCGATGAAGATATCGCCATGCTGGTGGCGGACCCCAGTTTTAAGGGTACTGATATTGGCGCAAGCTTAAGTAAAATTTGCGATAAATATGATATTGAGCTGCAATATCATGGTGGCTTTAGCCTGCATACGGCACAGATCCCCAGTGATTTCCGTGGGCCAACTATGCCATCGCTGGCTAATCGGATTGCCGTAGAAGACAGAGTCGATGCCTATGCCATAGGCGTGGCGGCGCGGGATTTATACCATTCTCCCCAGCATTGGCGTGACCGCGGTAATCGTGCGCAAGTCGCCCATGAACTTAAGTTGCTCTGGCATGTGCTAGTGAAATACGGTGGAGTGCAATAAGCGCGAACTCTTTAAAAATGCTTAATTGTAAACGTAAGCATTAACAACAAAGTGAGTTTAGGGCGTAAATAAAACAGCGAGATAACCTCAGGTTAACTCGCTGTTTTTATATAGATATTTTATCGTTAAGGTCGCCTAGCAACCAGTGTCGACTTTTTTATAAGTGGGAACGCCCGTTGTCTCCCATTTATAGTCGATATAGCAATTTGTCGCTTCGACTTGCGCTTCTGTGGGCGTGGCAAGGTTCAGTTTTTGCTTTGGTGTGGCGATAACTTCATAGGTGCCGTTGGTGGTGTAAATTCGATAGGACCACTCATTCACATTTAGCCCTGCCGCTTTAAAAATTTCTGGCGGAGTCGTGTAAGCTGTACTTGGCGTTATACCGCTGGTACTGGCAGCCCAAGGCTGATAGTTTTCGCCACGGATTTCGTCGTAAACGACTCTATTCGTGGTGCCGCTGTTAGCAATTTCCGACTTTGCCTTGAATAAAGTGACGGCGGATTTCATCGAAGCCAGTGCACCTGAGAGCTGACTCTTATATGCATCTGATTGTAAATTAATGAATTTAGGTGCAGCTACTACGGCTAATACGCCAAGAATAATAATAACCACAACGAGTTCAATCAGGGTGAAACCAGCATTTTTATTTGGCATAGATAGAGGACATTCAATACAAAGAGCTTCATGCTACCTAAGTTTTTTAAATCAGGCTAGTACTAGGTAAAGTTCCGTTAACTCCTAGATTTATTTATCTTTAGCTCGTTTTTGTGAGTCCGCTAGCAAAAGTCTGTGATAGGGTTTCATCTGTTGTAGATGCCTGCGATACTGCGTCCCTATCGGAACTTTTTAGCTGTTGCAAGCCCCTTAAACTGAATTGTTATCGATAGTCGATCCCCGCTACGAGTCGCTTAATTGTTTTCTTGTTGGAGCACCATGGATAAGTCGTTAGAAAAATCCCTTCTTGTTTGGCTTAAAGCCCAGAAAAAAGCCTGTGGCCTGTTCCTTAAATTGTCGTTATGGCTTGGGATGATAAGCGCCGTCGCTATGGTGGCGCAGGCTTATATTATCGCGACGATTCTGGATGGCGTGATCATAGGGCAAGTTATACCGCTTACTGACAATGCCCAAACGATCAGTTCCAGCGTGAGTATTGATACCTATATTCCTAATTTTATTGCGTTAATTGCCTTGATGTTACTGCGTGCCTTGCTGGCTTATGGGCGTGAGCGCGCCAGTTTTGAGGCGGGTAAGCGTCTACGTGGCCATATTCGCGCGGCAGTGATGGACAAGTTGACTAAGCTAGGTCCAGCATTTATTAAAGGTAAACCCGCAGGGAGTTGGGCCAGCATAGTTTTAGAGCAAGTCGAAGATTTACAAGATTTTTATGCCAGATATCTCCCACAAATCAGCCTTGCAGGTTTTATTCCCGTACTCATTTTAGCGGCGGTATTCCCGATTAACTGGGCGGCAGGCTTAATCCTGTTACTCACAGCGCCATTAATCCCTATGTTTATGATCTTAGTTGGCATGGGCGCTGCCGATGCTAATCGCAAAAACTTCAGTGCGCTTGCAAGATTGAGCGGCCATTTTATGGATAGATTAAAAGGCTTAAGCACGTTGAAACTTTTTCACCGTGGTGATGCCGAGCTTAAGGTGATCGCGAGTGCTTCAGAAGAGTTTCGTAGCCGCACTATGTCTGTGCTACGCATGGCCTTTTTAAGCTCAGCAGTCTTAGAGTTTTTTGCCGCGGTATCGATTGCTGTTTTGGCGGTTTACTTTGGTTTTAGTTACTTAGGTCACTTAGATTTTGGCTACTATGGCGCCCATGCCAATATCAGCTCAAGTACAGCTCCTGACATGGGTGGTATTCCTTTCAGCCTATTTACTGGGCTATTTATTCTGATTTTAGCTCCTGAGTTTTATCAACCGCTGCGCGACATGGGGACTCATTACCATGCTAAGGCGCAGGCTATAGGCGCGGCAGAAGCCTTGATTACCTTGCTCGAACATCCGGAACCTGAGTTTTTCGGCCACGTCCGTATCAATAGCATAGAGACGCTGAGTGCCGACAATCTTGAGGTGTTCAGTGTTGATGGTACGCGTTTACTTGGCCCACTGAGTTTTGAGTTAAAAGAGGGTGAACGCTTAGCTTTAGTTGGTCCGAGCGGAGCGGGTAAAACCAGTTTACTCAACGCCTTATTGGGATTTTTACCCTACAAGGGCCATTTGTTGATTAATGGCCATGAGTTATCCGCATTAGACTTAGCCCATTGGCGACAGCACTTAGCTTGGCTTGGACAGGAACCGCAGTTATTTCACGGCACTGTGCGGGATAACGTTGCCTTAGCCGACCCTACTCTGCCCGACGATATGCTGTGGCACTTACTGGCTGAGGCCAATATCAGTGACTTCGTTAAGGCGCAACCACTGGGTTTAGATGCGCCGGTCGGTGAGCAATCTTCCGGTTTATCCGTCGGCCAAGCTCAACGTATTGCTTTAGCAAGGGCGCTTGGGCAGCAGGCGAGTTTGTTTGTCCTCGATGAACCCACAGCTAGTTTAGATAGCCAGAGTGAGCAGGCGGTGAGTTCTGCGCTGAATCGCGCCATGGCGGGTAAGATGTGCATTATGGTGACCCACAGATTAGATCAGTTAGATCAAATGGATACTATTCTTGTGCTCGATAAAGGCTTGATAGTACAGCGGGGCGACTTTACCACTTTGTCTAACACAAACGGCTTATTCCAAACTTTACTGCGTGAAAATGTTGAGTCCGTGGCTGATATTGAACTTGTACCGTTATCGGCAAGCGCCAGTGAGACGCAGCCTGATAGTGACGCTCCACTCGACATTGCCGCCGAGTCCACTAAAGGAGATGCCCAATGAAAGTGCTGATCCCCTTTATTCGATTGTTCTCGCGTCAATGGTTGATGATGTCCGTGGGCTTGCTGCTGACCATTATTACTTTGATGGCGGGCATAGGTTTACTGTCACTTTCGGGCTGGTTTCTTTCCGCTACTGCTGTTGCAGGTTTGACGATAGTCACGGCGCAGTCCTTTAACTTTTTCACTCCTGCTGGCGGGGTACGTTTCTTATCAATTGCCCGAACCGCTAGTCGTTATGGCGAGCGTTTAGCGACCCATGAGGCAACCTTTAAGTTGTTGACTGAGCTTCGTGTTTGGGCGTGGCGTAAACTCTTGCCGCTAAGTGCTAAAAATCTGCAGGGGCTACGCCGTGGCGACATGCTCAATCGCTTAGTGGCCGATATCGATACCCTCGATCATCTTTACCTGCGACTGCTCACGCCTATGGCGGCATCCCTTCTGATGACGGGGCTCTTGTATCTGTTTCTTGCTTGGTTCGATGCCAAACTTGCTCTCAGTCTTTGCTTATTCTTAGTCGCTGTTTGGCTGGTGATGCCACTGCTATTTTATCGCCTTGGACACGCGCCAAGCCGAACTATGCTCGAAACCAAGCGTCATTATCGGGTGCAGTTGCTGGATATGTTGCAAGGCCAAGCCGAACTCAGTCTATTTGGCGCGAACGACAGATTCAGGCAAAAACTGAATGATGCGCAGACAGAGCTGTTTCGCAGCCAAAGCGCGATGGCCAATATTACTGCACTCAGCCAAGCCATGTTGATCCTCTCCACGGGCTCAGCCTTGATCATGATGCTGTATTTAGCCGCTCAAGGTGTGGGTGATGCCGTGCCGCCGGGGCCCATGTTTGCACTTATGGTGTTTGCGACTATGGCCTGCGTCGAGATGATGATGCCGATCGCGGGCGCGTTTCAGCATTTGTCAGGTTGCGTATTGGCCGCAACGCGAATTAATGAAATCACCGAACAAAAGGCCGATATTCAATTTGCTGTCGATACTGGCTTGAGGGCAAAGTCTGGCGCATTACAGATTGAAGGTATCCACTTTGGTTATCGAGACGATCAAAACGTGCTGCAAGGTTTGTCCCTTGAGATAAAAGCCGGGCAAAAAGTCGCGTTACTTGGGCCAACGGGTTGCGGTAAGTCGAGCTTATTGACGCTGATTACCCGCGAATGGCAAGCGCAGCAAGGGCACATCAAACTCGATGGTCATGCACTTTCAGAGTACAGCGAGCGCGGTCTTAGGGATGCTATTACTGTGATTAGCCAACGCATCTATTTGTTTGCGGGTACATTGCGGGAAAACTTAGTATTAGCGCTACCTGTTATCGAAGGCGAGAAACGCACGGCCCACGACGCACGCTTGATTGATGTGTTACAGCGGGTTGGGCTTGGGGCTTTACTCACGGGTGATAAGCCGCTGGATATGTGGATAGGTGAAGGTGGACGTCAGCTTTCGGGCGGCGAGCAGCGCCGTATTGGTGTTGCTAGGGCGCTGCTGCGTGATGCACCGCTGTTATTGCTAGATGAGCCAACCGAAGGGCTAGATAAACGCACCGAGCGGGAAATTTTAAGTTTACTGTTTGAATTTGCTCAGGATAAAACCTTACTTATGATTAGCCATCGTTTAACTGCTATGGCGAAGATGGATCAAATTCATCTACTCGGTCAGGGGAAGATTATTGCGTCTGGTACTCACCAGAGCTTAATTGAAGACAGTGTGGAGTATCAGGCCTTGTACCAAAGACTCGCTTAAGGTTTTGGATTTAATCTTTTAGAATTAAGACGTTGGCGCTCAATATTATAAATAGCGATATATTTTACTCATTAAAAGCGGATATGAATCTATGAACCCTGCGATGCCAGAAGCATTAGCCCCACAAATTAATGCCCATTTTAATGGTAAGTTTGAGGTCGAGCTTAAATACCGCTTACTGGATCGCTACGCTTTTTTCGTTGCCTTACAAATGAGAAATCCCGAGGTCATGCTCGAAGATAACCTTGAGCATGACTGTTACTTTGATCTGCCATCACAGTCACTTAAAGGTGAGCACAAGAGCTTGTGTATCCGTGAGATGCAGCCATCGGGGATAATGCTGTGGATAGTGAAAGGGCCAGAAAAAGACCGCTGTGAAGCCGTTAATATCACTGAAGCAACAAAAGCAAAAAGTATGCTGCAGACCTTAGGCTATGAGTCTGTACTGGAAATTAAAAAGCGCCGCAGTATCTATTTTCTGGGTGAATTTCATCTAACAATCGATCATATCGAAGGTTTAGGGGATTTTGCTGAACTCGCGATTATGACCAATGATGAAACCCTATTGCCTAAATATGAAGTGCAATTACAACAACTCGCCGCTGACTTAGGCCTAAGTGAAGTGCAGCGAGAGTGGTTATCCTATCGGCAGTTGCAGCAGGCTTTAAATAATAAGTAATGGTTCAATCTTTTGGATTAACAGCTTGAGGCTTAATAGCTTAAAGTTTCATCGCTTAAATTTTATGGTTTACACCGCTAGATTTTGCCTAACCAATCCTTCGCAACAAACCGCTATGGCTAAGTTCAAATCCCTTTGAGCTTCACTGTCCATATCGCATTCACCGTTTGTTTTAACTCGCTATCGACGACTTAAACTTAAGCAGCGTACTTTAATTCGAGTATCACATTTCAATTCAAACCACCTTTACAAATTCAAATTCAAACGGCTTACATACTGATTATTCAGTTTTATTTGCCGTTAGTTACTTGATGCGTTTTAGCCTAAGCGTTGTGAAAAGGCGAGGTAGCGTTTAACTTCCGCTTCAGGGAATTTTAATTCGTCACCATCTTGAACACTTGAGAGTAAATTCTCCCGAGCGAAACGTTTGATGGTCGCTGGTGTTTTATCTAGCATTTTGCACACTTCATCTAAGGTTAATAAGTTATCGCTCATGGCACTCTCCCAGTAATTCAATAGAAACATAACCCAAAGAGTATAGAACAATAATTCCAATCAAGATGACGCTAGCGGCCTAAACCGCCAAGGCTATGATTCTATTTTGTGGTTGCGGGCGGTTTCGCGCACTTGGCTCTCTATTTGGAGATGGCCCTTCGCTGCCGTGATCGCCAGAACGGCACGGGACTTGAATTCGCGGCGATATAAGGTTGCGACCACAAATAAGCTGGCCGAGATAAAGAGTATCGGGTGTACAAACCAGCACAATACCGCCATTGAAAAGTAATAGGCACGTAAACCATAGTTATAGGAGTGTGCCGCTTGATCTTGCACTGTCGCCATTTGTCTTGCATAGGCTTTGAGATTGTCATTTGAGCCATCGGTGTCCAGAGGACCCGCACCTATCATCACGTTCACAAAGCCGTATTGGCGCATTGACCAAGTAAACTGGAAGAAGGCCATCACAAAAATGCCGACTAACAGAGCTAACTTGACTTGCACCAGCGCATGATTCGGTGGCGTAGCGAAGGGAATCGTCGCAATAACACTTTCTAGTCGTTCAACTTGCGCGAATAAGGTCAGTACACCCGCAAGCACAAACAGCGTGGTCGAGGCAAAAAAAGCAATATTGCGCTCAAGGTTGGCCAGTAGTGCCGCATCACCCACGCGCACACCGCGGGTCATCACCTCAAGCATCCAGTAAATTCTATGCTTATGCAGACCACGGGCAATACAGTCGGTATCTCTCGCCTTGCTACGGGCAAAGGCGGTGTAGCCAGCCCAAGAAACGATAAACCACACCAATGCAGAAATATCTAACAACGAAAATGTCATAGCCACCTTAGTAAAATGTAATATGGGGAGAAAGAGAGAGATTAGTCATGTGCAGATTATGAGGTCTATGAAAGATTTGGTGCAACTGAGAAACGATTCCCAGTAATGATTTTTTTGCATAGTGATTGTGACTTCACATTAGGATAAAACTGTTTTATGACAACTCCTGTGTCAGTCGCTTAAATATCTTCGATATAAAGTTGCTCACAAATTTCAGCCTTAATTAATATTTTGGTTACATCAGTATCAACTTTAGATTGACTTTTTAGAGCTAATTCCTTCTAATCCTTAACTTAATTTATTGCATCTAAAATTCAATTTTGAATTTTTAAAAAGTTAGGGATGACTATGAAGTCAAATTTGAAATCCATATCGCTCGCAGTTGCTGGCGTATTAGCGCTTAGCAGTTGTGCCATCACTCAATCTGTTGAAGATAATAAAGAAACTGTTATTGGTTGTGCTATTGGTACTGGTTTAGGTGTATTGATTGGGAATTATTTAGGTGGCAATGAAGGTATGCTTTATGGCGGTGCCGCTGGTGCTGCGATTGGTTGTACCGTTGGTTATGATTTTCAGCAAAAACGCGAAGCATTAGAACAGTTAGCGAAAACAGAAAATCTTGATATTCAATTTACTTCAATCCGCGCTTCAAAAGCATCAGATGAACAACAAAGTAGCTTACTGATCAGTTCAACCGAACAAACCATGTCGAAGGAAGATTCAGAAAAGTACGCTAATTATCAAGTTGTGGGTATGGCTGCGACAGTTTCGAGTAATAGTGAAGTGATGTTTGCTTCTGGAGCTTCAGAGGCGACGCCACAAGCTAAACAAAAATTTCAAAAACTCGCCGCTATCTATAAAGACTCTAAACAAAACATTTTGATTACAGGTCATACAGATGCCAGTGGTGCTGAATCGTTAAATCAAGAGCTTAGCGAAGCGAGAGCGCGTTATGTGGCAACCCTCTTTAATCAAGCTGGCATTCCGACTGAGCGATTATTCTTCCAAGGAGCAGGGGAGTCACAGCCTGTTGCAGCTAATAGTGATGACGCTGGCAAAGCAAAAAATCGTCGAGTAGAAATTATTGAAATTGACGGTAAACCGGATCAATTACTGGCCTATTCATACAAACAGAAGGCAAATTTGAGTTATTTATCCCGCCGATCGCAGGATAAAGTGGCAGCAGCCAAGCCTACGACTCAAGTGGAAAAGCAGCCTACAACTCAGCCAAATAAACCGAGCACTTCACCAGCTCAAATACAAATGACGGAGTTGGAAATCGTCAAGTTACTTGAGCCAGTGAAACTGCAAAAAGCCTTGGTAGATTTTGGCGGTAAGAAAATGCTCGACCCATCGACAAACTTTACCCAGTTAGTGGGTGCTAAAAAAGAGAGCGGTTTTGCATTATTTAGCAAGGCGTATGCATCTGAAGTCTCTAGCCTAAATTGCGCCGTTGAGGGACCGAGAGTCACGGGTGACGTGAAGAGTTTAGCCACAGGTGAGAGCTATAATCGTAAGGATTACAACACAGCAGATTATTTACCGGGTATGAATGGTACTGCTTGGGGTTATAAAGTGAATGGCCATTATATTGGTTTGACCCCTGTTGCTGTAATTAAGGACAGTGGCACGGCTGTTTCTGCGCCTAAAGTGAATATTTGGAAGAATTACAAAGGTTCAAGTAAAGATGATCCAAATTATCAGCTTACGAGCCATGTAGAGACTTATTATGGTGATAAAGGCTTGTTATATCGTGTTTTTACAACGGACAAAGACTCTCCTGTGCGCTGTATGGATGTGGTGATGCCAATCGATCGTTCAGCGACCGCGATTGCTGGCAAGTTGTACTACGAGAAGAATAAAACGGTTTATGAAGCCGATTTTGAACCCAAATTGTTATAAGCAATGTGCTTAGGAGCGGTAAATGGATTTTGTGTCTATGTTATTTAATGAGTATCGCACGTTAGTGTCGCTGTTACTTTCGTTGATGGTATTAGTGGTCATTATTACGGTTTGGTGGGATAAGGTCAGTTTCTGGTGGCTTAATACATGGTATGCCTTTCCGGTAATCGGTAAGGAGAGTCGCTTAGCGAAAGATTATGAAACCCAAGTTAAGATTTACGATAAGGATTGGTTGAATACTGAAGTCACACTATGTACTGATTTTGCGGCTCATTATGAGAAAGTGAATAAGGACGAGGAGCTTTTCAGTAAAAGCCAAGACTATTTAGGTAAAGTGACTGAAAATGGTCGTAACAACTTACATATTTTGGGGTGGATATTGATTGCCGCCTTAGTGTTTGTTGAAGCAATGGGATTTAGTTACGTTCTTTCAGGTTTCACGATTCCCGGAGCATCGGAAAAACTACAGCAGCAAGGTGCTGTGGGTATCGCCTTCATCATCTCGGTTTTACTGGTAGGTTTAACTCACTTTACTGGACATGAGCTGCATGCTAACTCGCTCATTAAAAAAGCCAAGGTCTGGTGGAAAAATGCTAAAAACCGCGACAAATCGACGCCAGAACTGGCACCTAATACTCGCATTAATTTAGATAAAACCTTTGAGGATGATAATGAGCCTCAATATAAGCAACTCATTAATCGGATCTCTACTAACGCAGAGGTTAAGCCCCGTTATTTCATCACCACGGTTACAGCTATTGCGATCCTAGTGATTGCAGTATTGGCAACCTATGTGCGTGGTCAAGTGCTTGAAAAAATGCACATTGATGAAGTCAATATTCAGCAAACGAGTGGATTGTATCAAGAACAAGACCCCTATGCTGAAGCACCTCCAGCACTCTTACTGGATGAGTCTAAAAGTGCAGGTGATAAAGCAAAGGATGACGTGTGGGATCGTGAACAGAAAGGCGGTTGGGGAACTTTTATTTTTCTTGCTTTCTTATTCATCCTATTACAGATTTTCGGTATTTTAATTGGTTTTAAAACCGGATTTGCTGGCAAGCATTCTAAAGATGCGCGCAAAGAAATTGGCAACTTTAAAAGTGAGCGTGAGTTTAAGACGCATTATTCTCGTTTAAAGCAGCAAGTCGCGCGCGTAGCCCAGAAGCGCCTAACTAACTTGCAGCAAAGAATGAATCAAAAAGCCGAAACTAATTGCCAAGATCCTAAGGTGCTAGAGGTGTTAGAGGCATGTGGTGAGCGTTCATTCTTGACGTATATGGAAGATTTAGGTAATGCCGAAAATCGATATGATCAATCGGTACGTTTACGTGAGCATCAAACATTAGCCAGCCATCAGGCGATGAAAAGTGCCGCTGTGGTGGCAACGTCTCATGTTGTTGAGGTAGAAACTTCCGAAGCACCAGAGTCGATGGAAGCAAGATTGAAAGCCGAGCTTGTTGCTGAAACGAATGCTAAAAAGGCTGCAGAGGCCGAAACGCCAGAACAAGCTGAACAACGTATTCGACAAGAGCTGCTTGCTGAAATAACTCAGCAAAAAAAGGTTGTTGAAACGGAAGAGCAGATGCGCGATCGTTTACGCAAAGAGATACTTGGAGAGTTAAGTTCATGACAGGAATGACAAAGCTTGCTAAGTTGGTGGTTACTGGCTTGTTTGGCACTTTAGCTATTTTTATGTGTTTGCCTGCGATGGCCGCTGAGAGAAATGATATTAAAAGTTGCTACGAGTTTGCCAAAATTGATCCACTAACGGCAAAGACAGTTTCTGGCCGACATTTGTTTGTGGCGATCGATGGTACTTTTTCTCCGGACATAAATATTAAACAGTTAGTTCATGAGAAAGTGCATCTCTTCCTACAAGCTGGGGATAAAATTACTATCATTAGCTTTAGTGCTTATGTAAAAGATTTTTATACCGATGTTTTGTTTAGTGGCAGGCTGGATACTGATATTGCTGACAGGGATGACGTATCGAAGAAAAATCTAATGGCTTTTGATAATTGCATGAACAAGCAAGCTCAGTTCGTTAGAAGTAAAATTGATGCCCATATAAAACATGCTTTTAAACCTAATGATGTGGATTTGCCCAAAACTGAAATCCTCAGTAATTTATCTCAGGTTATTGCGCCGCAAGTGGCTGCCGATACCGAAGGACGCCGAGTATTGTTACTTGTGTCCGATATGGTTGAAAATTCAGATGTGACCAGCTTTTACAGTAAAAACACCTTAAAAGTTATCGAACCTGAGCAAGAAATGCTAAAAATACAAAAAGCGAATATGCTGAGTGATTTTAAGCAGGCAGATATTTACGTATTAGGTGCGGGTTGGGTTCCTGCTACATCAAAAGGATTTAGAGGCGGTCAAGTAATGTTGCCGTTGAAACAGTTTTGGCAACAGTATTTTGAGTCCTCCCATGCTGAACTTAAAGGTTTTGGCCAACCCGTATTAATGACGGATATGTAATGACTGAGATTTTAATTAAATTGTTACGTCATAGATAAGTACCGTTTTAGACTCTAATAAAAAAGCCAGACTCAGTCTGGCTTTTTTATTGTTATCGCGATGGCTAAAGATGCATAGCGATATTCTAAAGCAAGTTCAGTGTGCTTATTCTTCGCTATCACCCAGTGACAGTAACGTGGCGTTACCACCAATGGCGGTGATGTTGTTGGTGCGAGTCTTTTCAGTCACAAAACGGGTTAAGTAGTGTGGGCCACCGGCTTTAGGGCCTGTACCTGACAGGCCTTGACCACCGAAAGGCTGTACACCCACCACAGCGCCGATTTGGTTGCGGTTAATGTAGACGTTACCCACATTCACTTTGTCGGCAACTTCAAGGGCATGGCCTTCGTTACGGCTGTGGATACCTAAGGTTAAGCCAAAGCCTGTGCTGTTGATCTCGTTGATCACTTGGCTTAGCTCTGCTGCCTTGTAGCGAATAATGTGCAGGATTGGGCCAAAGTGTTCTTTTTCGAGCACTTTGATTGAGTCGATTTCCACTGCTGTTGGCGACACGAAGTGACCGTTCTCAGTGCCAGCAGGCAGCGGCATTTGCTTGATAAGCTTACCGACTTGCTTGATATGATCGATATGCGCATCTAAGTTGGCTTTGGCGGTGGCGTCAATCACTGGGCCTACGTCGGTTTTGATTGAACTTGGGTTTCCAATCACCAATTCATCCATGGCGCCTTGCAGGACTTCGATCACGCGATCGGCGATGTCTTCTTGGAGGAATAGCACGCGCAGTGCGGAGCAGCGTTGGCCCGCGCTGGTGAATGATGATGAAACCACATCGTTAACCACTTGCTCGGGTTGAGAGGTTGAGTCCACTACCATGGCATTCTGACCGCCCGTTTCGGCGATTAATGGAATAATCGCGCCTTCGCGGTTGGCGAGTGTGCGGTTAATCAGTTTTGCTGTGCCAGTAGAACCGGTAAAGCACACGCCACCGATACGTTCATCGGCCGTAATTGCGCTACCGACAGTTGCACCAGTACCTGGTAAGAATTGCAGCACCTCGACAGGAATACCCGCTTGATGAGCGAGTTGCACCGCACGGTAACCAATAATCGAGGTTTGTTCCGCGGGTTTTGCGATGACTGTATTACCCGCCGCTAATGCCGCAGACACTTGACCGAGGAAGATGGCCAATGGGAAGTTCCATGGGCTGATACACACGAATACACCGCGGCCTTGGAGGAACAGTTCGTTCAGTTCACCCGTTGGGCCTGGAAGCAGTTCAGGTTTTGCCATCATCTTCTTGGCTTGTACTGCGTAGTAACGACAGAAATCAACGGCTTCACGTACTTCGTCGATACCGTCTTGAATGCTCTTGCCCGCTTCACGGGTGCACAGGGCGATCAATTCTTCGCGGTTTTCTTCTAATAAATCGGCCAATTTTTGCAGTGCAGAGGCACGGGTTTCCACTGGTGTGCGTGCCCAAGAGGTAAATGCTGCTTCAGCAGACGCGACGGCTGCTTCGATTGCAGCTTTGTCGGCGAAGGCGACTTGACCTACGGTTTGGGTAGTGTCGTATGGGCTAACAACAGTTTTATGTTCGCCAGTTAAGGTTTTACCGTTAACCAGAGGGCCCGCTTGCCATTGGGTATTTTTAAACTGTTCTAGTGCCGCGAAAAATGGCTCAGATTCGGAAATGATGTTCATATTGAGTCCCTTGGAATTTTTGCGTTCGCTACCGAAAATATCGGCAGGTAAAACGATTCTGTTGTTAGCCAGGGTTTTGTAACCCGTCAGTGTTGTTAGCGGATGTACCACTAATGACTCGATGGGGGTTTTAGGATCCACCAGTTTGTGGACGAACGAAGTATTCGCGCCGTTTTCCAGCAGGCGACGAACTAAGTAGGGCAGTAGATCTTTATGGGCACCGATGGGGGCATAAATACGTACCGCTTTAGCACCGGCTTCAGCCAGAATCGTGTCGTACAGCTCTTGTCCCATGCCGTGTAAGCGTTGGAACTCATGGTTACGATCGCCCGCCATATCGGAAATTGCCGCCACGGTTTGCGCATTGTGGCTAGCAAATTGTGGGTAGATAGCGCCGCGAGTCGCATCCGATAACAAGTAACGGGCGCAGGCGAGGTAAGAAACGTCAGTACCGGCTTTGCGAGTGTAGAGTGGATAAGCGGCTTCGCCAGCTTGTTGCGCCCACTTAAGTTCGCTATCCCAATAGGCGCCTTTAACTAAGCGAACTGGGATTTCATCCCCTTGATCTTTCGCTAGACGCGTTAACCAAACCAGTACGGGCAGGGCACGCTTAGAGTAGGCTTGTACTACTATGCCGAGTAATCCCCAGCCTTTAGTTGCTTCAGCATTAAACAGTTTTTGGAACAGTTTTAGTGATAACTCGAGGCGATCGACTTCTTCAGCATCGATAGATATACCGATATTTAAGCCACGTGCCAGCTTAATCAGGCGAATCACAGTGTCGTACAGTTCAGTCAAGACGCGGTCTTCATTGGCCACTTCGTAACGTGGGTGCAATGCCGACAGCTTGATGGAGATTGTTGGCCGCGGTGATTCATTTTCGTTATAGCTTTGAGCACCGAGCTCAGTTATCGCATTTGCGTAATCGGTATAGTATTTCTCGGCATCTTTGCGAGTTAACGCTGCTTCGCCCAGCATGTCGTAGGAATGGGTATAACCTAACTTACGTTTGTCTTCACTGTTCTTTAGGGCTTCTTTCATGTTGCGGCCCAGTACGAACTGCTTACCCATGATCTTCATCGCTGCCATCATGGCTTGACGGATCACTGGTTCACCGAGGCGATTCACTAAGCGGCTCAGCAAGTTGCTTGGGGTGCCATCGAGTTTTTTATCGAGTTTAACGATTTTACCTGTGAGCATTAAGCCCCAGGTCGATGCGTTAACCAGTACTGAGTCACTCTTGCTCATGTGCTCATCCCACTTAGCGCCTGAAAGCTTATCTTCAATCAGTGCATCGGCAGTGGCCGCATCGGGAATTCGCAGTAAAGCTTCGGCTAAACACATCAGGATAATGCCTTCCTGTGTTTCTAAGCTGTACTGTTGCAGGAAGGCATCTATGCCGACCATCAAACCTTTTTTATCGAATTGACGAACCTTATTGACCAGTTCGTGGGCACGACGAGTGACGCGCTCTATGGCTTCATCACTTGAGGGAACTAGTTTGATCAGCTCTGACAAGTATTGTTCTTCATCGACAATGTAGTTGTCGCTGACTGCTTTGAACAGTTCGTCGAGATTGGCAGAATCGTAGCGGCCTGCCAGCACTTCACTCGCTTTGAACATAGTTATCGCTTCCATCTTGGCCGTTATTGGGGCGCTATTGTTGAAACAAATTGGGAGGCGCCAAACGCATTTGATATTTTGTATACAATATGAAGGTTTGCGCGCGCAGATTATACAACCAAAATGTGACGGACAACACTATAGCGTGAAAGATTGTGAAGTTTGTTTGATTAGCTTGTTAATAAGTCGATGTAACGCTTGATTGACAAAAAAGCCAGTGTTTGAAAACACTGGCTTTTGGAAGGTAAATTAAGACTTTTTGTGTGTCAGACTCACATCCAACGTTTTTTATTACGACGTTGTGGTCTAGGTAAATACACTAAAATAATGCCTAGGATTAAGCCCATGCCTGCGATTAATCCACCTTGGCGCCAAAGTTCAAAACGCTCGTCTTGAGCTGTGCGATCTACCGCATTTTTCAGTTGATCACGTTCTTGAGTCGTTTTAGCTAGGTTGGTTTCTAACTCGCTTAGTTTAGCCTTTAATTCGAGCAGTTCGCCGGCATGATTATCCGTTGAACTTGATACTTCTGCTAACTTAGCTTTGGCCTGTGCGAGTTCAGTTGTTAACACTGGGACTTGCTCACGGAAACTTTGAGTCGAACTGATCAAGTTGGTTTGTACCCAACCTTCACGGCCTTTATGGTCGATTATTTTGGAATAATCACCTTGAGTTTCGTTGAGCAGTGTCACAGGTTGACCCGCCTCAATTGATCCAACAATTCGAAACTCAGTACCAGGGCCACCTAAAAGATACAGAAACACGTTATCCGAGATGTAGCGGGATTGGCCTTCGGCCAGCAGGTTGGAAGACAGCAAGATCATTCCTACCAGAGTCAGGAGTCTAAACACTTTTGTATTCTCATCAACGAAATAGTCTGCACATGCTAGGGATTTGAGGCCTGTAATGCAAGAGGGAAGTCATAGACTTCCCTCAACTTTACGGCATCCATGCTATAACCATTCCAATTTAATTCAATCTTTCCTACGACCTTCTAGTCCTAGGCGCTAATACTGCTTAATGTCAGCAACACATTTAGCGAGACTTCTTAATTAAAAATACCTTTAATCATATAGAAGAAGATGATTGATAGGCCAGC
Source organism: Shewanella sp. SM21 (assembly GCF_025654335.1). Lineage (NCBI taxonomy): Bacteria > Pseudomonadati > Pseudomonadota > Gammaproteobacteria > Alteromonadales > Shewanellaceae > Shewanella > Shewanella sp. SM21. The sequence goes on from NZ_JAKKRL010000003.1 coordinate 95,969, forward strand.
ACCTGCTGGTAAGGTCACAACCCAAGATACGACGATATTACGTACCACACCAATGTTAATCGCTGCGATACCACGGGCCATACCTACACCTAATACCGCACCCACTAAGGTTTGTGTGGTAGAAATAGGTAAACCAGTGCTAGAAGCAATAACTACAGTCGTTGCCGCGGCTAATTCTGCCGCAAAACCACGACTTGGCGTCAAGTGAGTGATGTTTTTTCCGATAGTTTGCATAACGCGCTGACCAAAAATCGCCAGACCCATCACAATACCTACGGCACCCAAAGGTAAAATCCACCAGACTAGAGGTGATTTCGCTGCAATCTCACCACCGCTATTGACGACAGAAACAACCGCCGCTAATGGACCAATCGCATTTGCTACATCGTTTGAACCATGGGCAAAAGCCATACAACAAGCAGTCAAAACCATCAGGATCGCAAACACTTTTTCAACGTTTTTGAACTGGGTTTGACGATCTGCTTTATCACTCATTTGTAAGCGTGAAATGGCGATTTTACCTAAGATACCAACTACAGCAGCAATAGCACCTGCGAGTAGGTAAGACTCGGTAACTGAGAAATGCAGACCAACATGGGATAAGCCTTTCATAATCGTCATTAATGACATGATGAAACCAGCAAATGCCATATAGAAAGGTACGAAACGCTTAGCATTACTCAATGGATCGTCAGTGTTGAAAATGAGTTTTTGAGTGCTTTGGAAGAGGATGAATGCCATAAAGCCCGAAATAGCGGGGGTTACGATCCAAGAGCCTACAATCCCGCCTACTTTATCCCATGAGACTGAATCTGCACCAACACCCACGGCGGCGAAGCCAATAATGGCACCGACGATGGAGTGAGTCGTTGATACCGGCCAGCCAAGAGCCGATGCGACGACAAGCCAAATACCTGCTGCCAACAATGATCCTATCATGCCGTAAACCAGCAATTCAGGAGTCGCAGTGAAATAGCTAGAATCAATAATACCGCTACGAATGGTATTGGTAACTTCGCCCCCAGCTAAAAATGCACCGGAAAACTCAAAGATCATTGCGATAATAATCGCTTGTTTAATTGTAATTGCGTTTGAACCTACAGAGGTTCCCATCGCATTGGCGACGTCATTCGCCCCAATACCCCATGCCATGAGAAAACCAAATGCAGCCGCAATGGCAATAAGCCACGGGCCATTGGTGACTAAGACGTTAGCCACCTCAATACCTGCATCAACCATATTGATACCTTGATAACCTTAATTTGTTAAACGCGAGCCAGCATAAGCTCAAGACGCGAACCGACGCGTTCGGCAAGATCTGCAAGACCACCGACCCATTCAATCGTTTTGTAGAGGAACATCACATCGACAGGATTCAATTCAGATTCCATAGCGAATAACTGACGGCGTAACTGAATTTGTAGATCGTCAGTATCTTCTTCGATGATATCGAGTTCGTTGATCATTTTTGCCACTAAGTCGACTTCACGGCCACGGAAACCTGTTTCTAACAGATCTTCGAGTTCATTAATGACTTGTTTTGCTAGTGCTACCGCATCGATACAGCGTTGTAGATAAGCAATAAATGGGACTTGCATGACCTGAGGGATTAACAGCTGACGGCCGATAACACGACCGGAAATATCTTTGGCTTTGTTGGCTATCTTGTCTTGTTGAGTTAAAAGTTCCAATAAATCTGTACGTTCTACTGGCATAAATAAACCGCTTGGCAGAGTAAGGCGGATTTCACGTTTTAGTGAATCTGCTTGCTTCTCGGCTAAACTAATTTGCTTACGTAATTGAACTGCACTGTCCCAGTTGCCTGTGATAGTGGCTTCGAAAAAGGGGACGAGTAACGATGCGCAATCGTGTACTTTGTCCATGTGCTCTTGAAGAGGCTTAATTGGCGATTTTGCAAACACGCCCAAAATAGAGTTTACTGGCATTGCCGTTTACCTATTTAGATTGTTCCATTATTGGAAAAAGCGGGCGCATGTTAACCTATGCGTCCGCGTATTGAAACTGTGTTTTTTCAGAAAAAACGACAGGTTTATTCTAACGGGTTATATACCAACTGCAAAACCAAATCCTACGGGATTTTTATGACACATTTGTGACATTATGAACTAAAAATGACGCATCGATGAATATTTGATGACAAAATGAGCGGTTATGCAATGAATGCTGAGATTGAATTAAAACTGTTTTTCCTGCCGATATATCAAGAATCCCTGATAAATAAGTTAGATAGTCTCGATAATGCCGTACCTCAAGGTCAACGTCGTTTGGCGAATGGTTACTTTGACACCCCTGACTTGCAATTACGTCAGTGGGACATGGGATTGCGGGTGCGCGGTTACGATGCGCACCGAGAGCAGACCATAAAAACCGCAGGACAAGTCGTGGGCGGCATTCATTCGCGGCCAGAATACAATGTGACTATCCAATCCGATAGCCCAGACTTAAGTCTATTTCCTATCAGCATTTGGCCCGCTGATGCCGATTTAGCAGCTACTCAAGCTCAGTTGACTTGTATATTTCACACCGATTTTTATCGTCGCGCTTGGCATGTTCAGATTGATAACAGCGTGGTCGAAGTTGCGTTAGACATAGGTGAAATCACCGCAAATGGCCAGCAAGAAGCCCTGTGTGAGCTCGAGTTTGAATTCCTCAGTGGCGATACTGATGCGCTACTTAAGCTAGCGATGCAAGTGGCGAGTGTGGTGCCAGTGCGTTTAGGTAAGGCCAGTAAAGCGCAGCGGGGCTATCGATTGGCGGGCAAGGCTAAGCCGCTCGATTTAAAAGCATTGGAATTTCTGCCACTGGCCGAGTCACACGATTCTTCTTTACTGGATTTAAGTGCAAACTGCCAAATCCTGCTTGAAACCGCCCTTGAGCGCTGGCAATTATTAGAGAGCATGATCGCAGAGGAAAGTGACCCTGAAGCCTGTGTGGCACTATGGTGGCGGATGCGCGCCTGTATTCGTTTGCTGCGAATGACCTTAAATCAGTTCGAATTATTGAATGTGACACTGTCTAGCCAATTTATGCTGATTGAAAAGCAGCTCGATTTTATTGAGCGGGCACAGGCGTTGACCGCCTTGCTTGGTAGCCAAAGAGGCTTATTTGCTAAGCTTGGCCAACATGCCCAAGTTAAAGCGCGACTTCTGGCGCAACTGACAGAGATTAATCTGACGGGACGCTTACTCTCCCTATGGCAACAGACTGAATATGGTCAACTACAGCTGGCTATTGTTGAACTGTTGCTAAAGATCAGTGCTGGTGAAGTGGACATCACCCATCAGCCTGGTTTACGCCAGCATGCCGATCGTGCTCAGCAAGCTTCTTGGGTGGCGATAATTGAGGTCATGCCACTCAATAGCGTCATGACAGCGGCGAATTATCTACAAGTGGCCACAGTGTTGGATGCGAGCATTCTTGTGGGTCATGCCTACGGCAGTTTATATGAGGCGAAATCACGGGACGCATTTCGTGCACCTTGGCAAGATCTCGCGCTTGGGATTAAAACTTTAGCTTGTTATCGCGCCTTACAGGATGCGAGTCGGGAGTTAGATATCAATTTAGCTGAGTGGCTGGAAGACAAGCAGCAGAGTTTGTTGTTTGCTATGGAATCGACACGCCGTAACGCGATGCAACAGCAGGTCTACTGGTAATATTACTTTTTATCGCTGATAAACGGAAAAGGCTCAATCTAATATAGATTGAGCCTTTTCATTAGTCCGTTTTCGCAACAAAGTCAGCTATTTTTTGTTTCGATAGTCTGCTTAAGTTCCGCAATTTGAGCCAGCATTTGCGCTTGATTTTGTTCTATTTTTTGTTGGTTCTCTTCCATTCTCGCTAAGGCTAATTCAAGCTCTGATTTGATTTCGGCTTTATGCGCATCTTGGCGTTCTTGGCGTTCAGATTCATCTGGCGCGACAAATACCGATGCCATATAACCTGAAATCACACCAAAAAAACTCACACCGCTGACAATGACCACGCCACCTATGATGTGGCCTGCTGTGCTTACAGGATAATAATCGCCGTAGCCGACGGTAGAGATAGTGACTAATGCCCACCAAATCGCTTGCTCAGCGGTCTGGATATTGGCGCCTTCGGTGCCGCTTTCGACGATGAGCATAATGACGGAAGCTAATGTCAGAATCGTCACCATAGCAACCAGTAAACTGGCTAAGGTGGCTTGTTTACGTTGTTTTACCAGTGGGAGCAGCAGTGAGCGACTCATGCGGATTAGGCGTATTACCCGTAGGATTTGAAAAAGCCGTGCCATACGTAGGGCTTCAATCGCCGGAATACTGGCAATAAAATCAATCCAATGGTGTTTAATGAAAAAGCGTTTATCGCGAGCACGGATCAACCCAACAAAGAAGTTGATCATAAAAATCATACAAATACTGGTATCGACAAAGAAGAGCAAGCGGTAGGTTTCGCTATCTAGGCGGCCGAAGGTCATGACAAGTACGATGATCACCGACAGCAAGGACAATAGCATCATCGCCATTTCGAATGGAGAAGGAGTGCCAAGGGTGCGAAGCGACCATGGGGTTTTATCTGTCATGCCAAACATGAACCCTGTTAAGTGCGGCGAATATCACTACTAAAGTAAAAGACTTTAGGCTGTGAGTAAATTGACTGAGTTAATAAAAGGGCTATATATCGATTAATCGCGCCAGCCAATGGAAAGAAGGGTTGGCGCTTGAGATCTGCGTTGCTTTAGGTTTCATCAACAAAGTGGACTAAATCGTCGAGTACACGGCGTTTAATTTCTAGCTGTGAATCGGCACTTAAACCATATTTCTCTGCCAGTTGCACATAGTCATCTGCATTGAGTGACACGGTAAGACGCGGACGCGTTGGCCGTTTCGATACGCTAAGACCTAAAATAGTGCGAATTTGATCAGAAGGGCTAACGCCTGCATCTAACGCGGCTTTACGAATAGAGTATTGAAATTTTTCATCGAGATCGAAGGCAACCTGTGTCGCCTTAGCGGCTTGTTGGTTCTTTAACCATTGCTCGGGCAGAGGGTGTTTGGTTTTACTCATGGCGTATTACCTATTGCTATCAACCGTTTCTAGCGCTTATCTGTGAGATTGTATTGGGATTATTGATAAAGTGCGAGCACGCACTTTATCTTATTTTCGTGTTATTTCGCCGGCCAGTATTCCCGAATATCCGTTAGTGGGCGATATAGGGTCAAGACAACATCGGTATCACCTCCTTCGTAGACTTCCACTTCGACGGCGCAGCTTTCATTGTCATCAAGTAATAAATAGTACTCAAAGGGCTCACCTGTGGCGCCATTGGCATCCTGTGGCGGCTTTTGGCCACGATAATCCTGACGATGGAAATAGCCAAAAGCGGCAAAAGTCACTTGGTGGTATTGTTTTCCAAGCCATTGTTCAAGTTGTTCAGCTAAGTCGGCCGGTAATACTTGCGTAGTTAACTCGGCATGACCCGGTTCCTCGAACAGGGCGCTGAATTGCTCGAGATCGAATAATTGCTCCACTTGGGCGCGGGAAACCTTAATCGAAAAGGCGAGATAGGTTTCGTCGTCTTCTTCAATGCTCAAAAAGAGAGTATCGCTACCATGTCCCTTGAGTAACCACTCGGAGTGTTGTTTACGTTCAGACTCGTAAGTATGTACGGCTTCGACTCTTAATTGTTGACCACGGAGTTGTGGTGGCAGGGCAAAACTATCATCAATTGAGATCATGTCGCCGACATTGAGCTGGGACGGGTGATTGAGCTCGCGCTGTGGCGGGGCTTTCTTACCAAAAATACTATTGAAAAATCCCATAGTGACTCCTGCTGACTATGCTCGCGTGCGGCCTCATATTGATTGGCTGCGGATATTCACGGGCAATAGTGGTCATTTTTATTTAATGAGGATGAAACAAAAAAATGCCGAGGTCAGTAGGGGGTGATGATCCCACTGAGACTCGGCATTCGGTCAATCATTGCTTAGCTTTTACGTGCTTTGATTCGATCTAGCACTGCATTAGCGTTTGACTTTTGCTCACCAATACCTGCTTCGGCTAGTTTGGCTTGCAACGACTTATCACTGTTTTCATCGGCTAAGGTTTCAGCCGCTTTTAAACGGTCGTCAAATTGTTGCTGACGTGCCTTGATACGTTCTAGTGAATCTTTAGCGTTCAGCAGCTTAGAGTTGCTAGACGCGAACGAGTCAGTAATGGTTGCCGTCGCTTTTTGGACGCTTTCGGTGGTTTTAACCATGCTCAACTGACGTTGATAATCAGACAATTGGCGTTCGGTTTTCTTCACTAAGTCTTTCAAGCGTGCAGCATGGGCGCTAAAGCTGTCGTTGGCGCTTTGTTGCTCAGACAACTCTTGGTCTAACTGAGCAATCTTTTCAGCAATTTCAATCGCTAAGGCTTCATTACCTTTGTCCAATGCTTGAGTCGCATAACCTTCGTGTTCTGCAATCGAACGTTTCAGACGGTCAATTTCACGGCTGGCTTGCATTTCTTTTGCCATGACATCGGTCAGTTCACGTTTAGCATTGGTTAAATGCTTTTCTGCATCACGGATTTCCTGTTCGAAAATACGGGTTGAGTTTGCGTCAACGATGCTTTGGCCAACTTCGGTGGCACCACCGCGAAACGCTGTTAAAATTTTATTCAGAATGCCCATTTTGTGGCTCCTTATTTCAGATAGTCGACCAATTCATCAATAACTTCTAAACAGTTATCAGATAAAACTGCTAATTCTTGCTCGATTTCGAGCATGCTAGATTGTAGTGATAGCGCACCGTAAACCACGTATTTGTCATCAATTTTTGCAAAAGCTGACAAGGGCATTGGAATGTTGAGCTCTAGCATGGTTTCAAACATTTCACTGCGACGTTCTTGATTTACTTCGTTCTCGCCCCACAGGTAGCTGATGCAAAGTACTTGGTTGTCCGTTACCGATACAAATACCGGGATTTCTTCACGGCCGACCACATTCACTTGCAACACTTCGACTTCACCATCGATTGGATAACAATCAAATTGAAAGCCAGTTTGGCTGTTGTTGCCAAGACTGTTGAGGTGATTGGCAATGGTATGGATATTCATATTTGTCCTTATTGACATATTATGTCTGTGTTCAAAGATAGCACCGAGACATAATATGTCAAGTACTATCTCATCCTATTAAAAAAGATCCAGTCCTTGATTCTCGGACCAATCTTGCAAATGGTAGTGATACAGCTGCAATGAACCCAATTCATTGGGTTTTATGTTGGCGGCATCTTGATAAAAATTGGCTGGAAACTCAAAGGCGCCATCCACTAAACCTAAAGTGAGCCAGTCATCTTTGATGGGCAACTCAGTTAACTTCGCTAATCTGTGTTGTGCATCGAGCCCGCCTAAGGTTGCAATACTCCAGCCCCATTCGCCAAAACTGGGCACATTATGATGGTACTGCTTGACGTCAAATCCCGCCAATGCCAAGGTTTTTGCTACCGAAATAAAGGCCTTAGGGGCATGGTAAGGCGATGTTGACTGTACAGTCAGAGCGCCATCACTGCTCATAAGTTCCTTTAATTTACGGTAGAAATAGTCCGAATAGAGCTTATTAAGATCGGGATGGCTCGGATCGGGCAAGTCTACGATAATCGCATCGTATTTCACGCCTGTGGCAATCAGTTTATCGACACCATTAAATGCATCGTCGTTGATCACTGTGACACGGGGATCGTTCAGTGCATTGCCATTGAGCGCCAACATAGCGCGACTGAGACTATCGGGCATATCTGTATCGGGCGATTTAAATAATTGCACTAGGCCCACATCGAGATCGAGCAGCGTGACTTGTTCAGGCTCCCAGCGCAGTACTTGTTTGAGACCGAGTCCATCACCGCCGCCAATGATCAGCACTTTGTTGTGACGGGCACTGGCCGCGAGCGTAGGATGAACGAGAAACGTATGGTAGATGTGCTCGTCTATGCTAGAAAATTGTAAGCGACCATTGATGTATAAAGCATAAACGGGCGGCAGACCGTTACCGCGCAACCGCTCGGTGAAGGTCAGCTGTTGGAAACGTGTCGCCTTGGCGTAAACCACTTTGTCTTTATAGAGCAAATTATTGAATTCTTGCTCCCAGCGTGGGCCGTGGATTGCTAATACGAGTAAGACACCAGTCACGATAAAATGCCCACTCAAAAGCAGTTTAGGGCGGCGGATTTTAGGCCAGAATCGCCAAATAAACACAAAACCTGCCAATAGATTGAAACTGGCAGTTAAGGCGGCGGCGAGTTGGATATCGATGGCGAGCATAAAGCCAACCCAAATGGCGGCACCTATGCCTGCGCCTATGTAATCAGCTCCGTAAATTGTGCCCGCGTTATGCAGTAAATGCTCGTCGGAAAGGGATTGGCGAACCCTAGCAATCAGCGGGATTTCCATACCAATCATCAGGCCCAATAACACACCCCACACATAGGGTAAGTATTCGCTGAGTTTTTGCAGCGAGCCTATCATGCCACCTTCGGGCAGTTGATCTGGCGGTAAACCTAAGGTGTTAGCAATGATTAATGGCAGTTGTTGACCAAAACCAATCACCGCTGCTGTGATTAAAATGGCGAGTGAGCCACAGAGTGCAACTGTGAGTTCTAAGATCACAAAACCGGTAAAGGCATCACGGATCTTACGCGCGGCGAAGGCACCTAGCCCCATGGAGACAATCATTAAGCCTATCATGGTGTAAATGGCGGCTTCTAATGCGCCTAAAATGCGGCCCGCATAGTGGGATAAAAGATATTCGTAGATCAGGCCGCAACCTGCTAATACGGCCATAATGCCCAATAAGAGAACATCGTCGAACCAACCTAGGCGGCTAGGTTTAGCCGCCGAGGGAGTTAAGCTAATTTCTTGCATTCGATTAAGCCATCAGTGCCGTAAGAATAAGTGCGATAGCGATACTGATCGCCATTTCTACTGCGGCGATACCGATATTGTGTTGTCTTTCCACTTCATCGGCTAAATCGATACGGGCCAATACCAGTTTCTTCACGACGAACAGCAGTAAGGAGAGTGCGATCAGCATAATGACTGAGAACACTAACCAACCGATCACGTTAGTCACATAAGCCGTTGGATTATAAATAATAAAGTGACTGGCGGCATTAAAGCTCAGTGCCATAGCAATCATGTAACCCGCATGGCGTAGCGCTAACGCTGTATGACCTTGGGCTAAGGCTTGTTGCATAGACGAGTCTTGGTTGCGGCTTGCGAAACGGTTTTCACGCCACCGCGTGAGTAGCACTAACATCAACTGCGAAATCGCAAAGGCGCTGAAGATGGCAATGAAGGTATCGACCGTTAAATCTTCTGCCCACAGCAAGACGGAGCGAATGATAATGGCGGTAGCAATAGCAACGCTAGCATCGACGATAGCGACGGACACATTACCTTTGATGATTTGCTCGTTCTTATCAAACTCATTTAGCGCTATTTTATCGTGGAGAAAACGGCCGAGTTTAATCAGTACTAAACCGAATAAACCATAGCAGCTCATGCCAATCGCTTCGGTAAGATAAGAGTGTGCCGCAGCGCCTGTGATAGCGCCTGTAAGCACTATGCCTAGGGCGGCAACTGCGCCAGCGGTACTTATGCCAAAGGCAAAGTTATCCCGCTCTGCCAGCTCTTTACTGCTATTGACCTTTACACTCCAACCTTGCAAATAACGCATTAGCGTTAGCAAAATCACGGCTATGGTGAGGTCGATAGCCAGAATGATGGCTAGCTCTGGTGTGATACCGAAATCCTGAAATAATGTCATTGGAAATCCTTAGTTACTTGCCCCGGCGCACACTGCGGGTCGTGCGATTGCTGGAATTGCGGAAACTGCTGTCTTTAGCATAGTTAGATCGAAACTTACTGTTCGAACTCTTGCTCGCACTTGTCGTGCTGGCCTTAGGTGCGCTGGTACTTTCACGGGATAACGCCGTGCCACCAGTTCGCGGTTTAGCATAAGGGCTGTCAAAGCGCTTGCCTTGTGAGTCGAAACGTTTTTTCGTTTGTTCGAAGGTCTTATTTTGCGCATCCGCTTGTTTGGGTGAGGTATAGCGATAACGACCTACGTCATTGTAATAGCTATAACCTCGGTTACCCGACCAACGATCGTAGGAAACTGGGCGATTGAAAACATTCGAAAACATCGAATACATGCCATACCAAGCCCAAAACGAAGTGCCGCTTGAGTCGGTTTGCCAGTTGCCGTAAGAGGGATTACCAACTAATTGACTGCCTGGACCAAAATCTTCACCGCCATTGGCTAATGTTGCGGCCTCACGGCTAATCGAATTCACGCGAGCCAGTTTGCCGTCGGACATATCGGCGACCACGTTGACGGGATCAGACAACATATCGTTAAACAGACTGGGATCTGCGGCTTGATAAAGATTTTCCGCTTCGGCCAGCTGTTGATCGAGATCAGCAAAGTTACTCGCCACTTTCGATTCATCTAAACGACGTTTCAGCGAGGTATACATGGGACCTTGGGTGCCAGAATCCTTTGCTAATTCATCGAGTAAGGGTGCTAAATCGGGTTTCTGTTGCTTTAGCAGTGTCGTGTATTGTTTTAAGAGATTAGCGTTACGCAACTGGCCGTCATCGATCATCGTCGTGAGCGTAGCGAGACGTTGCTGTGTGAGTTGTTGATACTTCGCGATTTTATCCGGTCTGTCATCGCCACAACCCGTCAGCGATAGCGAAACGGCTAAAAAAAGTATCGATGTGAGAACACGGGTTAGCATTCCTGCCATGTTTTCTCCAAATGGTAATGAAATAAAACTCAAATACTTGCAGGCAATAATAATCTGCTTGCCCAATATGCCTGCTGCGCAGGTTATAGTACCCTTAAATGCCACAGATAAAAGGGGATACCTTTATTTGTGTGCTACATCAGGTAGCTGCAAGTCTCGTCGAACATAACATGATGTGGCGTCAATCTATATCATTTACGACATAATATGTCGATAGCTAAATTTGTTAGGGATTATTATGACCATGCAAAAAGACAGTAATAAGTCATTGTCTATTCTCGTTAATCAAACCGCTGAGCACAACTGGCTGCGGTTAGAGGAAGTATGGTCCGAAGGACTCGCGCAATTAACACCTGCCCAGCAGCAAGAACTCAAAACGGTTCTAGGGCTCAGTGATTACGTGGCGGCCCAGTTATGCCGACATCCCGAGTGGATTAACAGGCTGTTTGCCGGCGAGTTAAGCTTGATTGAGCGTAAAAACTTTGATCTTGAGTTACACGAAGTGCTGAGCAGCGCCACAACTGAAGAGATGGCAAAAGCCAGCCTGCGACGGTTTCGTAACTACCAAATGGTGCGCTTAGCTTGGCGTGACTTTTTAGACTACGCCAGTTTAGAAGCATCCCTGCTCGATCTGTCGGCGCTTGCCGAAGCGTTAGTGATTTGCGCCCGCGATTGGCTCTATAAAGATATGTGCGCCCAATACGGCACGCCGATGGACAAAGAAGGCAATGCACAGCCATTGCTGATTTTAGGCATGGGCAAGTTAGGCGGCCGCGAGCTCAATTTCTCCTCCGATATCGACTTGATTTTCACTTTCCCTGAACATGGTGAAACCGTCGGTGGGCGTCGCAGTTTAGACAATCAACAATTTTTTATCCGCATGGGACAAAGGTTAGTGAACTTGCTAGACCAAGTTACCGTCGATGGTTTCGTGTTCCGCGTGGATATGCGTTTGCGCCCCTACGGAGAAAGTGGGCCGCTGGTGGTGAGTTTTAGTGGCCTTGAGGATTATTACCAAGAACAGGGCCGAGATTGGGAACGCTATGCCATGGTCAAGGCGCGTGCGCTCGGACCTTGGAGCCATTTCTCCGATGAATTACACAGCCTGCTCAGACCCTTTGTGTATCGCCGCTATATCGACTTTTCAGCGATTGAATCCCTGCGAAAAATGAAGCAACTCATCGCCCAAGAAGTGCGACGTCGTCATTTGACCGACAATATTAAACTCGGCGCGGGCGGTATTCGTGAGGTCGAGTTCGTGGTGCAGAGTTTCCAATTAATTCGTGGTGGCCGCGAGCCTGCGCTGCGTCAGCAGAGTTTATTCGGCGCTATCGATACGCTCTACAGCTTAGGGCAGTTTGAATATTTGGCGGTCGATGAGCTTAAACACAGCTATTTACTGCTGCGCCGAGTGGAGAATTTACTGCAAGCCATAGACGATAAACAAACCCAAACCTTGCCGAATAATCCACTCGATTGGGCGCGATTGTGCCATGTGCTCGATATGGCCAACGAGGTCGATTTACGCACCCATATCGAAGCGGCAATGAGCAAAATCCATCGTCACTTTAAAGCCACCGTGGGCGGTGAAGAAGGCGAAGAAAAGGCCGAGCATTGGACAACGCAGCTGTGGCATGTGCAAGATATTGATGATGCCGTCGCGCTATTGGCCGAACAGCAAATCGACGATGACAAGCTGTGCCCTATGCTCAGCAGCTGGCGTGAGACTGTCACTAAGCGTTCCATTGGTCCACGCGGGCGGGAAACCTTAGATAAATTAATGCCAAGATTATTGGAAGAGTTGATTAATCAACAGAGTCCATCGGCTGCCTTTGAGCCCGTGTCTAAGGTGCTGGAGCAGATTTTAACTCGCACCACTTACCTTGAGCTTTTGTGTGAAAACCCTGGCGCGCGGCAACAGTTAGTGAGCCTGTGCTGCGCCAGTCCTTGGATTGCGGCGCAGTTGGCTAAATTTCCCATGCTGCTCGATGAGCTTATCGATCCGTCGCAGCTTTATGACACAACCTCCATCGATGATTATCCGAGCGAGCTGCGCCAGTACATGTTGCGGGTGCCCGAGGATGATATGGAGCAGCAGATGGAAGCGCTGCGACAATTTAAGCTGTCACAACAACTTAAAATCGCCGCCGCCGATGTCACGGGTGTTTTACCTGTGATGCAAGTGAGCGATCACTTAACCTTTTTAGCCGAAGCCATCATAGAGCAAGTGGTGATGCAGGCGTGGCAACAGGTTTCAGTGCGCCACGGTGTGCCCGCTCACCTTGAGGGCAATGACACCGGCTTTGCCGTTGTCGGCTATGGCAAGCTCGGTGGGATCGAATTAGGTTACGGCTCCGATCTCGATTTAGTTTTCTTGTGTGAAAACAAAGCAGATAACAGCCAGACCAATGGTGAACGGCCGATTGAAGTCGGCCATTTCTACCTCAAACTCGCCCAGCGTATTCTGCATTTGTTCTCTACTCGTACCACTTCGGGTGAGTTGTACGAAGTGGATATGCGTTTGCGTCCTTCTGGCGCCTCGGGTTTGATGGTCAGTGAGATTGAACGCTTTGGCGAATACCAAGCTAACGAGGCATGGACGTGGGAACATCAAGCCTTAGTGCGCTCACGTTTTGTTTTCGGCGACAATAGTTTAGCGGTCAAATTTAGCCGAATTCGCGCCTCGATATTAGAAAAACCACGGGATAAAGTTGAGCTGCAAAAAGCAGTACGTGAGATGCGTCAGAAGATGCGTGATCACTTGCTCAAAGCCAGCGATGGCATGTTTGATCTAAAACAGAGTCCCGGCGGTATTGCTGATATCGAGTTTATTGCCCAGTACTTAGTGCTGGCTAATGCCCATGAGTATCCAGAACTAACGATTTGGTCTGACAATGTGCGGATTTTTGGGGTGTTAGCTGAGCTTGAGCTTTTGCCTATAATGAGTGCCCAGCATTTAACCCAAACCTATTGCTTGCTCAGGGATGAAAATCATCGCCTGACTCTGCAACAAAAGGCGGGGCAGTTACCTGTGTTAGAGGTTGAGGAACATGCCGAGCGAGTGCTTAATATCTATCGCGCTGTGCTGGAATAGTACAGTCATCTAAAGGGAGTAAGGCTGGAACGAATATCGGCCTTAACTCCGCAAGAATAAGCAATTTAGGCTAGAGTTTAATGAGAGCAGTTAGCAGAGAGCACCATGCAATTACCTACTATCCCTGAAAACGAGCTGCAACGTTTGGCCACGTTACGCGCACTCAATGTGCTCGACACCGATGCCGAGGAACGTTTCGATCGTATCACTCGGCTCACGCGCAGAATTTTCTCCTTGCCGACTTGTGTTGTGACCTTAGTGGATGCCGAGCGGCAGTGGTTTAAATCTCGTCAAGGACTAGAGGTGACTGAAACACCAAGGGAAATTTCATTTTGTGGACATGCGATCAATCATGACGGCATTTTCATCGTGAACGACGCCCTCAAAGATCCCCGTTTTAGTGACAATCCTCTGGTGACTGAGCTGCCGCATATTCGCTTTTACGCCGGCTATCCCCTCACCATTCACGAGCAATATCGGGTGGGTACTTTGTGTTTAATCGGTACTGAACCGCGGGATTTTACGGCTGAAGACATTGAAACCTTAACGGATTTAGGACAAATGGTAGAGGCTGAATTACTCTCTATCGCGCAAAATACCTTAGATCCCTTGACAGCTATTTCGAATCGACGTGGTTTTGAATTACTGGCCCATCAGGCGCTGGCGAGTTGTCGACGTACCGAATCTGAGGCGGCCTTAGTATTCTTCGATCTCGACTTTTTCAAGGAAGTGAATGACAGCTTTGGTCATCGCAAGGGCGATCAGGTGTTATATGATTTTGCCCATATCTTAATGACCGCTTTTAGGGAGTCGGATGTGATCGCAAGGCTTGGCGGCGATGAGTTTGTGGTGCTGTTAAGTTTTGTGCATAGAGATACCGTCAATCGGGTCATCGAGCGTTTTAAGCAGTTACTTGAGCAATATAATCAACAGCATCCTAAGCAACATAGATTGGCGACCAGCATAGGTATCGTCCATTGGACGCCGGATTCAGATATGAGCTTAGAGGATCTGTTAGATTCCGCCGATAAAGCCATGTATCAGGATAAAGCCACACATCACAGTGATGCATCTTAAATTGTTTACGCTTATGCCAATGAAAAGGGAGACAATAATGTCTCCCTTTTCATTGGACTTTATTCGGCGAAGAAGTACTAAGCTGTAATGAGCGTTACCCAATGTTGATATAAGGGTAAGCCAATTAATACGTTAACCGGAAATGTGATCCCGAGTGAGGCTAGCATAGCCAGACCTATATTGGCTTCGGGGATTGCGGCACGAATGGCCGCTGGCGCTGCGATATAAGATGCGCTGGCACTTAATGCCGCTAACACTAAAATGCTGCCTGAAGGTAAGTCCAGCCAAACGCCTACACCAATACCACACCAAGCCAATACAAAGGGCGCTACGGCGGCAAACGCTAATAGGCGCCATTGTTTAAGTGGTAGCGGCAAACACACTTTGGCCGTTACTAAGCCCATTTCCAGTAAAAATAATGCCAGTAAAGTTTTGAACCCGCCTAGTAGCACAGGTGTAAGCGGCGCAAGTCCCGTTGGGCCATAAAGCCAACCTATCACCACACCGCCAAGGAGTAAGACAACGCCGCGGCTGGTTAAGGCTTCGTGCAACACGCTTGATTGATTTTCATTTTTGGGTGATGTTTCAATTGCTTTTTTGGCACTTAAGTATCTGTGTAACCAGAGCATTACGACAATAGCAGGTAGTTCCAGCAGCACGAGATATAGGGTCGTTTCTGGCCTTAAGATCAGCCCAGATTTTTCAACCATAGCCATCACCACCGCAAAGGTTCCCGCACTGACGGAGCCGTAATGGGCGGCAATACTAATGACATCTGTATGGCCAATGCGAACCAGCCGAGTTAGTACAGGGTATAAGGCCAAGGGGATAATCAAACCTAAGGCAACAACCGCTAACAGCTCAGTGATCACTAAGTTTTGAGTGTGACCGTGGAGCGCCATTCCGCCCTTTAAACCTAAGGTAAGCATTAACAGTATGGATAGGGTTTCGTAGATCGCGGGTGGGACTTTAAGATCTGATTTCACTAGGCCAGCTAACAGGCCTAAGGCGAAAAATGCAATGACAATATCGGGCATGGGTATCTCATTAAGTTTGACTTTTAAGCCGTACAAAACGCGCTTGTTTGTCGGGTGATCCTGATGGCTGGTGATTTTGGACCTAATTGGTTATATTGAAAAATAAATTGTTTACCACCTAGGTATAGATAATTGTCTATGGATAAGCGTTCGTCATCGACTCAGCTTAAATTGCGGCATTTGAGTTTTCGGTTACTGCAGGTGTATGTGCAAGTGGTGCGGTTAGGTAATATTTCCGCAGCGGCGAGGGCATTGCATTTAACTCAACCCACAGTGTCATTACAGCTTAAAAAACTGGCCGATGTGTTGGACGAGCCATTACTCGAGAGTCGTGATGGCCGCATGTTACCGACCTTGATTGGTAATGAGTTGTACCGCGCAGCCTGCGATACCTTGAGTCGTTTTGAGGATTTCGATGCTTTTATGCAGCAGGCTAAAGGTGGCAGTGTCGGTCACATTAATATCGGTATTGTCACTACCGCAAAATACGTGTTACCACGGATTTTAGGGGCATTTTATCGGCAGTTTCCACAGGTTAAAGTGACCTTAAATATTGGTAACCGTGCCCATGTATTAGGCAGATTTGAACGTCAAGAAGATGATTTATACCTGTTCAGTCATCCTCCAAGTGGCGATAACGTGTTATCTGCACGCATCATTAAAAATCCGCTGCAACTGATTGCACCAAAGGAGCATTGGGCTGTGGGTCGTGAACAAGTGAATTTTAACGAGCTTAAGAATGAGCGTTTTATCGTTCGCGAACCGGGATCCGCCACCCGCTTAATGTTCGAGTCTTGGTGCAGTGGCCAAGGCATCACGCTCGGTGACACTATGCAAATCGAGAGTAATGAGGCGATACGCTTAAGCGTCGCGTCGGGCTTAGGTTTGTCGGTGATTTCGGCGCATACCTTGCAAGAAGGGCGCGAAAAACCTGCAATTCTAACTGTTACGGGTTTTCCGCTCGAAAGTAACTGGTATCTAGTTGGCCGTAAAGATCGCCGTTTGCCCTATGCCGCCATGCAAATGGTGGACTTTATGGCGGCGCATTTGGTCGAGTGTATCGAGCCAGAATGGGTTGCCACTGATATCAGTGAACTGGCTATGCACTTTAATCATGCACCGCAAACTCGGTCCTAGCACTCTTGAGTCTCGCTTGTATTATGGAAGCTTTATTAAACTAGATCATAGCGTTATGCATTGAGGGTAACTGTTGAACACATCTTGCGCCATTACCCTCAGATTCCATTATAAAGCGATACTCTAGACTTTAAATCGCGTCAGTAGATTGTTCAGTTCAACGGCGAGTCTTGAGAGTTCATGTGCCGAGGCACTGGTTTGCTGTGCCCCCGCAGCACTTTGGCTGGCAAGATCACTAATATTCACAATGTTTTTATCGACCTCGCGTGCGACTTTCGCTTGCTCTTCGGCGGCGCTTGCGATGACCATGTTGCTGTTATTCATAGTACTGATTTGGCGATTAATCGTGTTTAATGCATCCCCTGCTAATCTTGCGACTGAGAGTGCCTGCTCAGCCTTTTGGCCGCTGTGCTGCATCGATTGCACAGCCGTTTCGGTGCCATGCTGGATTTTGTTAATCATGTCTTCAATTTCACGGGTCGAGGACTGAGTGCGATGGGCTAGGGCGCGAACTTCATCAGCAACAACCGCAAAACCACGGCCTGTGTCGCCCGCTCGCGCCGCTTCAATGGCTGCGTTTAAGGCCAGTAAATTTGTTTGCTCAGCAATGGCGCGGATCACATCGAGAACTTTACCTATATCCCTCGCTTGAATCGCTAAGGTTTGAACAACCTGTGAACTTTGCGTCACATCCTGATTCATGTCGATAATGGCTGCGACAGTCTGATCTACCTGTTTTTTACCTAATTCGGTACTGCGGGCGGTTTCTTCAGAGGCTTCTGAAGCGAGCACCGCCGTATTGGCAACTTCATCTACTGCCGAACTCATTTCGGTAATCGCAGTTGCCGCTTGCTGTATTTCATCATTTTGTTGCTGTATGCCGCGGGAAGCATCTTCAGTGACGGAATTGAGTTCTTCGGCGGCGGAGGCGAGCTGGCTAGAGGAGTTTGCTATATGGGATAAAGTGTCGCGCAGGTTTTGCTGCATTTCAGCTAATGATTGCATCAGTTGACTGGTTTCATCTTTACCCTCTGTACTGATTTTCTGTGTTAAATCCCCCCTTGCGACTGCTACTGAAATGCCTACAGCTTCCTTCATTGGCTGCACGATACTGCGAGTTAAAAATATTGCCACTACAAATGCAGCGATTAAGGAGCCCACTATCATAATGCTGTTTAGCCATTTACTCTCGTCGTAGGCTTGTGCAGTTATTTGACCTTGTTCCTTTGCATATTCAGTATTCAAGCTGCCAATGCTAATGAGCGTCTTTGTCATTTTTTCGGCTTGCACTATCATGACATCATCCATGATCCGTTTAGCTTCGGCTGCATCATTCGCCTGTAGCTTGCTGATCATCTCATCTTGATGCTTTAAATACAGATCAAGGCTGCCACTAAATTCTTGATAGAGCTCCTGCTCACCTGGCAGGCTAATTAAAGGCTCATAGTTTTTTTGATCCGTTTTAATACTCTGGCGGATTTGCCTTAATGTATCGAGTCCTTTGTTAAGTTCTGCTGCCGAATTTGCTAATAACAGGCGAAATGTAAACACCCTAGCGCGCATCACATTGAGGTTGATGCTCGACAGACTGACCAGCGTAGGTAGGGTATTATCTTCAATTTCTTCTGCAGTGGATCGCATGGATGACATCGTCTGTAATGACATGATTCCTTGAAGTAGCAACACAAGAGCAAGTAATCCAAACGCAGCAATTAATCGTGAGCCAATCTTAAATTGTCGTAACCACATAAGTTAATCGTCCCTGTATTTAAAATAGTTCCGTTTAAGGCAGTTCTTAATATTTTCTAGCGAATACTTCGAACTAAGTGTCATGGCGCTTATTCAGAATCATGAGTCTTTAGTTGATTGCATAAACTATAGATTATATTTTTCAGCTTTTATGTTGCAGGTTGTAAATTTGAACGATTTAAACCTATAGGCTGTAAATTAGAACAATTGAAACTAAGTTACACCGTACCTTAAAACTCAAGGTTAGCAACAGCTAGAAGCAAATTGAACGTAATGAGTCATTTAGTTGTGTGAATTGAATCGATTATGGCAGATGAGTTTTCTATTTTATGTATTTGATTTTTAATTATTATAATTTTTTTTGTTGTACTAGTTTGTCTATGATTGCAGATTTTCAATTTAGGTACTTATTCATCTTTCTAGGTTTGTATCTGCAAATAGCGTATTTGACTTGTTATATTCTGAATGCATGAATTATCTTGTCACTAATTGTTCCTCGAATTTTTATCGTGATGGCTAACTTCTTGCTTATCAATATTAGGGTTTTGGTCTAACTCAACAGAGCGATAAATCGCTAATGTTTTACGGCCATTCACTTCGACTCATTTCTATTAATCGACTGTAGGTGCGGCGGAATTCAAAACTGAGTGCGCCACCTTGATAGAGTTCACTCAGTGGCACGTCGCAGCTGAGATATAAGCTGACATTTTGATCGTATAACTCATCAATTAAGCTGATAAAACGCCGTGCTGGGTCGTCGTTGGCTGCATAGGAGAGTTTGCGCTCGCCCGTGGCTGCGGCTTGGTTATCACCTGTACCGTCCTCTGTGCCGCGGGCACGGATCCAGCTTTTCACTTCGCCGCCTAATTTGGGAACGCCGCTCACCATTAAGATCTTAAATCGGCTGGCGATTTCGATGTAATCGAGTTGGGATCTCGGGCCGTCACATAGGGTATAAAAATCGAACCAAGCGACGGAGTTGCCTGTTGGCGCTATAGCGGCGCGGATCACTGGAATTTCACGGTTGCAGATGGTGAGGTTAGCATTACTCATTCTGCTATCACTAATGCCAATAGCGCTCATACTGAGTGTATTTGGTGTTAACCCATTCACTAGCTTGTCAAAAATCTGCTCAAAATCGAGTGTTCCGGTAATGCCGATATTGCGGGAAATCGAGGCGTTAACTTCAGCGCTATCAATGCCAATCTCGTTGTTTAATGAAGGATTGATAGCGTGCATTCTATGGTCTTGGTTGCCATTGAGATGCAGCATTTGAGTGTGTGTTTGCAGCAGTTGGATGCAAGGTAAAAATCTGTGCCTAGCTAGGCCGTTCTCATATAAGCGCTCAATAGGAATATTTGAGGTGGCGACCAGCACCACACCTTGTTTGAATAGGCATTCAAAGAGCCCTGCGAGTATCATGGCATCGCCAATGTCCGAGACAAAAAACTCATCGAAACACAGCACCTTGCACTCTTTTGCGAGATTTTTAGCTATGAGAGTTAACGGATCTCGTTTGCCCGAATGCTCGCGTAATGCTTGGTGAATCCGCGCCATAAATCGGTGAAAATGCAGTCTTAACTTGCCTTCACTCGGCAAACAATCGAAAAACAAATCCATCAGAAACGTTTTGCCCCTCCCCACATCGCCCCACAGATACAGACCTTTGATTGCTTGTTTGTTGATAAGGGAAAACTGTGCTGAATGTGGCTTTAGCATCAACTGCTTAAATAGCACATCGAGCGCCAACACCGCCTGTTGCTGCGCGGGATCGTCAATGAGATCTATGCACACCTTGGCGCGATACGCTTCAAGTGGTGTCACGATTGGGGTTATCGATTGCGAGCTAGCGGAGTTTGAATGTGCCATGTCGGGGTCTCGTTGGCGGTTTGTTTTCGGTGTTTGCTGCTAGTGTGTTCTTTAGCTTTGTTTTAGTGCGATATCAACACTCACCTTTTTGAGGCATCCTGTTACTCATATTCAGGTACTCGAGAGCCATATGGCAAGATGCGCAGGGTAACATAGTCGCTGGCGTGACTTAAGTCCCGCTCTGGAGCTTAGGTCAAATACTAAGCGAAACCAGTGCTTTATTCTTGAGGACTTTTACCATAACATCTTTGTCACAAAAATAATGATATGGAATGAATCCTATGGCGAGTAAGGGCAATGGCATTACGGTTATCAGTGCACAAACCTTGATTGAGGGCGACATTCAGTTAGAGAGCGCGGCATTCATTGCGGGTAAATTGCAGGGCAAGGTTAGATCAGCAGGACAAATTAAGATCGAACTTGGCGGCGAAATCTCTGGTGAAGTCAGTTGTCATGAGCTGCGTGTTTGCGGCGTATTTCGCGGAAGAGTCTGTTGTAATAAGTTGATTATTACCAGTTCTGGTGTGGTTGACGGTGAAGTCGCCAGTCATCAGATGGAGATTTACGAAGGCGGGCAGTTTATTGGTCAGCGTATTAAAGGTCCTGAACTTGATGCCTTGCCGGACATGCTACAAGCACTCGCGCCAATAGCTCAACGCTCGGATGCGCATTTATATGCCAGTGAAAGCACTTTACTAAGAGGTGATAATCTGGCGATTCGCCCTTGGCTGTATGTTGCAGTGGCAACTGTCGTCATAGCGTTAGGTTTTAGTTTTGGACCCGAGCAATTGCGTGAGTGGTTACCGAATCTTAGTGACAGCACGTTGAAAACTGAGGTGTCTCCGGCAATCGAGGGGCCTAAGGCCGTAAATGGTATGGCTCCTGAACAACCTGCTACGCCAAATAGCGCGAATGCCGACAATATGGCGGTGTTACCGGCAGAAGATCCTGATCCGCAGGCCATACAGCAGGATTCGGCGATGGAAGATTTGCAACAAATGGAACAAGGCCATGAACAGATGACGCAGGGTGATAATGGCGCACCGCCTGCCAGCGACAGTGCGACCAATAAGCTCTAATCTGTCGATCGCGCATTTGAATCTTTTAGAAGGATTATTTGGCTTTAGTTGTCAGTTAGGCCAACCTTGACCCTTTCAAACTGCCACTCTGGTAGCTTGGTTTTTAAGTCAGGAAGAATTCGATCAACATCGCCCCGCAAAATAATCAATGGATTACCACTAAAAGCCGCGTTTGCTAACTGTTGTAGCCTTTCGGGCGTTAGAGCCTGTAATCCTGCATTTAGCTGCTGAACTTCAATTTGAGTTAATCCTGTCGCGACTTGGTGGATATATTGGTTTTCACGTTGAATGCTGTTGTCTTGGCTGAGCAAATCTTCACCGATCAAATAGGTTTTAAGTGCATCGATTTCACCTTGGCTAGCACCTTGCGTCTTAACCAGTGCGAGGTGATCGAGTATACCCACCACAAACGCGCCCGTATGTTCTATGGCTGTACTGCCGTAAAATTTGATGCTGCTGGACAGCGGTGCATTGGCGCACTGGCCGTAGATGCCATAGGTGAGGCCGCGTTTTTCCCGTAAATCATAGTAGAGTCTGCCCGAAAAACTGCGGCCCATGAGTGCGGATAAACTGCGACAGCTTAAGGCGACTTCCTGTGGGTTCAGTAGCTGCTGAGTTGATGCATCACTTAGGACATGATCTATGGCATAGCCTAGGCGGACTTGGGTTTGCACGCTGCCCGGCGCATCAATAAGGTAAATCCTCTTGATTTGCTGAGGCTTTACTGTCTCTGGTTTATCCGCTTTCGGCACTGAATTAGGCAATAATGGCCACAGTTTAAGGCTAGCTTGAAGGTCAAATTTAGCGTTATTTGCCAAAGAGTTGGGTAGAAAAAGATGCCACTGTGCTTGTGTTACCGCCTGCTGTTGGATTTGTTGTAGTTGCCTTAGGCTGAGTGAATCGAACAATGCATTATTATTGATCACTCTATTGTAGGGATGTTCAGGGCCGAGCAGTTTATCGCGCCACACTTTATCTATCTCGGCGCCACTAAAGGCGTTTAAGTGTTTATTGAGCTTGAGTTGACGGCGAATATTGTCGACATCGACGGGGGCTGTTGTCGCATCAACAAAGGCATCTGGCTGCAAAAATTGCAGTAGTAAGCCGTAGATATGGTTAACATCGTCGGGGCAAGTGAGGCTTAAATTAATGCTGTGCAAGCTGACACGCATATTGAAAGTCTCAAGACAGGGATCTGCGCGGCTAATGGCAAGTGCGCGGGCCTTTTCTTGAAAGGCAATCTGTAAAATATCAGGATTATTGAAGGGAACTTGCGGGCTCACTGCCGCTAAACTGACCCTGTTACTCACACTACTATTCATTTGAACTGAGGCAAGGCGATGTAACTGATAGGGTAAATCCAATTCGGTATGGACTTCATCGGTAAAAATTTCATCCGTTACGGGGATAATGACGCCGCTTTTGGGTAAATGATTGTTCAAAGAGCTGCCCAAAGGATTGTTTAAAGAGTTAGGTAAAGAATGGGCTAAAGAGTTTGGTGTTTCAAAATGGGCCAAACTCGGCGGTTCGCTCGGCGTGAAGACGATTTGCGTCTGCTGGCAGGCGTTTAGTGATAAAGCCACAGCGCAGAACATTAAGCCTTGTAGCTGCTTTGACATTGTCAGAGTCGTCATAATACCGCATCCTCTAAACTGTCACTCATATCGTTAGGCAGCCATTCCAGTAGCGTTTTACCCCAGCGAATATACCAAGGTGGCAGTAGGTCGACTCGGACATAATCTTGGTTGAAATACCGTTTTGCGACGCTTTGGATATCGTCGGCCGTGACTGCGTTGATCCGTTGCCACTGCGCAGTAAAGGGATGGTCTTTATCTTGAGCCGACGTTGCGGAAAGCTTGATGGCTAAGGCCTGCGTGTCATCCAGTTGTTGTAATTGATTGTTTAACCACACTTGTTTAAGTGTGCAAAGACTTGCTTCATCCAGAGCATCTTGCTGCGTTTGTGCCACAAGTCCCAACACTTTTTGCACTAAGGCATCGAGTGAGGTCCGTGCCCGTGGAACCAAGACGATATTCGCTATGCCATGATTTTCTAACTCAAAGGGCAGGGAGTAGCTGAGCATTTGTTCGGGATTATGCAGACTGAGTTTAGCAAGTGCACTGGTGGTGTTTTGAAATAAATAGCCTTCTAGCAGCCGAATTGCGGCAGCATCTGGGTGATCTTTACCTACTGTATGCCAAGCGAGCAGTAATCCGGGCCAAGGTCCGCGCTCATCCACTAACTCAGCATGTACTTGTTTAGGCTGGATTGTTAACTCAGAAAATTCAGGTTCAGCAATCGTTGGCCTAGACCAAGCCGCAAAATTTTGCTCAATCCATTGTCGGGTTTGTGGGCTTAGTTTGCCGACAAGGGAAAGCTGCATCGCATCGGGACGATAATAAGCACGGTGAAAGGCAGTTAGGTTTTCTGGTGTGGCTTGCAAGATATCTTCGCGACTGCCAATAATACCGTGACCGTAGGGAGTGCCTTTTACTTGCTCGAGTAAAAACGCCATCGCGCTGCGGATATAGGGCTGATTATCTATGGTTTGTGCCATTTCCTGCAGTACGGTTTCCTGCTGATTTTTAACCGTAGTGGCGTTAAGGCTAGGGCGGATAAAGCGATCGGCTTCGAGATATAAGCCCAGTTCTAATGCTTGGTTTGGCAGCGTCACATAGTAGTTGGTGTAGTCAAAATGCGTGCTGGCATTAAAACGTGCACCTAAAGCACTGAACTGCTGAGCATAGGTATCGCTGGGGGCATTTTCACTCCCTTTAAACAACATGTGCTCAAACAGATGGGCGTAACCGCTCTGACCTTGGGCTTCGTTGCGGGCGCCTAAATTAAATTGGCTGGCGACTGTGACTGTTTGTTTATCTGCCATGGGCAGTAATCGCACTGTTAGGCCATTTTGTAGCGTATAGGTCTCTATATTCGCTTCGAGCGCATATAAGGCTTGCGCATCTTGCTCGGTGCGGCATTGGGCCTGTAGCGTATGACTGAAAACACTGGCCGAAATGGCGATAAAAAAGGTGATTTGAGTGTTCATAAGTGCGTCCTGCCGAGCTTATTTTTTAATTCGTTAAATGTCTTACTCAAGCTGGATACCATTAACGACAGGCAATTGATACATTCGCAGGTATCGATACAGATTGCACCACTGTCGACGACTGCTCGGATTTCATCGAAATCAGTTGAATAGCATTCAGTTTTTGAAAAGAACTGCTATGATGGCACAGTTCTTTTTCTGGCATAAGTACAAGATATGGTAAGCAGATCTCCGTTCGAATCCTTTCAGTGGAAAAGCGATATTTTTAACTGTGAAAGCACTGATATTGATAATTTCTATCTGCTGCTTGAGCAGGAAATGACCCGTTTGGGCATGGTTGAGAAAACATTGGGTGAAGTGGGTAAATACGATGTTAGCTTGTATCAGTCACCGGCCGCTAAGTCAGGCTTACCTTCTTTATTGATCAGCACAGGATTTCATGGCGAAGAATCTGCAGGCCCATGGGGTTTGTTGCATTTTTTGAGTGAAGCTTCAGCAGACCTATTTGAACGGGTGAACTTGAGTTTATTGCCTCTCGTCAATCCTACTGGATTCAGTCGTGGTCATAGATTTAATAAATACGGCGAAAACCCAAATCGTGGTTTTGTATTTGAGAACGGTAAACCTAAAGCGAATGAACATACATCGGTTGAAGGTAAGCTATTGTTAGAGCACGCACAGTTACTGCTTGCTGCGAGTCGAGACGGTATTTTAACTTGCCATGAAGATGTCTTGAGTCGTGAAGCCTATGTGTATTCTTTTGAGCCAAGCCAAGTACCTGGACGTTTTAGTCTCGATCTGCGCGATACTTTAGGTGGTTATTTCCCGATTGCGGTAGACGGTGAGATTGATGGGTGTCCTGTAAAAGATGGTTTGATCTTCAATCATTTTGATACGTCTTTTGAAGCTTGTTTAGTGCGAAGTGGTGCTCGTGTCGGTGCTTGTACTGAAACGCCTGCGTTGCAAAACTTCGATCAACGCGTATTAGCAAACAGTGCTGCTATGACTCACTTCTTGGCCCTGTGTGCACCTTTATGTGATTGATATTTTAGTCTATTACGTTAGTGAATAGCCTGACACGACAAAAAAATACCCGCAGATTGCGGGTATTTTTTTAGGTGGTATTCGCCAGTGAATTATTGATTAATTCGCATTGGCACACCAGTACGTTCATCGAGTAGCTTCTTGATCACAGAAGAATCAGTGTCAGCTTTCGCGATAAACTTAGCGATCTCTTTTGGCAGTGATATCGCAACTGGCTCATTTGATTCAAACTCCGCCACAGTGCGAGACAATGGTTGATGCACGGCTAAGTAGCGTTTACCGTCTGGCTCTTCGGTTGCTTTAATCGGCTGGTTCACAAATTGTACCCGGGTTCCCACTGGTACAGTCTTGAATAGATGCTCGATATCTTCATGGCGTAAACGCACACAACCTTGACTGACACGCAAACCAATACCGAAACTTGCGTTAGTACCATGAATCGCATACAAGTTGCCGATATACAGCGCATACAGTCCCATAGGGTTATCTGGACCCGCTGGCCATACCGCTGGCAGGATTTCACCTTTAGCAGCATATTCTTTACGAATGCGCGGTGTGGGTGTCCAAGTTGGATTCGCACGCTTGCGTTGTACAGTGGTCACCCAGTTTTCTGGTGTGTCTTTACCAATTTGGCCAATACCAATAGGCAACACTTCAACAGTCTTTTTGCCTTTCGGATAGTAATACAAACGCATTTCAGCCACGTTGATCACTATGCCTTCACGGGGAGCGTTTGGCAGGATCAATTGCAATGGAATGATCAGTTGGCTACCTGGTTTTGGCAGAAATGGATCCACACCTGGGTTAGCTTCGAGTAGGTTACTGAGACCAAGCTGGTATTTGGCTGCGATATCTTCGAGAGTGTGTTTACCCTCTGGAACCGTATAATACTGGTTCTCGCCAATTAGCCTGCTTTGGGCGGCTGGTAAAGGATATTCCGTTGCTAAAGCGGACAGACTAGGGAAAACCAAAGTCAATAATAAAGCTGTGGTGCGAAGCATACTCATAAGCGGATACTACGATTCCTGTTAATAAAAAAGCGTGTTTAACGCAGCTTTCTCTCTTAAAACGAGAGCGGCAATTTGACGAGCAAAATGCACTGGCGCGCGAAGCTCGCATCCTTCCTTATTTTGGACATTATTTCAACTGAAATATGATCAGTACGGCGTATTTGTCGCTTAATTTTTTGTTTTAACGGTTTTCCTTAGCGGCGTCAATTGTCAGTATTTAGTCTTGTCGTTAAAACCTGCTGTACTCAATTATCTTGTGTATACCTTCCTGCTTGATGAAAAATATTTGCAGTGTTAACCAATCTAAAACGTGTCTGTTTGAATGGCGAGCATGTATGGCGTTACTGGAATTGATTTGTTTTGGGAAAACAGAGTGTGGTCCTTTTCTGACAAGGCTATTGCTCATCGGATAAAGTGAATTTAAATCATTTCATTGGCAAATAAATGGAGTTAAAACAATTAGCTTAAGGATAATGTTCAAATATTCACCCTTTACACGACATTATTTTATCTGACACTAAATTGGCTATGATACCGTTAGTTTATACAGGTTTGTGAGCTGAGTTTTGCTTGAATGATTTGAGTTTACGTTCAGTTTGTTATTTTTAACTATTTGATATTTATTTATTTTAATGCTTATTAAGTCGTGTGGTGATGTTCTGCTATCCTTTAGGTTTTACGTTAGCCTTTATCTAAAGGTTAATAGAAAGTTGGTTTTATGACATTTTTTATGTAGATGATTGAAATTTAATATTTAACGCTCCAATAATTCGATATTTTTGTGCTAATATAAAATCATAAAATTGTGAGTTGAGTCATTTTTAACCTCGGTGATTTGTCTATCGTTTAACTAAACAACCTGTATTAAGGAGGCGTTTGTGGATGCAGATTCCATCAATAGTTTTTTTCTGATTGGCGCCTTGCTTACAGCAGTGAGTGTTTTACTTAGTCCTATGTCTTCCCGTTTGGGCATCCCTATTTTATTGATTTTCCTCGCTGTGGGTATTTTGGCTGGCGAAGATGGCCTTGGTGGAATCCAGTTTGATGATTATTCAACTTCCTATTTAGTCAGTAACTTAGCCTTAGCGATTATTTTACTCGATGGAGGTATGCGCACCCGCGTTGCCAGTTTTAGGGTGGCGCTATGGCCTGCATTATCGTTGGCGACCTTTGGCGTTGCCATTACGACCAGTATCACCGGCATGATGGCCGCATGGTTGTTCGACTTGCATTGGTTGCAAGGTTTGCTGGTGGGCGCGATTGTGGGCTCGACCGATGCCGCCGCGGTATTTTCCCTGCTTAAAGGGCGTAGCCTTAACGAGCGGGTTGGTGCGACCTTAGAAATTGAGTCCGGCAGTAACGATCCCATGGCGGTATTCTTAACCGTAACCTTGATTGCCATTCTTGCCAATGTCGACAGTGAGTTGTCCTTCAGCTTTATGCTTATTAGCTTTATTAAGCAATTTGGTCTGGGGATCTGTTTAGGTTTAGGCGGCGGCTGGATGCTGTGGAAGCTCGTCAATTTAAGCAAGTTAGCTGATGGTCTGTACTCTATTTTAGTTTTAAGCGGTGGTCTGATTATTTATGCTGCGTCCAACAAACTGGGTGGTAGCGGTATTTTGTCGATTTACTTAGTGGGTCTGTTCCTCGGCAATAAGCCAACCCGTGGCCGTCATGCGATTTTGAACGTACTGGATGGTATGACTTGGGTCAGTCAAATCGGCATGTTCCTCGTATTAGGGTTATTGCTTACCCCTTCAGATTTAGTCGATATCATGATCCCAGGTTTTGCTCTGGCATTCGGAATGATTTTATTTGCTCGCCCTGTCGCCGTATGGATCAGTCTATTGCCGTTTAAGAGCTTTAGCAGTCGCGACCGCTGGTTTATTTCTTGGGTGGGGTTACGCGGCGCTGTGCCTATCATCTTAGCAGTATTCCCTATGATGGCGGGCTTACCGGGTGCTCAGTTGTACTTCAACTTAGCCTTCTTCGTTGTATTAGTGTCGTTGCTGGTTCAAGGTGCATCTTTGACCACAGCAGCGCGTTTAGCTAAGGTGGAACTGCCCCCAAAGCCGTTACCCGTTTCGCGCTCGGGAGTTGAAATTTACCCGAGCAGCGAATGGGAAGTGTTTGTCTATCGTTTGAGTGAAAGTAAGTGGTGTATTGGTGAGCCGCTAAAGCGCTTGGCTATGCCAGATGGGACACGGATTGCGGCGGTATTTAGGGATGACACTTTGCTGCATCCATCGGGTAGCACTCGTCTCGAGGCGGGCGATATACTCTGTGTGCTGGGTCAGGAGAAAAGTTTAGAAGCCTTGAGTAACCTCTTTAGCCAAGCGCCAGAAAATAAAGAAGTACAACGATTCTTCGGTGATTTCTTTATTGAAACAGACGTTAAGCTTGCGGATCTCGCGCCTATTTATGGTTTAAGTTTAGATAATCTCGCTGATGATATGACAGTCGCAGACCTTGTGGTATCTCAGCTTGGCGCTAATCCTGTACTTGGGGATCAGTTCCACTGGCAGTCGTTGCATTGGGTGGTGGCGGGGCTGTATGAAGGTAAAGTCACTAACGTAGGTATTCGTTTACCGACTGAGAATGCGCTCTAATCCTATGTGCTAGATGGTCCTTACTATCGAAAGTCACCATAAAAAATGCCAGCTTATTTGCTGGCATTTTCGTATTCAAAAACTGAATGAGTTACTGATATAAAGATTTATCCGTTGGGTCGGGACGGGTCTTAAAGCGGCGATGTAACCACATATATTGGGCGCGGTTTTTATCTATGATGGATTCAATAATCTTGTTACCGCGAATGGCATCGGCTAATTCATCTTCGCCGGGGAAATTATCCAGCGGTGGCATCACTTCAATTCGATAGCCTTTATCATCTGTAGTACGTTCCACAAAAAAAGGCAGGACTTTGGCTTTGCCGAGTTTAGCTAACGTGGTGGCACCGGTAATCGTTGCCGCATCTGGCATGGCATAAAATGGGATAAATACCGCACTGGAACGGCCAAAGTCTTGATCGGCCGTGTACCAAATCACATCGGGATTGCGGAGGCAGCGTATCATTTGGCGCAAGTCGCGTTTAGAAACGAGACCTTTATTGGAGCGTAAACGGCCTTTGACCTGCAGGTATTCCATCACTGGATTATTGTGTGGGCGATAAACCCCCACGCCGGGTTGGAATTGGCCGAAGATACGTGCGCCCATTTCCAGCGGCAAACAATGCACGGCAAAGAGGATCACGCCGTGGCCAGCATTTAACGTGTCTTGTACGTGTTCTTCGCCTTTGATACTCATGTGCTGCTGCACTTTTTCATCGGGCCACCACCATGCATTGATGGTATCGAAAATGGCTTTGCCCGTTTCTTCAAAATTACGCGTGAGTAAATCTTCTCGCTGTGCTTCCGTCATTTCAGGGAAACAGAGGGTCAAGTTACGGCGCGCTGTGTGGGTGCGACCAGCTGCGAATTTCATCACTAAGCGACCCAATCCCTTACCCAGCGTCATCTGCCAAGGAAGCGGTAGAAGCTGAGTTAAACGCATCAAAAATACGCCAAACCACATGGGCCAATGCTTAGGATGATATAAAGAAGATGAAAACTCGGCTTTCTCGACCACAAAAATACTCACTACTTTTGAAAATTACTGCTCATTCTAACTCAATTTTTGCTGAAAATTAGGTACAATCACGGTTTAATTTCTGCATAAAGATAAGAGCACTATGAAGGTTTCTCTGCCAGCATTTGAAAAAGCCAGAGTGTTAGTCGTCGGCGATGTGATGTTAGACCGCTATTGGGTTGGCCCTACGGGACGTATCTCCCCTGAAGCCCCCGTACCTGTGGTGAAGATTAATCAAGTCGAAGACAGACCCGGCGGCGCGGCCAACGTGGCGCTCAATATCGCGACCTTAGGGGGGCAAGTCCAACTTGCCGGGCTCGTCGGCCAAGATGATACTGCCCATGCCCTAACGCTCGGTGTGCAAACTTTAGGGGTTGAACCCCAATGGTTAAGTATTGCTGATAAACCAACCATCACTAAGCTGCGGGTGTTATCACGTAATCAGCAGCTTATCCGCCTCGATTTCGAAGAAGCCTTCGACAAGGCCGATAGCGTGCGTTTATTGAAACAATCCGAGGCCTTACTCGATTCTGTCGATGTCGTGGTGTTATCTGACTATGCTAAGGGCGCTATCGATCAGCCGCGAGATTTTATTGCTTTAGCGCGTTCGAAAGGTGTGATGGTATTAGTCGATCCTAAGGGCAGTGACTTTGGTCGTTATCATGGCGCGTCGCTAATTACCCCAAATATGAGCGAGTTTGAAGCCGTTGTTGGCACTGTGACCTCTGAAGCCGACCTGCTGGAAAAAGCCCGTGGCTTACTCAAGCAACATCATTTTGATGCCATTTTAGTCACCCGCTCTGAAAAGGGCATGACCTTAGTGACCGCTAATGCGCCTGAGTTGCACATTCCTACCGTTGCCCGTGAAGTCTATGATGTGACGGGGGCTGGCGATACTGTGATTTCAGCCTTAGCAACCTCATTAGCCGCGGGCGCCGATTTACCGCAGGCTTGCGCAATTGCGAACACCGCCGCTGGCGTTGTGGTAGGTAAACTTGGCACTTCTACCGTGAGCCGCATTGAGCTTATTGAAGCCCTAGCTTTGCACCATGGAGAATCGGGTTTTGGGGTGGTGAGTGAAGATCAACTGGCCTACGCCTTAGAGCAAGCCAAACTACGCGGTGAACGTGTGGTGATGACTAATGGTTGCTTTGATATTTTACATGCGGGCCACGTGAGCTATCTTAAACAGGCGAAAGCTTTGGGCGATCGTTTGATCGTCGCGGTAAACGATGATGCCTCGGTTAAACGCCTCAAGGGTGAAGGCCGTCCAGTTAATCAGGTTGATCGTCGTATGGCTGTGCTCGCTGGCTTAGCTTCTGTTGATTGGGTTGTGCCTTTTAGTGAAGATACGCCGCAGCGCATCATTACTCGATT
This sequence comes from Shewanella sp. SM21, assembly GCF_025654335.1. NCBI lineage: Bacteria > Pseudomonadati > Pseudomonadota > Gammaproteobacteria > Alteromonadales > Shewanellaceae > Shewanella > Shewanella sp. SM21. The sequence continues at coordinate 127,911 of NZ_JAKKRL010000003.1, forward strand.
GCTGCCAAATCTGCTGGTCAAAGGTGGTGATTATAAGCTTGAGGATATTGCTGGTGGCGCTGAAGTGATTGCCGCCGGTGGCCAAGTTCAAGTGCTGGGCTTTGAGGATGGCATTTCAACGACAGCGATTATACAAAATATCATGGCGAATCAGTGAGCTTAGTCGCTCTGGCATTCGCATCTAGCCTGACTTGGACGCCCATTGCCGATAAGCAGGCTTTGATTTGCCCTTTACCAGAGCTTGGTACTTGCTTGGCATTATTGCCAGAGCAAGTGTTGGTGCAGCTTCCTGCAACACTCGAACAATTTAGGCTTGATTTAGGCCGCAGAAGTGCCATGGTCATGCCCGTCGATGACAATAAAATTGCGGGCCTAGTCTTAGTGAATGAGCAGCGGACACCGCAAGTACAGTTAGCCAGTGTCGATATGGTGACCTACCAATTACCTTTGCTTGAACAGCCGCAATTAACCCTATGGCATGAGCTCGGTCATTTGGAGAACCTTGCTCTGCAAGGCTCTGTGTTACCGACTCACTTGAGTGCATATCAACATGAATGGCTAGCTGACATTTATTTGGTTTGGCGTATCGCACGGGAGAAAAATGATTTTGCCTTGGCGTGGCAGCAATACCACAGACGCAATCTTGATGCATTAACAAGCCCGCAATACTTGTCACATTGGAGTTCGCCAATGTTGATACAAGTGTTGCATCGATACGATGTTGCTCAAGTGGCTAAATTTGCCGAGTATCGGGACTTTTTAACGAATTTTTACCCTAAAGCCGAGCAATTAGAGCCGAGATTATTAGGTGAGTATTCGAGCTTAATGCAACGCACTTTTGGCGCGAGTGTATTGCAACCCCTTCCTGAATATCTATTTTGGCGAAAAGCTGATCTTGGACACTATCTCCAACCGACGTTCGTTTTACTCATGGGCGAAGAAAAAGCACATAACTGGTTGGTACAAAATTCAATGTTATGAATGTGTTAATTAAATCTGTGGTGAAGCCTGTTTTAAACTGAACCCTAGCTGAACAAAAGTGAAATACGCTGGTTACGGCCCAGTGAACAGCAGTAATCCCTGAGCGGCTTTGGTAAGCTTTCCCCCTAAAAATAAGAGGGGAGACATTACTATGGCTAAGCGCTCGCGAGTACAAACTGAGCAAACCATAAATCAAATTATGGATGAAGCGTTAAGACAAATTTTGACTATCGGCTTTGAGACTATGTCTTATACTACGTTATCTGAAGCAACGGGTATTAGTCGCACAGGTATTAGTCACCATTTTCCACGCAAAAGCGATTTTCTTGTTCGTTTAGATAGTCGTATCGGCAATCTATTTGTTGCTGCGCTGGATTTTTCTAGCCAAGAGGCATTGGAAACATCCTGGATGCAGGCAATGCAGGAAGAGCATTACCGCGCAGTATTAAGACTGTTCTTTAGTCTTTGTGGTGGTGCGAATAATGAAATTACCCTCTTTAGAGCGGTGAGTACAGCGCGTCAGCAAGCGATTGCTGAGTTAGGCTTAGCGGGCGATCGCACGATCAACCACCTATTAGGCCGTACAGCTGTGATGTTGCTATCCAATTTTGATGTGGCAAAAGCAGCATAATAGACTGACCAATGAATATAAAAATGGAGCCAGATGGCTCCTTTTTTGTGGGTAAAAATCGTGATTTGTACTGAGGTAAGTCATACCCCAATAGTGTAGGATGACCACTCAATAATGATTTAAGTTAGTGATATTGCTTTGTACTCTTGATTTGACAGGATAAAACATATGGACATGACCCCCATCTCTAATGAGGCAGATATGCCTAAACGCGCCATTAAGCTTGATAACACTGAGCTTATCAAAACCAGTTTTTGGGTGAGTCAGATTTTTATAATCATTGCGACTGTTGTTGGCGTGTACTTAGCCGCGCAAGAAGGGTTGTCACAGGCAATTAAATTTGATGCCCTGAGCAATATGCAGAATAACTATCATCTGCGTCATGCCCTATATGACGAAGTGAGTGACAATGTTGAAATCTTGAGTCATTACGCTGACACAGTTGAGACTGTGAGTAGTAATAGTTTAGTGAAAATGCATCCGCAGATGGGATTATTTGTCTGGGATAACATGCGCTATTCTGCCAATGCGCTAGAAACACCGAGTGATATTTTGTCTGATATTCGTCGTTTGTATTTAGAGTCTGAGAAGATCATTAGCAATATTGAAACCCGTCACTATAGCGTTTCTTACGGTAAGGATCAGTTGCAAAATGTATTGAGTAAAATCAAAGAAGATACTTTGCCAAAACTCAAAACGAATTATGAAACCCTGTCAAAAGAGCTTAAAGATAACGATATTGCCGTCGACTAACGTATCTTGGCTTAGCTCCCCCCAAACATCAGGGGTCATTCTTATCCCTGATGTTTGAATCCATTGATGAATTCAGTGTTGCTGACAACACTTCTGCATGATCTGCTTTAGTCCCCATTATTTTATGGCACTTAAGCTAACGATGAATCTAGCCAGATTTTCTCCGTCGGTATTTGTCATCAAAACCTTGTTGAGTTAGCTTAATTCCTGTCGATAGGCTTGAGTTAATTTTTGCTGTTGTAGATAGATACGAATCGCCAAGAAGGTTAATGCGGCAGCAATCACGGCACTGATTGCGTGGTGGAAGACTAAGTGACTTATCAGGAACGTGGGCAAGTCTTCAAAGCTGTCGATAAGGAAAAGCTTAGTGATTAAGCCGATATAGACTAGAAGATGCAGAGCCGCGCCAGTAATAAAAAGTCGTTTAAATTTATCAATCAGTTTGATATCTAACTTGATATTAAACCATCGACAAAATAGGTACCCACTCAGGCCGATGGTAATCGATATCCAGCCAAGCCCGAGTAATGAGGTTTTGATTAATACGGCAGATAGGATAAACAGCCCAAGCAACATTTATAATTTCCTTAAACCAGCTTTAGATTTAACTTACTGTTTTAGCTTACATTAAGCGTATCAGCATTTTGGGCAGATAAGCCTCGCATCATATTGGCGCAGAGACTAGCTTAATAGGCTTAAAAAAATGTGAAAAGAAAGGGAGCCATTGGCTCCCTTCATTTCTTTAGAATAGTGTTTATCGCCTAAACGATTTCTACTCTGTTGATAATTAAATCAAGATCAAAGTGCCTTTAAAATGGCTTCAACACTGGCCTTAGCATCCCCAAACAGCATTTGGGTATTTTCTTTGAAGAACAGTGGGTTTTGCACGCCAGCATAACCTGTGTTCATCGAACGTTTAAAGCCAATCACGTTTTGCGCTTTCCACACTTCCAGCACTGGCATACCTGCGATTGGACTGCCAGGGTCTTCCATTGCCGCGGGGTTAACCGTGTCGTTGGCGCCGATAACGAGCACGACATCTGTGTCTTTAAAGTCTTCGTTGATTTCGTCCATTTCGAGCACGATATCGTAGGGGACTTTCGCTTCAGCGAGCAGTACGTTCATATGGCCTGGTAATCGACCAGCAACTGGATGGATACCAAAACGCACTTTCACGCCGCGATCACGTAGTTTTTGAGTGATTTCCGCAACAGGATATTGCGCCTGCGCCACTGCCATACCGTAACCCGGAGTGATGATGACTGAAGTGGCATTTTTCAGCATATCCGCCACATCTTCGGCGTTGGTTTCACGGTATTCACCCATTTCTTCATCGGCAGTCGAGGCCACACCATCTGTGCCAAAGCCGCCAGCGATAACTGAAATAAACGAGCGATTCATGGCCTTACACATGATGTAAGACAGAATAGCACCCGATGAACCTACTAACGCGCCGACCACAATCAAGAGGTCGTTCGACAACATAAAGCCTGCCGCTGCCGCTGCCCAACCTGAGTAGGAGTTCAGCATAGACACAACCACTGGCATATCCGCGCCGCCAATGGATGCCACTAAATGCCAGCCAAAGGCGAAGGCAATCAAGGTCATCAACAGCAGTGCTGGCATAGTGCCGCCTGTCTGTACGAAGTATACCAACAGGGCGAAAGACACTAGCACTGCGACTAGGTTCAGCTTGTGGCGATGTGGCAGCATCAGAGGTTTAGATGAAATCAGTCCGCGTAACTTACAAAAGGCAACGATAGAACCCGTAAAGGTCACCGCACCGATGAAGATCCCGAGGAAGACTTCGACTAAGTGAATGTTAAGCATAGCGCCAGTGAGGTGCTCTTTGCTGGCGGTCTTCACCGCTTCACTTAGTGCATCTTGTACTGCGGCGAGGGTCGTATTGATATCTCCACCGACAGCCACCACGACTTGTGATACTTCCTGTGGATGTAAGTCGATAAAGCTGTTGAAACCCACTAATACCGCGGCCATACCCACAAAGCTGTGCAATATAGCAACCAGTTCTGGCATTTCAGTCATTTCGACTTTTAGTGCTAAACGGATACCAATCGCGCCGCCAATCACCATAGCGATTAAGATCCACGCAATTCCGTTAGTATCGGGGTTGAAAATGGTAGCCAGTAGGGCGATTGCCATACCTAAGATACCGAATAAATTGCCGTGTTTTGCCGTCTCTTGCTTCGACAGTCCCGCGAGACTGAAGATGAAGAGAATGGCGGCAATAATGTAAGCTGCTGTTACCAGTCCTTGAGACACGTTAAACCCCCTTAATCCTTACGGAACATCTTCAGCATGCGCTGAGTGACGGTAAAGCCACCGAAGATGTTAATACTGGCGATCAGCACGGCGATAAACGCCAGTACAGTGACCAAAGTTGAACCCTGACCGATTTGCAGTAGGGCGCCGACCACGATAATGCCCGAAATCGCGTTAGTGACTGACATTAAAGGTGTATGCAGTGAGTGGGATACGTTCCATACCACGTAATAGCCAACAACGCAGGACAGCAAGAATACTGTGAAATGCGACAGGAACTCTGGTGGTGCTACCGATGCCACGGCAGCAAACCCTGCAACGCCTAAGGCGGCGAGCACGTATTTGAGCTTAGATGGTGCCTTCGGAGTGGTATTTTTCGGCTCGATTTTCGCCGCTGGTTTTGCTGGCGCCGCAGAAACAGAAATCGGTGGTGGCGGGAAGGTCACTTCACCTTCTTTAATCACTGTCATATTGCGCATGACTACATCATCAAAGTTGATGCTGGCTGTGCCGTCCTTTTCTTTACACATTAACTTCATCAGGTTGACTAAGTTAGTGCCGTAAAGCTGTGAGGATTGCGCCGGTAGACGACCTGGAAGGTCGGTATAACCAATCACTTTTACGCCGTTAGGAGTAACAAACAGCTCACCCGATTGCGTGTATTCGCAGTTACCACCCGTCGCAGCGGCTAAATCGACGATCACTGAGCCGCTCTTCATGCTATCGACCATGGTTTTGGTGATGAGCTTAGGCGCAGGACGACCAGGGATCAGCGCCGTAGTGATGATGATATCGACTTCTTTGGCTTGCTCAGCAAACAGCGCCATTTCGGCGGCAATAAATTCATCCGACATGGTTTTAGCATAACCGTCCGATGAACCACCTTCCTCGTTACCAAAATCCAGTTTAAGGAATTGGCCGCCCATAGATTCGATTTGCTCGGCCACTTCTAAGCGGGTATCGAAGGCGCGCACTATGGCGCCAAGCGATCCTGCTGTACCAATGGCGGCAAGGCCAGCTACACCAGCACCAATGACTAACACTTTGGCGGGCGGTACTTTACCAGCAGCGGTAATTTGGCCAGTAAAGAAACGGCCAAATTGATGTGCGGCTTCAACAACGGCGCGATATCCACCAATGTTTGCCATAGAGGAGAGGGCATCAAGTGACTGGGCGCGGGAGATGCGTGGCACCATGTCCATTGCCATCACGTTGATCTTACGTTTAGATAACTTCGCAACCAGCTCAGGGTTTTGTGCGGGCCAAATAAAGCTGACGATAGTCGCCCCGTCTTTGATTTGTTCAATTTCGGCGTCGCTTGGCGCATTGACCTTAAAGATCAGATCGGCTTGCCAAACGTTTGTTGTCACCTTCGCGCCCGCAGCTTCAAAAGCTGCATCATCGAAACTTGACAGTTGACCCGCATTGGCCTCAATAACAACTTCAAAGCCGAGTTTTTTAAGCTGCTCAACGGTGGCTGGGGTCGCGGCGACCCTAGTTTCACCGGCGAGACTTTCTCTCGGTATTCCAATCTGCATGACTACTCCCTGATGGTTTATATAATCGTTCCGCCTGCTGTTCTTCCTTCATCGTACTCAACTGCAAAATCTGTCGTCACCAGCGTTTATTCGGCGGGTGATTCGAGTCAGTTAGGGCATTCAATCTAGGATGGACACTTTTTGTTTTTAAAACAAACTATTCTGTGGGCAACAGAAATTATTGTTCGACAGGCTCATGACCATTGTGGCAATACTTTAGCTTGGCACAAGTGCATATTTCTCAAGCAGGCCGTTTCTGCACTGGTCGGATCAAAAACTTTTAACCAGTGCACACTTTTGTAGCTTAAATTTTGCACTTTGTATATTCCAAAATGGAATTAAAAATCCTATTTTATTCTTTTTTGCTTTTCTTAAACCGCGATAAGCTTGTGGACATTACACTGTCATAGGGCCGTCTCATGTTGTTAAAAGAACTTTCATCGCTGGCTTCGCCATTGTCTCAAGGACAAGTCGAGAAGCTAAAACAACTCACTTCTGAGTTAAGTGCTGTGCAATTGGCCTGGGTGAGTGGCTATCTTGCTGCTACAGCCAATGCGGGCCAATTAGCGCCCGTCGCGCAGGCGCAAACGGCTCAAACTGTGACGATTCTCTATGGCAGCCAAACGGGTAATGGCCGTGGTGTCGCCAAAGCGCTCGCCGATAAGGCGCAAGCGCAAGGTTATGCGGTCAATCTGGCTTCAATGGGCGAATACAATGTTCGCCAATTAAAGCAAGAAGCTGTGCTGTTATTGGTGGTCAGCACCCATGGTGAAGGTGAAGCGCCGGATGATGCGATTGAATTACACAAGTTTTTAGCATCGAAACGTGCCCCTAAGTTAGACAATCTACATTACTCTGTGCTTGCGCTGGGGGATTCTAGCTATGAATTTTTCTGCCAAACCGGTAAAGACTTCGATGCCCGCCTAGCGGCACTCGGTGCTAAATCACTGTTACCTTTAATTGAATGTGATGTGGATTATGAAACTGCCGCTGGCCAGTGGCACGCCGATGTATTAGAGGCCGTTAAGCCGCTAATTGAAACCTCGTCCGCCAGTGTGGTATCCATCGGCACCGCTAAAGCGATTGGCGAAAGTGAATTTACTAAGCAAAACCCCTATAGCGCCGAAGTGCTTGTGAGCCAAAAAATTACCGGCCGTGGATCAGACCGAGATGTGCGCCATGTTGAAATCGACCTTGGCGACTCAGGCTTAACCTATCAAGCGGGCGATGCCCTTGGTGTGTGGTTTAGTAATAACGAAGTGTTAGTCGATGAAGTCTTAGCGGGTTTGTCATTAGCCGCCGATGAGTTAGTGACACTTGGTACTGAATCCTTATCTCTTAAGCAGGCTTTGGTCGATAAGAAAGAATTAACCCAGTTATACCCTGGATTAGTCAAAGCCTGGGCCGAATTGAGCGGCAGCGCAGAACTGCTGGCATTGAGCGAAGATAAAGAACAAGTGCGCCACTTTATCCTTAAGCATCAATTTGTCGATTTAGTTACTCAGTATCCATTATCAAATAACTCAGTAACCTTAAATGCAGCAAAACTGCTTGAGCTACTGCGTCCATTAACGCCAAGACTTTACTCTATCGCCTCAAGTCAAAGCGAAGTTGAAACAGAAGTCCACTTAACTGTGGCCTTAGTGGAAGATGAGCGCCATGGCTCAGCACGTTTTGGCGGTGCGTCACACTTCTTAGCATCTGCGCAGGAAGGCACGCAAGTTAAGGTTTATGTTGAGTCGAACAAGCATTTCCGTTTACCTGAAAATCCAGAAACACCGGTGATCATGGTGGGCCCTGGTACAGGTGTTGCGCCGTTCCGTGCCTTTATGCAGGAGCGCGTCGCCCAAGGTATTCAAGGCGATAGCTGGTTATTCTTCGGCAATCCTCACTTTGAGCAGGATTTCTTGTATCAAACTGAGTGGCAACAGTATTTGAAAAATGGCGATCTCAGCCGTATCGACGTGGCGTTCTCCCGCGATCAAGCCCATAAGATTTATGTGCAGCACCGCATTAAAGAACAAGGCCAAGCCCTGTGGCAATGGTTGCAAAATGGCGCGCATCTTTATATTTGTGGTGATGCTGAACGTATGGCGAAAGATGTTCACCAAGCCTTGATTGAGGTGGCAGTCGAAGTCGGTGGTTTGAATACCGAAGCTGCCGAAGCCTATTTTGAAACCCTGCGCAGCGATAAACGTTACCAAAAAGACGTGTATTAATCTCAACCGTTGCGCAGATAAGAAACGCATAAGAATAGCTAAAGCTGCACACGTGATGACCTGTGCAGCCAGCGAACCCAATTTTAAGAGGCAGTTGCCATGAGTGAGCAAAAGTTAGCGTTAAATGAATACCTAAAGACCGACAGTGATTACCTGCGCGGGACCATCAAAGAAGGTTTAGATTCTTCTGTGACTGGCAGTTTCAGTGACGGCGATCAGCAGCTGATCAAATTTCATGGCTTCTATCAGCAGGATGACCGCGATTTACGTAACGAACGTAAAGAGCAAAAACTCGAACCTTTATATAGTTTTATGTTGCGTGCCCGTGTACCCGGCGGTATTTGTTCTCCGCAGCAATGGTTAGGCGTAGATAAAATTGCCTCGACGCTCACCAGCTCGAACAGTATTCGTTTGACGACCCGCCAAACCTTCCAATACCACGGTATTCCTAAGCGTAACTTGAAGACCATTATTCAAGACTTAGATCGCGAAGCGCTGGATTCGATTGCTGCCTGTGGTGACGTTAACCGTAACGTCATGTGTAACCCCAATCCGGTGGAATCGAAACTGCACGAGCAGGCCTATGCGGTGGCGAAACAACTGTCAGATCATCTATTACCACACACTCGCGCCTACGCTGAAATCTGGTTAGATGAAGAAAAGTTACTTTCGACCGAAGATGAAACCGTCGAACCTGTGTATGGCAAAACCTATCTGCCACGTAAGTTCAAAATGGCGGTTGCGGTTCCTCCCGATAACGATGTTGACGTTTACACTAACGATTTAGGCTTTATTGCTGTTGCCGAAAACGGCGAGCTAGTTGGCTTTAACTTAACGGCGGGCGGCGGCATGGGCTCGACCCATGGCGAAGTAGAAACCTTTCCACGCCTGGCTGACGACTTTGGTTTTATCAAAACTGAAGACGTGATGAAGTTTGCTGAAGCTGTCATGACAGTGCAACGCGACTGGGGCAATCGCTCTAATCGTAAGCGTTCGCGCCTTAAGTACACAATCGTTGACCACGGCTATGAAAAGTTCAAAGCCGAAGTTGAACTGCGTGCAGGAGTAAAATTTGAACCTAAGCGTGATGTCGTGATTGGCGATCGCGGCGACCGTTATGGTTGGGTCGAAGGCGTTGACGGTAAGTGGCATTTAACCCTATTTATCGAAAGCGGCCGCATTAAGGATTTACCGGGCCAGACCCTGCAAACGGGGCTGCGTGAAATTGCTAAGATCCACAAGGGCGATTTCCGCATGACCTCGAATCAAAACATGATCATCGCAGGTGTAGCGGCAGAAGATAAAGCCACGATTGAAGGTTTAGCCCGTAAACATGGTCTGCTGGGCCAAGTGTTGACGCAAACCCGCGGTCACTCGATTGCCTGTGTGGCGTTGCCGACATGTCCATTAGCGATGGCGGAAGCCGAGCGTTATTTCCCTGAGTTTATCGATCATATCGATGCGCTACAGGCAAAACACGGCATCAGCGAGCAAGCGATTGTCGTGCGTATGACGGGTTGTCCTAACGGCTGTGCCCGCCCATTTGCCGCTGAAATTGGGCTTGTGGGTAAGGCGCCGGGTCGTTATAACTTGTACTTAGGTGCAAGTTTTGAAGGGACTCGTTTGAACAAAATGCACAGAGAAAATATCCAAGAGGCGGACATTCTCGCCGAATTGGATGCCCTGTTTGGCCGCTACGCCGTAGAGCGTGATGCAGGCGAAACCTTTGGTAACTTCACCGTCCGCGTGGGTGTAGTGAAGGCGGTGATCGATGCCGCTAAGGATTTTCATGGCTGATATTGAGCAAAAAACCAGTGATAAAGTGCCGACTGTGGTCAGCGCTGCCGAACTCAAGGCATTATTGAGTGCGCCTAAGGCAGAGCAAGCGATAGAGCTTGAACGTATTAATCAGTTCTTAGGTGGATTAAGCGCACAAGAGCGGGTGCTATGGGGCTTAACTTATTTGCCCGGTAATCATGCGCTGTCCTCAAGCTTTGGGATTCAAGCCGCAGTGATGCTGCATATGGTGAGTCAGGCACAGGCGAATATTCCGGTTATCCTCACGGATACGGGTTATTTATTCCCTGAGACTTATCAGTTTATCGATGAACTGACAGAGCGTTTATCGCTGAATTTAAAAGTGTATCAAGCAGTGATGACATCTGCATGGCAAGAGGCACGCTTTGGTCAGTTGTGGGAGCAAGGGGTAGACGGGCTAGAGCAATACAACCGTCTCAACAAAGTTGAGCCTATGCAACGCGCTTTAGCCGAGCTTGAAGTCGGCACTTGGTTTGCTGGGCTTAGACGCAGTCAAGCCAGTACCCGTGAGGCGTTGCCGATACTGGCGATTCATGGTACTCGCTTTAAGTTACTGCCGATTATCGAGTGGTCGAATAAAGATGTGCACCTCTATCTGACTCAATTTGACTTGCCGTACCATCCACTTTGGGACCAAGGCTATGTTTCTGTGGGGGATACCCATTCGAGTAAACCACTCGAATTAGGTATGACAGAGGAAGAAACTCGCTTTAATGGCCTACAACGTGAGTGTGGTCTGCACTACGAAATCTAGTCATTTTATTGATTTTAAATATTAAACGCCTCAACTTAGTTTGGGGCGTTTTTTTATCATTTTAAGATAAGTGGGATTGAATTTAATACTCTGGATTGTCGAGGAAGTTAAGTGATGTCATTTAAGCGTCATTTAACTAAGATAGATTGATATTCATAGAGTTAGTTTGCATTCATTTTTAAATGCTAAAAATGTTGTACATTTTTACTCACAGAGTTATGCACATTGGTTAAGCCTGCGCTATATTTTGAAGTTCCCGTAGATGGTTTTGAAGCGTTTTACTGCGTTAATTGACATGATTCATGTCTTTTATGAGGTTAAGTTGTTGTATATCGGTATTTATGGGCTGGGTTTGCTGTGTATCGATATGGCTTGATTGGATGCAGTGAAAGCGTTGAAAACCTGACTCGCACCTGCGAGTATCAAGCAGTTTGATTGACTTGCTAGCTCTCGTTAATCAGCCATCATTACCTCGGTCAGCTGTCGTCAAAGCTGCCGAGGTCAAGTTAAGTCGACCCCAGTCAATCTCCAATAGTGATTTGTTCTTGTTATGGTTATTTCTCAACCTATCTTTGATTATCGAGTAAGATATCCTTGGTGTTTCCTTTACTCTCGTAGCATGATCAGCTTGCAACTCGCGTAAAGCTTTAGAATATTTTCTGTAAGCCTAGGTTGCCCCAAAGAATCCTTGTAATGGGATTGACTGGATAGATGAGAAACAAGAAATGAGAGTGTGTGGATGAGATGGTATAAATGACGGCCCCTTTATATGCGATGCGAGATCATGTCAGGCGTCCAAGTGTCAATAAGTCGAGTGACCCAGCACCTCAGAGACGAAAGCGTGGTTTTCGTCGTTTATTGTCTTGGTTATTTAAGGGATTAGTTTGGGTATTTATTTGCTCAATTTTATTAGTGATCCTACTACGATTCGTCGATCCTCTTATGTGGACTTGGCGTATCGAACGTGCCTTATTTCCACCTGCTCCTATCGGTGAGATCAGGCATCAATGGCGCGATTTAGCGCAAATTTCTCCCGAATTACAATTGGCTGTGATTGCTGCGGAAGATCAACGTTTTGTTGAGCATACTGGATTCGATTTAGCCGCGATAAGTTCGGCACTGAAATACAACCAAAAAGGTACCAAAGTCCGCGGGGCAAGTACCTTAAGTCAGCAGGCGGCGAAAAACCTTTTTATGTGGTCGAGTCGCAGTTTCTTTCGTAAGGGATTGGAAGCTTGGTTTACGTTATTGATGGAGTTGACTTGGGATAAGTCGCGTATTCTTGAAGTGTATTTAAATATTGTAGAATTTGGCCCAGGCATTTACGGCGCCGAAGCGGCATCAAAGCATTATTTTGGAAAGTCAGCGGCAAAACTTACCCAATACGAGGCCTCATTACTCGCAGCCATTTTACCCAATCCTTGGCGCTATAAGGTGTCTCCACCGTCATCGTATGTGCAGCAGCGCTCTGCTTGGATCCGTAAGCAAATGCGTCAGCTAGGTGACGTCACGCTTAAAAAAGTCCACGAAGCACGATGACGCTCTGGTGAGGTAGTTTGAGTGAGATGAGCTTAATTTGTCATTGAGTTCTTTGCTTAATCGTCGATGACTTTGAGATGTTTTATTACCGAATTGAAATAAGATTGGAGTTATGTTTAATAAACGTTAATTCTAATGCGTTTTTAATGCTGCGAACTCCTATCCTGTTCGCTTCTGTGTCGGTTTAATGTTAAATTATCGGGAAAATTTTATACCTTAGTTTCGCTTAGCCTAAGCATTTTAAACTGGGTTTGTATTGCGTAGGGCTGAGTTGTTGTGTTTTCTGATTTTGCATTATCTGCGTAAGGGATATGTAAGAGCGGATAAATATTTAAATACCTAAGGTGAGTTCTTTAGGTATTGTTTTCATAAAATTGAATGTCATTAAATGGAGTTTCTTAAATGAAAAAGATTGTGATTGCCGCGGCAATTATTGCAGCAGGTGCTGGTGGTTATTGGTATATGCAGAATGGCGCGGGTTCTAGTGCCTCTGCTAATCCTTTGCTCGACTATGTGCCTGCCGATACGCCGATATTTTCGGGCCAGTTAAAACCCTTCCCGTTAAAAGCGTATTTACAGTCTATTTCTGGAAATTATCAGCAATATCCAAGTAACACGCTTGATGAACTCGGTGTGCAGGATAGCCCTATGGGCAAGTTCTTCGTTAGCATTTATCAGCAGTATATGGATGGGATGAAAGATCCTGCCTTACTGTTAAAAACCTTCGGTTTCCCCGATGAAGTTAAACCTTATATTTATACTTTAGGTGCTTTGCCAGTATTAAAGATTGATGTTAATCAGGCTGAAGCATTTTGGGCTGTATTAGATAAAGCCGAAAAAGACAGTGGTGTAACCCACGAAATGCGTAAAGTGGGCGATGTTGATTATCGCGCTTATGCACTATCGGATGAAAGCTCAGCAGAGAAAGCTGAACTGTTATTTGCCCAGAAAGATGGCATATTAACGATGACTTTCAGCACCTCTATTACCGAGCCTGAGTTATTAGAAATGGCATTTGGTATTAAGAAGGCGCCGCAGTCATTAGCCGCTTCTGGCATATTAGAAGATATTATTAAGACCCATGGTTTTAAAGATGACAGCATTAGCTTTATTAACCATGTGGAAATTGTAAAGGCATTGACCTCTGCAGATAGCAATATGCTAGCTAAGCAACTGACTCAATTTTTTGCTGATGAAAGTGAGGGTGAAGATCCATTAGCTCAAATCAGAACACCAGAATGTCGTACCGAACTGACTGCGATTGCCGCTAACTGGCCGCGTACCGTTGCTGGTTTAACGGCGTTTTCTGTGACTGAAAAAGAAAGCCATATGGCGGCTTCATTTGTTGTCGAAACGAAGAATCAACCTATTCTTGCGGCAATGCAAAAGATGCGTGGTTTTATTCCATCGCATCTGGCGGATATCGACAGCACTATCTTCTCCATGGGAATAGGTCTAGATATCAATGAAATTACCCCTTCATTAACGGCTATTTGGGATGATCTGCAAAAGCCACAACTGACCTGTACACCATTGGCAGAGTTGCAGGCTGAGTTGAGCCAACAGAGCCCTGCTATGCTAGGCATGTTTACTGGCATGGCTAACGGTGTGAAAGGCATGAGCGTTTCATTGCTCGATTTTAAAATGAGCACACAAGATCAAGAGCCTAAGTTAGAAAGCTTAGATGCTTTAGTCAGCCTTAGCGCCGAAAACCCATCCATGTTGTTCAATATGGTCAAACCTTTCGCCCCTATGCTGGCTGAAGTGCAATTAGCCGATAACGGCGATGCTACTGATTTATCTCCAATATTGATGTTGCCTCCAGAGTTAGGTGTTAAGCCAATGCTGGCGATTAAAGGTCAACATTTAGTGGTGTATAGCGGTGATAAAGGCTTAGCTTTAGCCAACAAATTAGCAGGCGAGAAACTGTCAGCTAATGGCATGTACAGCTTGTCTGCTGATTACGGCAAGATGTTTACGCCAGTGCTAACACTGTTAGAAATGAGCGGAGAGCCGATCCCTGAAGAAATGCAAATGCTTAAAGATTACAACATGCGAGTTCAAATGAGCTTCGATGTGAATAAGCAAGGCTTGGTCATAGGTTCAGTCGCCAATTCTAAAGCGACTGAAAAGAAGTAATGCGTTAGTAAACTCATATTTGTTTGAAAAGAGCCAGCAGATTGCTGGCTCTTTTTTTTGCTTAATTCAGCTTAGCCTGAGCTAACTTAGTGTGCTGTGCTGGCAGAACAAGTTGCGCTTTGGGCTTGGCGGAGCGCATTAAACTAACGAGCCCTTGCCATTGAATATCACTGTTCTGAGGGAGCAAAATATCCGGTTCAGTCCCGATACCGGACAGGAGTCTCCCTTGTGCATCATAGGTTAACGAACTGCTGAATCTTATGTTTAATCCACTGTTTGGCAGTTTGAAATGATACTGACGTGCAAAGTCACCTGAGGTTTTTTCACCAATCAAATTTGCCCTAGACCAAGATTTAGTACGATAGGCAATCCACTCGCATTCTTGGCGACAATGGGGACTCACGAGTAGCGCTAAGCGATTTCGCCCTTCAGGAACCACCGCAGGCTTAGTGCGAACATACCAAGGGCTGAATTTCTCTTTATCGACAGAGGGTAAGTTACGGGTGAGAGATTTGAGCCTAGGAGGACTGTACTCTAACGCATCCAGAGGCATAAAATTGAGCGGCTGTAGATAATCATTTCTCAGCTCTGGTGAGCGGCGATAGTGCGCAAATCCCATCACATTAGGTGCTAAAGTGTTATTTAAATCCGCATCTTGATATCGCGACAGCATAGTCAATAATTTCGGACTAAAGCCACTGGCATCACGTAAATCAATGATCAGTAATGGATGTGTCATGCCTTTGAGCAGTTCTTGCTGTTGTTCTTTATCTAATTCAAAGGCGTAGAGATCGCTGATCTTAAGTTTGACCGTCGTATTGTTGACCGTCTCTAATTGATTTGGCATGTCTTGAAATTCGGTGCGCTCAAATTGAGATAATTGGTTAATAAATTCGAGCACATTAATATCTTGAGTCTCGTCTTTTTCACTGATAGTTGCTAATTGAGTTTGTGGGTTATGGCTTGGCAGGGCGAGAGTCACCTGCTGGCTTTGCAGGTCATCATTAATTAGCGTAATGACTACATAGGGCTTTATGCTGAGTCCTAAGTCTTCGCGCAGTAGGTTAAGTTTTTTCAGCCAAGGTAACTGCATTTCTTGGCTCTGTTTTGCCGGCTCAGGTAAGTAGGCTTGGCTGGTCGCTACCCATTTGCTCATAGGTAAACCATCGATATGAGTGATAAAGGGGAAGTCGTTGTTGACTGGATTATTATCGTTATCCAAGGCTAACCATTGGTCGTTGACTGGCCTTAGCGTTAACGGGAGATCGCCGCTTTGATCGTCGAAGTTATGCACTTGAGCGCCTGGATCTTTGAGGGTATTGAGTAATTTAGTGACTTCAGCAGCAAAGCGATCATTGGGAGTAATATCTTGATACTGTTCAACAATAAGGCTAGCCATAAATTTAAGCTGCGGGTTGGCTTTGTCGGCCGTTAAGGCATAAAACGCTGAGTGTTGCTCGATTTGATCCAATAAGGCATAGAGATCTTGGCGTACCTCTTGTGCATTCAGCACTGGTGCAGCGCTATCTTTTGGCACAGCGAAAAACGCGAGCTTAAGTAAGCTCGCGAAAATAATGACACTGAGTAGCATGACTATGCTGCGGTAGCTAAAACTCATATTCCTCCATGATGTTAAGGCGCTGCTTCAGGGCACAAAAAGGTGTGCGACTATCGGCTTAAATGCCATTCGGATCAATGTAAATCGTCCTGCTCTGCCCTAAACTCAGGTCCATCTGAGCAATTTAGCAGCAGGTTTGGTAGATTAGCAGCAAATTATGGTCGATTTTTGTACTTAGTCACTTTATATACCCAAACAATCTTAAATAGCGGGATCAAGTGGGTAATCTTTCTTAAAGAATATCGTTGAGTGAAATTCCGATACCAATACGTTGATTGTGATAGTTGTAATCGATTAGGCTTTCGCCATAACCATTAAAGTATTGAGTATAAAAGCGTAAGTTGCCGACGATAGGATGACTCCAAGTCAGTTCTGCTGAGCCTCTGTCGATATCTTCTAGATTCGTTTTAATGGTTAAAGTGAATCTATGTTCATCGATACCATAAACGCCAATAAACTCTGCTTTACCTATATAGTCATCAATATTCGGGTTATCGTCGCCGCTGGCTTTATATGGATCTGTTTTTTCATCTTCAGGAATACGCCACCACACTTTGGTGGAGAAGGCGAGTGGGCCTGCATCAAAAATCATAGTGGCATAGAGGCGATTCCAACTGCGGGAAAGTGGCCCTGCTTTACCATTCGATTGATGTACGGCACCAAACCCCCAAAAGGAATTGGTCACACTGCCAATTTTCCAATCGTTATTAAACAGCATAAAGACTTCAGGTTCGTGATTGGTTTCCCTAAAAGGTGATGAAGTGTCTTTGTTATAAACCTGCCAATAGGATTGATTGGTGTAAGCAAAAAATAAATGGCCATTATCACCAAACACATTGTACCAAATAGGAAATTTAAAACTGATTTGGAACTTAGCCTCAAACTCATCTAAAGAATAGGGGTTGAGTATTGCATCTTCGGTGAAAGGTGCCATGTTGGGATCTGGGCTGTAGGTGACTGGTAAAAGGTAATTCACTTTATGTGGCGTAATCACAAAAGGTAGATCCGCCGTGGCAAGTTCATCTTTTACTCTTCCTTTGACTAATGATTCTTCGGCATTTATGTCCGTACAGGCTAATAGCCCTGCCAATGCAATACCTGAGTAAAGTGGTTTCATCTGCCCTCCTTGATGTGTTTATTTATTTGTCAGTCGTACTCAACAAAGATAGTTATTTCCAGCTTAACATTAGAAAGTGAATTTATGGTTATGGAAAAATCCTGTGTCACTTAATGACAAATCTTGTCGTCAGCCATTTTTAGTCCCATAGAGATATGTTTAGGTAGAATTTTTGGCAATAACATAGTGCCAAAATCATGCACTTAGCGGACAGAAATTATTTTGATGCAATTCGCTTAATCTTATTAAGTCATTTTTATTTCAATGGGTTAACTTGGATTTAGGGCATTTTTGATTTTGAAACCTAAGGTTTTCCCCACTTTAAGTGAGTGGTCACTCATTCTTTTATATCTAAATGATATAAAAACTAATAATTATCTATTTATTATGGAATATAAGACGCGCTATATTTCTACAGACTAAAGTGATCTTGGGGATTCTGATGGAAATTTTCTCTTTACCGGGCCAAGCGGCCAAAGGCAAAGTCTGGCTGGTGGGTGCCGGCCCCGGCGACGTTGAGTTATTGACGTTAAAGGCATGGCGTATCCTTAAAACTGCTGATGCAGTGCTTTACGACGCTTTAGTCAGCCAAGATATCCTCGATCTTATTCCCAAAGACGCTGAGAAGATTGCCGTAGGTAAACGTGCGGGCAAGCATAGCGCCGCACAGGACGAGATTAATCAGTTACTCGTCACTAAAGCCTACACCCGTAAAAATGTGGTGCGCCTTAAAGGTGGCGATCCTTTTATTTTCGGCCGCGGGGGTGAAGAGTTACAAACTTTAGTCGAAGCTGGGGTTGAGTTTGAAGTCGTTCCCGGCATTACCGCTGCCAGCGGCACGTCAGCCTATGCGGGAATTCCCCTAACCCACAGAGACCATGCCCAAGGCGTCACTTTTATCACTGGCCATTGTCAGTTAGAGAGTCGCCCTATGGATTGGCAAGGTTATGCTAATCCTAACAATACCTTAGTCGTGTATATGGGGATTCTGAACGCAGGCATTATTCGCCAAGGTCTAGTCGATGCGGGCCGAAGCCCTGAAACACCCGTGGCGATAGTGTCAAAGGCAACCACTAAAGAGCAACGTCGTTTTATCGGCCGTTTAGGTGAGCTTGAACAGCTTGCCGCCGATCCAGAATTACAAATGCCAGCTTTGATGATCATAGGTGAAGTCGTCACGCTGAGTGACACCTTGCATTGGTTCAAACCTGAAGCGATTGAATCGACTCAGGTCAGCGATGAACAGACTCAATCGGTTAGAGTCTCGGCCGTCGCGTCGATAAGCTAAGCCGCAAACAGTTAAAGCTATTAAGCAGTTAAACAAATTAAGCTAATCCATGCTGTGGTAACACGGCGAATTTAAGGTAACGGAGAATAGTATGGCCGGGCGTGAACTAAGCCACTTACAACAACTGGAAGCTGAGAGCATCCAGATCATTCGTGAAGTTGCAGCCGAATTCGATAATCCTGTGATGTTGTATTCCATCGGGAAAGATTCTTCCGTTATGTTGCACTTAGCGCGTAAAGCCTTTTATCCAGGCAAGATCCCATTCCCGCTGCTGCATGTCGATACAGGTTGGAAATTCAAAGAGATGATCGCGTTTCGTGATGCGCAGGCAAAGAAATTTGGCTTCGAGTTACTGACGCACATTAACCCAGAAGGGTTGGCGCAGGGGATTAACCCCTTCGACCATGGCAGTGCGAAACACACTGACATAATGAAAACCCAAGGTTTAAAGCAAGCACTTAACCAATATGGTTTCGATGCGGCTTTCGGTGGGGCTCGCCGCGATGAAGAAAAATCTCGCGCCAAAGAGCGCGTGTATTCCTTCCGCGACCGTCACCACAGATGGGACCCTAAAAACCAACGTCCAGAATTATGGCGCACCTATAACGGCGCAGTGAACAAGGGCGAAAGTATTCGCGTGTTCCCACTATCTAACTGGACTGAACTGGATATTTGGCAATATATTTATCAAGAAAACATTGAGTTAGTGCCTTTGTATTTTGCCGCTAAACGTAAAGTGGTTGAGCGCGGTGGTCAGTTAATCATGGCCGATGACGAGCGGATGAAGTTAGCCGAGGGCGAGCAGATTAAAGAAGAAGTGGTGCGTTTTAGAACCTTAGGTTGCTACCCACTCACGGCCGCCATGTATTCTGAGGCCGACAGTCTAGAAAAGATTATTGAAGAAATGCTGTTAACCCGTTCGAGCGAACGTCAGGGCCGATTGATCGACTCAGATCAAAGTGCCTCGATGGAGCAGAAGAAGCGTCAAGGCTACTTCTAATATCTTCAGGGTTAAGCCTATTTCGCGAAGGTGGCGCTAGTCAGTGCGACCTTCAGCCAAGCAGATCAAGAGTGAGAATAAGATGGACAAAGCGGTCAATAAAACCAATCTCATGGCGGCAGAAATTACCCTCCATGGTGTGAAAGAATATCTAGCCCTGCAGCAGCACAAAGGTTTACTGCGCTTTTTAACCTGTGGCAGTGTGGATGACGGCAAAAGCACTTTAATTGGCCGCCTGTTACACGACAGCGCGCAGATCTATGAAGACCAATTGGCGAGCCTTAAGAGCGACAGCGCCAAGATGGGCACCACAGGTGAAGCGATTGACTTAGCTTTGCTGGTGGATGGTCTGCAAGCCGAACGCGAGCAGGGCATCACTATCGATGTGGCTTACCGTTATTTTTCAAGTGATAAGCGCAAGTTCATCATCGCCGATACGCCAGGGCATGAGCAGTACACTCGCAATATGGCGACAGGTGCATCGACCTGTGATTTAGCGGTGATTTTAGTCGATGCCCGCTACGGCGTGCAGACTCAGACTAAGCGCCATGCGTTTATCGCGTCATTACTCGGTATTCGTCACTTTGTGGTTGCCGTGAATAAGATGGATTTGCTGGGGTTTGATGAGCAAGTATTCAATCGTATTCGTGCCGATTTTACGGATTTCGTTAAAGATTTCGGTAATCTCGATATCCACTTTGTGCCCTTATCCGCGCTTAATGGTGACAACGTGGTTGAGCGCAGTACCCAAAGTGACTGGTATCAAGGTGGAACACTGCTTGAACTGCTAGAAACCATTGATACTCAACGCGAACTCAGTGCATTGCCCGTGCGTTTCCCTGTGCAATATGTGTCGCGTCCTCACTTAGATTTTCGCGGTTTTGCGGGCACGTTAGCCTCTGGCATCATCAAGGTCGGCGACGAGTTAGTTGCGTTGCCATCGGGTAAATGCAGCAAGGTTGAACGTATTGTCACCTTCGATGGTGATCTAGAGGAAGCGGTTGCAGGCCAGGCTGTGACTATCACGCTGGAAGATGAAATTGATATTTCCCGTGGCGATTTACTGGCAAAACCCGACTCAGCTCCCGCCGTCGCTAACCTGATCAGCGCTGATATAGTGTGGATGGATGAAAAGCCATTACAACTCGGTCAGTTATACGACATCAAAGTGGCCGGTAAGAAGACGCAAGCCTCTGTAACAGCTATCGATTATGTGGTTGATGTTAACACCTTAGCGCGCAGTGCGACGGACACGCTTGGGTTAAACGCGATTGCCCGTGTGACCTTAGAACTGACCGAAGACATAGTATTTGATGCCTATTCGTTAGTACGCGATACCGGCGGAATGATCTTAATCGACCGTCTTACTAATGCGACGGTTGCCGCGGTGATGGTGGTGTCGGGTCAACATATTAACAAGCAAACAGCGTCACAATTTAGTGCCTTTGAAGTCGAGTTTAATGCCTTAGTGCGTAAACACTTCCCCCATTGGCAAGCGATAGATATCACTCAGCTTGGAGCTTAATTTGTGAGTGACTTGTGGCAATTAGCGATTATTTTGATAGGGCTTGTGGCTGGCTTAATTAGCGGCCGTATCAACCCAGCGGTATTGTTTTTATTTGCATTTTTGCTCTGTTATCTCTTGGGCATGGTTGCGCTCGATACCGCATTAACAAGCTTTACCAATATTGGCTTAGTCACACTTGTCCTGTTGGTGTTGGCCGCGACGGCGTTAGAAAAAACGTCCCTGCTGGGAAAGTTGAGTCAAGTCATAGGCAATAGTTCTTTGCCTATGACAATGGCAAAGCTCGGTTTTTCGACGGCTTTGCTGTCGTCATTTACCAATAACACTGCAGTTGTAGCATCACTGATTGGTGTTGTGCGCCGCAATCAGGCACACGCGCCGGCTAAGTTATTATTGCCGTTAAATTATGCGGCAATTTTAGGTGGCACACTGACCCTGATTGGTACCTCGACCAACTTGATTGTGAACTCCTTTGTAGAAAACGCCGGCTTACCCGCCTTAGGGTTCTTCGAGTTTACGCCAGTTGCAGTGGTGATCGTTGTCGCGGGTATATTGTTACTGACCTTACTGGCGAACATTCTGCCCGACAGACGGGAAGAGTCAGGTGAAGAAGCGCTGCCATATTTGCTCGAAGCCCATGTGGCGAAAGGTTCGTCCTTGGTCGGTCGCAGTGTGGTGGATAATAAACTTAGGGCGCTGAAAAAGTTATATCTGGTTGAATTAGAACGCAGTGGCATTTGTATTTGCCCTGTGCCGCCCCAGTTAGTGTTGCAAGCGGACGACGTGCTGCGCTTCAGTGGCGCGGTGGAATCGGTTGAGTTATTGCACCAATTCGATGGTTTAGATTGGTTTGGTAAACATCAAGCCAAAGGACAAAATTTAGTTGAAGCTGTACTCGCACCGTCATCCAGTTTAGTGGGCAGTTCGTTGAAAGCATCGCGTTTTCGTGAGCAATTTGATGCGGCTGTGATGGCCATTCGCCGCGGAAATCATCCGCTGAAGGGCGGACTCGGTGACATTATTCTGCAACCCGGTGATGTGTTGTTATTGACGCCAGGTGATGGTTTTAGCAATAGCGCAAAGCTGAGTTCAGAGTTTGCAGCGATCAGTGGCTTAGATTTGAATGTGCGTCTAGACAGTCGTCGTGGTCGTTGGGTATTGCTGGGCTTTGCGGCAACGATCATCCTGAGTGTCACTGGCATATTACCCTTGGCTAAAGGTTTAGTGATATTGCTGCTCAGTTATTTTGCCATAGGCGCAGTCACACTGGCTGAGCTTAAACGCCGTTTCCCATTGGAATTAGTGGTGATCGTGGGGAGTGCGTTAGGGCTTGCCAACTTGATGATGAGTACTGGCCTTGCGAACAGTTTAGCCCAAGGATTACTCTCAGTTATTAACGGTTATGGGGTATTTGGCGCTTTTGTCGGCGTGTATTTAATGACCTTATTGCTGACTGAACTGGTGACCAATAACGCAGCGGCGGCGCTGGCGTTCCCTATCGCTTACGCGATTGCGCTTAATTACGGTGTCGATGCAAGGCCCTTTATTATGGCCGTTGTCTTTGGTGCCAGCGCGAGCTTTATTTCACCCTACGGCTATCAGACCAATTTGATGGTATTTAATGCGGGTAATTATCGCTTCAGTGACTTTGTCCGCCTTGGATTGCCGTTATCTGTGCTGTATTCCCTGATAGTGATATTTATGGTGCCGATCATCTTTCCATTTTAGTGATTAGCTTGAGTTTATTGCCCTTATGTTAGCGGTTAGTCAACATGGGGATTGAGGAGTTTTTATGACAAATATCGTGTGGCATCAACATCCTGTAGACCAAGCGGCCAGAGCCGAGCAGAAAGGCCAAAACCCAGTACTACTTTGGTTTACCGGACTTTCTGGCGCGGGCAAGTCAACACTAGCGGGTGCATTAGAGCGGGCGTTATTTGAGGCGGGATTCCACACTTATTTGCTCGATGGTGATAATGTGCGCCATGGCCTGTGTAAAGATTTAGGGTTTACGGTTGAAGACCGTGATGAGAACCTGCGTCGTGTGGGCGAAGTGGCTAAATTGATGGTGGATGCGGGGCTTGTGGTGTTATCAGCCTTTATTTCCCCGACCCGTGAAGAACGTGATGGTATTCGTGCCCGTTTTCCTGCAGGGCAGTTTATTGAAGTGCATGTAGCTACGCCTTTGAGTGTGTGCGAGCAGCGTGATCCTAAGGGGTTGTATGTGAAAGCGCGCAGTGGCGAAATTAGCAATTTCACTGGTATTTCATCACCTTATGAAGCGCCATTAGCCGCCGAATTAACCATAGATACCAGCAAAGGCGATTTAGTGACTCAAGTGCGTGCATTAATCGATTATTTAACGGCGATCAATGTCATTAATGCCGATAAGGCAAAAGCGCTAGCTTAACATTTAGCCCTTATCTTGCTTAAAAGGAGCCTTTAGGCTCCTTTGTTATTTCTGGGTTTTACTGCTTATACCATTGATTGATTATTTTTTATGGCGTGAGCATTATTCTATTTTAAAGTCTTTAGCAAATAAGAGCTGCAGAGCCTTCAAGTATTCTTGATCCGGCTTAGGCTGTACTAGTTGGGCCAGTTCATCACCAATCGGTGTTAAGCGATAATAGCTAAAAAGCAGATTACCGCTCTTGGGCGTAAGCTTCATTTGTATGCCTTGCAGGGCAAATTGAATCGGTGTTTTGTTATTGAGTAGGCCGGTTTCGAACTCACTGCTGTGAAGTATTCCCGCATCGACTAAGGTCAAAATACTGGAATAAGGTAGCCCAAACTGGGATAGGCCTAAATTGACTGAGGTGGTTTTACGGAAATACTGGCCAATCCCACCTGACAAGCGGTAGCCACTGATGAGTTTTAGGCGCTGCTCGTTATTTACCTTCGCCGCCATGCCAAGGGCTTTTTCAAGAATTTGTGCTTCCCTGTGAGTCAGTTGCTTGAGCAGCGCTAGGGTACGTAGACTGAAGTTTCCCGGATTCACTATCTCGCTCGACAATATCCGAGCCCATAAATCTTGCATCTTGCGGTTATGGATTTGTTCCGCCATCAAGAAAAATTGATGGCTCCAATCGGGATCAAGATCGACCCCAGTGACATCTGAGTGGGTATAACTGAGGGCTAAGGCAAAAATGGTTTCCACATTGGCCTGATATTCGCTCGATAACTTGCGTGCTCTATGTTGAGCTCGCTCGGCTATTGAGGCGTTCGCAGGGCGATATTCTTGCTCACTGGCGAGCCCTAATTGGCGACCGAGTAGCAGGGCTTTTTTGCGAGCGGATACCTCGGATGCTGACTCGCCTTCTTCTGCCAACAGTAAAATATCTGAATCCTTCATCGCGTTATTAATCCTTGAGCCTGCACTGTGGTTGAGGTGAGGGTTTAGTGAACTCTTACATTCGGTTGTAGCTTACTTTAGATGATCATCTCTTTAGTTTAGCATCTCGTTAAGCCAATTATTTGGTTCGTTATTATGCTGTTTTATTTAACGACTTTAGCAATTGATGTCGCACTTTTAGTTGGCCAAGACCATAAGGTTTCATTACCCGGTTCAGGATGGCGCGGCACATTCAGCGCTAGTATTAACGAACATACGGCAAAGCCCGCCCCTATGTAAAATACAAAGGCAGGATCGGTTAACCATAATAAGCCCAAAAGCACAGGAATAATCACAGCGGCTATGTGGTTTATGGTGAAACTGACCGACATAGTGGCGGCAATGTCTTTGCTGTCGGCGATTTTTTGAAAATAGGTTTTCATCGCAATTGCCATCGCAAAAAGTAAATGATCGATGACGTAGAGTGCTGCCGCCATATTGGCTTGTTCGACTAGGGCATAGCTGATAAAGACTAAGATGAGTCCAATATATTCCACAGTAAGCGCATTACGCTCACCAATACGTCCAATCAAACGACCAATAGCAGGCGCAAACAGTAGATTAACGGCATAGTTGATTAAGAACAGCGCAGTGATTTCACTGACGCTATAACCAAACTTTTCAACCATCATAAAGCCCGCAAATACCATAAAGATTTGCCGCCTCGCACCTGAAAAAAAGGTGAGCAAGTAATAGAGCCAATAGCGTTTACGCAGTATGATTTTTTTGTGTTGTATTTCCGTTGTCTCAAACTTGGGGTAATACCATGTTATGGTTAGTACAATGATGAGACCTAATACGCCTATAATCAAATACATATGCAGGTAGTCTAGCTTCAACCAAGTCATTACTAGCCAAATACTGGCATAACCGACTAAAGCAGCCGCCGAACGCCACGCCAGTGCTTTCCCCATAAATCCAGCCGCGTCTTTTTTTTCGACCCATTGCAGCGTTAGCGATTGGTTGATGGTTTCAAAATAGTGAAACCCGACAGACATCAGCACAGTCGTAAGATATAGGCCTATGACCTGAGGAAAGAAACCTGTTACCGCTACGCCGATACATAAAATGGCGAGCGAGAGTAGGGCGAAGGCTTGTTCTCGAATGAGCAGTAGCACAAAAATCGCCGTAAAAGCCAAGAAGCCGGGGATTTCGCGCAGGCTTTGTAACATGCCGATTTCAGCACCAGTGAATTGGGCTTTCTCAATCACGAAGTTGTTGAGTAATGCCTGCCAAACGGCAAACACGAGCGACATAACAAAGGTCATCCACAGCAAGAGTGCTTTAGGATCTTTTGCTTGAATAGCTTTCATGGATAAGGGACTCAGGCGATAAGTGTTCAAATGCTAATGCTTTTTTCTTAGGTTGGCTATATAAGGTGTGACTTATCCCTTTCAATTTTGTAACAATGTTTAGGCGAATTAACTCTCTAGGTTACAAAGACGCTAAAGCGAGAATATACCTAAGGCGTTATTTTTGTGAGGCAGTTAAAACAACCGCATATACTTGGGGTGTTTGGCGCTAAGCCCGTGATCTATTTCATGTAAATTGGCGGGTAAATCACCTAGTATGAAATATCTTAATTGTCATTTTACTTTTGCATACCAAGTTAAATTCCACTGGAATGCCAATGACTCTGAGTGTCCATTGCTACTTTTAGCGCATTTAGTCTGAGCGTTGTGATGTCATTTGATATGCCGAACGGGCATAGAGAGTCGAAATTAAGTCGCCTGCACCGTCTTTTCTAGGCCGCTTATTGTTATTTTGCTTGGGATTAATCGAGGCTAAATTGAAAAGAATTCTTATCATTTACTCTAGTGTTCACGGCCAGACCCAAAAGATTGCTAAAAAGCTCGCACAGCAGTTAATGGCTTTGGGGAATGAAGTGGTTACTGCCGATATCAAGGCCGCTCCAGTGCTCACTGAGTTCGACAAAATCATCATAGGCGCCAGTATTCGCCATGGTAAACATAACCCAAGTTTGTACGAGTTTATTGAAAAGCATCAAGCCGTATTGACGGATAAGGTCAGTGGTTTTTTCTCTGTCAGCTTAGTGGCACGTAAACCCGAGAAAAACACCCCAGAGACCAATCCTTACATGCAGGCATTTTTAAGTAAAACCACTTGGCGGCCACAATTGCTGCGCGTTTTTGGGGGTAACTTGAATTACCAAGGCTATAACGCTTTAGATAGAAATATTATCCGTTTCATCATGTGGTTAACGAAAGGACCTACGGACCCTGTTACCAATGTTGAATACACGGATTGGCAGAAAGTGACTGAGTTTGGTGAGCAGATCCACAACGCTTAAGCTTGATATCAAATTTCGGTGCTTCATTTAGCCCTATTCTATTCGCGCCCTGAAAGCGGTATGTATGCCTTAGTCACAAGGGCAAAGGAGCATTAAATATGATCAGTATGATGACTAAACTTCGCTCCTTATGCCGAGTCATTATGGCGCAACTGCATGTGTGGATTGTCGTGTCGACGAGCCTACTCGTGTGTGCCAGTCCGTGGATTTTTATGGGCCGACGGATACCCGATAACGCCAGTTTTTGGGATTATTTGCATGTATATTTAGGTTTAGCGTGCACTGTGCTTGGGATTCTTTTTTTACTCAGTAATACCTTGCGTGGCAAGTGGCACCAATACTTTGGCTGGTTGGCGGGCGATTGGGCACAGTTAAAGCAAGATATTGTTGGACTTGCTAAAGGCAAATTCCCCGTCGCTGGTGGCAAAGGGCTGTTTAGTGCCATAGAAGGTATCGGCATGCTGTTGCTAGTGGCTACAGGGGTTACGGGCCTCGTTTGGTTTATCGTTCAAGGGACGCCAACGGCACTGACATGGCGTGGTTATCATCAAGTCTTTGCGCAGGCTTTTATTGGTTTCTTGGTCCTACATCTCGTCTTGGCTGCGAGCCATATTCTTGATTTTATTCGGCAATAAACTGCAGAACCCATATTGAGCGCTTATATCGATAGCTTGGATTGAACACGCATAAAAATGGCCTCCTAATTTGGAGGCCATTTTTTATTTCAACGATTGTTTTAAATTAGCTAAGACGTTGCTGACGGGTCACACCAATTGCGGCGGCGAAGACTAGAAATAACCAGCCTAGACTGCCACCCGATGAGGTTTTAGCGGGGGCGGCATCTTTCTCAACAGCAAGGTAGTTAATTAACCCAATTAACTCATCTAAGGTTTTGATACTGTTTAAATTTACCGCATATTTATCGTTCACGATAAAGGCGGGTACGCTGTCGATTTTGAATTCATTCTGCTGGGTGCGCCACAGGGAAAGCTTTTCATTAGTGCTTTTGCTATCGGCTAATTCATCGTATTTAGCAGCATCGACACCCAATTGGGCGAAGACTTTTTTGATGTCATCACGGCTGTTAATTTGCGGCTCGTGCTGATGGCCAGGTGCACTATGATCGTGGCCGTTTGCGCCCTCTGCACCTTGGATTGCGGTAAACATGGCATGGGTTAAGGCGTCTTTGTTATCAACGCTTTGGATCACGGCTAATGAACGCATCACTTCGGTGCCAATGTCGCTATTCATAAAGTCGACATGCTTATTGTCGAAACTTATCTGTTTGTTGAGGTTCGCCTTGATATCAGGCAAATAGTTGGTTTCCATATTGAAGCAGTTATGGCAATAAAATGAATAGAATTCAGTGAGTTTTGGTTCGCTGCTAGGCGCTTTGGTCGAGATTTGAGTGTAATGTGTGCCTTCAACAAAATTGGCGGCAAAGGTGCTCAATGGTGCAATCGCTAAGGTTACAGCCAAGGCTAATTGTTTAATCATAGTTTCCTCAAATTCGGTGGGATTGAATTCACAATGTCAGTCATTGTTATCGTTGACATTCAACGGTCAACATAAGAGATAGAGTGAGCTTCAACCTAGGAGTTAAGCTAGCCAAAATGGCAGCGTTGACACATAGGTTCAGGTTAAATGGAAAGGCTTAATTATGACTGAATTGGCATGAAGCTAGTAGGCTAAATCTGTGATCTCAATGGAAGTTTTACCTTAGATTTGGCAGGACTGTAGACAGGATCGCATCGCTAAGTCGGTGCATGTTGATTAAAGCCCAGTTCTGCATCATCACAGGCTAAATTCTTACGCAATATCCCTAAGCGACTGCCAAGCTTCGCACACCTCGCGAAAACGCGCCGCATCGCCATCGGGCCTGTCTGGGTGCCATTTGAGCGCTAAACGACGCCATTGCTTGCGGATATCACGGGCGGTAGCACTCTCGTCTAATTCGAAAACTCGCAGCGCGTTACCTTTGTTCATCAGATTGATATTTAAGCCAATATAGCTCTTATAATTGCTCCAGAATGCCTCAAGTAATTCTCGTACTACGTTTTCGCTGGTGTCGTAGTTATTCCAATCGAGGTAATACTCACGCAGGGAAGTATCTTGCATTATCAGCAGGTTAACGTTTGATGGTACTAGGCGGAAGATTTGAATTTCCATGGCTTTGACTTGTAGCCATTGCTTGGGTAGTAATATTTCCTGTAGTTCAAACAGGGCGTTCATCAGTAGGAAGTTACGTTTGAATAAATCGTTACCCGGATTTTCATCAAGCTGGTGGATCAGCCCTTGGGTTTGTAATTCAGTGGCTAAGTGATGGATTTTCCAACTTTGATTTGAGGCTTGTAAAACCGTAAGCAACGGCCAGATCAGTGGGTTATCGCCCTTAGTGTTTGCAACTCGAATCGATTGAGATTCTTCAGTGAGTGAGGGTTTGGCAAATAACATACTGACTGTCCCATCCTAAATTGTGAGTGTTACCAATGCGCTGATAAAACCGCTGTGCTGCAACAAAGATGACTCGAAAGGCGACGATAAATGATCATTCACTAAGTTGAGCCGCAAACTATGCCACAGAGCCAAAGTGTAGGCAAAGATGAATTTTAGAGCAATACCGTGATGGTTTACTCCTACTTTAGATGGTTTCTCGGCGTAAATAAGCCGTTAACAGCAGTGAGGTTTTAGGGGAAGGCAGTTAAGAGATGGCTAGTTTTAGACATGATGCCCTTGTTTATATCACATAAAATCAAGGGCATGATTATTTTCACATAGAGTGAAGGACTAGATCTCGGTGAAGATCACTTCTTGATCTAAGCGAGATTTAGGCAATTTAGCGTTGAAATCATTTTCTGAGTGATAACCCAAGGCTACAACCACGCAGGCACCTAGACCTTGCTCTCTTAAGCCTAGGACTTGATTCATTTTAGTGGCATCAAAACCTTCGATCGGACACGCATCAATATCTAATACACTTGCACCGAGCATTAAAGTGCCAAGCGCTAAGTAGACTTGTTTTTCCATCCAATGCTGGGCATCTTTCAGCTCAAATTTATGCATATTAGCGAAGAAAGAGCGGCCATTATGTTGGCCTTGCTTGGCTTCTTCATTAGCAAAACGGCCATCCTTCGCTTCTTGCTCGAGTACTTGCAGTAAGTGTGCTTCATCTAATTGAGCACGAGCACAGAGTACGAGTACATGGGAAGCATCGAGAATTTTTTGGGTATTAAACGCATAGTTTTCGGTCGCTTGGGCAACTAACGCTTTACCTTCCGCCGTACTCGCTAACACAAAATGCCAAGGCTGTGAGTTAGTCGATGATGGGCTGTACTGCAATAAGGTTTTGATTTCTGCTATTTTATCCGCAGGAATCGTCTTAGTTGGATCAAAGGCCTTAGTGGTGTAGCGCTTTTTGGCGAAGAAACTTAAATCACTCATGTAACGGCTCCAAATCATTAAGGAATACAAATTTAATGGCAGCATTTTAAGCAGGTTTAAGTAAAAAACAATGTGATCAAGGCAGGTATTAGTTTCAAAAAAAATTTGAAACTGGGTGCTTATGCGTACTAGACAAAGCTTATGTGTGATGGAGTCGATGGCATGAAGTTTCAGACAATCCCAATTATGCGGATCTTTGATGAAGATAAAGCCAAAGAGTTTTACCTTGGCTTTCTGGGGATGGAATTAGATTGGGAACATCGCTTTGAGGATGGCTACCCGATTTATATACAAGTTTCACTTGGCAATTTTGTTTTGCACTTGAGTGAACATTCAGGCGACTGTACTCCTGGCTGTAAGATTTTTGTGAATGTGAGTGAACTTGATCAATTGTTTGCTCATGTGACTTCTAAACCATATAAATACAACTAACCTAGTATTGAAGATGCGCCTTGGGGCGATCGTTGCTTTACTGTAACAGATCCGTTTTCAAACAGGATTTTGTTTAATGAAGCTGCAGACACATAACAGAGTGAGGCATTCGAGACCCGCGGCATTCACAAGTTCACGCGGATGGGCACTGCGTTATGCTCTCAGGAGAAAAAATGAGTTCAGTTGAATTGTGGAAAAGCTTTGTTGATGAGTTTGCTCAGTTACATGATGGAGTATTTGAAAAATGGGTCTTGCAAGAAGGGAGCTATCCAAACAAGCAGGAAAATTCAGAAATAAATGAGTTCTTAAAGTCACTAACTGTCCAGCAAAGAGAGATTCTCGTCAAAATGCTTATTAATGCTAGACGTGGTGGTATTCATGATGCCTTAGTACGACTTAATGACAGAATGGACTGCGAAAATGGTCAGTATTACGAAAACGGCATTGAGATGGAATTTCAGCCCTTTGGTTCCACCCTTTACTATGACTATGTTTGTCGCCGAGAAGGGGATAATTGGGAGCAAGAAGAATAGGTATTATCGGAATATCTTGCTTCCAGTGAACACCCTGCACAGCTGAATGATTTCAGTTGCTTAACAAAGCCATCGCTGGTTAAAGGCAAACCAAAAGTGCATTATGTTGTTGGTTTAAAATGGATGGCTTGATGTATTATTCGCTAACGCGGAGCCGCTTATACCCAACGTTATGTGTAAGGGAATCTTAATGATCGAAAGACCCAAAGTAATAAATCTCACAGAAGCCAGAACGATTCGTAAAGTCCATTGCGGAGAGTGTAACTGGGAGCAGGAAATAGCTGCTATCACTGAAGCTGAGATAAAATGTTGCCCTTGGTGCGGCTGGAGCGATCTGGAAATAAGTACTTTAAAAGCAGAAGGTGGCTTCCAAGAAATAGAATGTCAAAAGCACGGTAGAGTTACGGTTCTACTACCTAGCTGCAATATTGATCCACTAGACTTCATGAACAACTTATTTTGTCCATTCTGTGAGTAACACATAACAATGCAAACCAGCCTGATGGCTTTTTCGTTCCTTGTTTTGCTACGCTACCGCAAAACAATCCACTACAAAGCAGCAGCTGTTTTCGGCTTATGCGTTAAGAGAGATCGGATATATAAATGGAAAAAGCATTAATAGATATTAGGTATTACGCTAGCGACTCCCTATATGAGACAGGTAAAAGTCTACCTTCGAGTTGTTCTAGCTTTTTCAAATTTCCTAAGCTGCTTCATTACTGGGGTGCTCGTATAGCCACAATACTTGGTGCAAATGGATTATCCCTCGGAGAATTCGATCACCTATATGTAAACTACACAAATGCTATTCCAGAAGGCTCGATGGTTTTTTCCGATAGAACACCAGAAAAGTGGCTTAGGTATATAGACTGTGGTGTAAATTTTGAGAAATTAAAATCATTAAATGAGTCCGAACTTGAACAATTTGTAATTCGCAGTACCTTTGAGTGTCTTGAGCACCTTTGTAAGTTGAGCATAGAAAAAACCGAAAAAATCAAGCTTGCTTCAAACGAGGTGGAAAGATTTGGTTCTGCGGTCGAGCTTCCGGTTAAGGCAAAACATACTAAGTCATATTCGGTTCTGGTTTCATATAAATTGCGCCCAAATGGCGAAGCATCTCATGGGCTTGTAAAATACATTAACCACAAAACAGGTGCTACTTTCACTAAAAGGTTTGTTGATCTTAAGGGACCATCGGATATATTTCCTCTGGTCGGTACAATTTCAGTAAAAGATGGAAAAGTCCTGATCAAGCCGAGGGCATCATTTAAAGCTAGCCTTTACACAAATTCATATCAGATTCCAATGGAGATTGATTTAAGTGAAGCGGCAAGCGCATAACAAGGCGCTCTGGGACAAACCTACGCTGCGCTTTGTCCAGAGCGCGGTGTTAATCCATAGCAATTTTAATTCGAAAATCATAGATTAGAGCAAGAATTCTAACCTATTTATGTCTACTAGCTTTTTACGTATATATAGCAAAACTGGTAGTTAAAATTGGCATTGGGTCACCAGTGAGCGTTGGCGACATGGATGTCGCCGTCGAGCCTATAAGGACATATTCATGGCGTGTCGCTGGAGACACAATGACAATAAACTCCCTGAACAGATAAACGGCTATTTAGCTTTAGTTCAACTCCTGTTAATTCAACGACATAATTTTTATGGTGTTGTGAAAGATGATTGTATCCTGACTTGTCTAATTTAGTCTTTGTCATGAACGTTGAATGTTGGGATCCTAATTTGAATCCTTTGCTCACTGAACGTACTTATAAAGGTCATGACAGTGAGCATGAGGGACAGGACTTAAGCCGCTTAAGCTAACGCAATACTTTGCTTAAAAATGCTTGGGTACGGGCTTCTTTCGGATGGGTGAATAGCTCATCTGGCGGACTAGATTCGACTACATAACCGCCGTCCATAAAGATCACTCGATCGGATACATCGCGCGCAAAGCCCATTTCGTGGGTGACAATGACCATGGTCATGCCCTTTAGCGCTAAATCTTTCATCACGTCTAATACATCACCGACCATTTCAGGATCGAGTGCCGATGTTGGCTCATCGAACAGCATCAAGTCTGGTTCCATGGCCAATGCGCGGGCAATGGCGACCCTTTGCTTTTGGCCGCCTGATAAACTGGCGGGGTAGGCATTGGCTTTGTCACTTAAACCAACCTGTGCCAGTAGGTCGAGGGCTTTGGTCTCGGCCTGAGCTGGCGTCATCAGTTTTAGACTAATGGGCGCTAAGGTGATGTTTTGGATGACGGTTTTATGGGGGAACAGGTTAAAGTTTTGAAACACCATGCCCACTTTTTGCCGCAGTTTATCTACGCAGGCGTTTGGCGCTGTGATCAATTGACCTTCAATCTCGATATCGCCTTGGCTTGGCTGCTCTAACAGATTAATACAGCGCAAAAAGGTACTCTTGCCACTGCCGCTTGGACCGATCACGCTCACTACTTCGCCCTGACGAATATGCTCGCTAATGCCCTTGAGCACTTGGTTATCGCCGAAGTTTTTATGCAGGTTGGTTATTTTAATCACTTTGTTTCAACCTCTTTTCAAATTTCGACAGCACAAATGTGAAGCTGTAGGTCAGGAATAGGTAAATAAGGGCGCAGGTAAATAAGGGCACACTGTCCTCGAAGGTACGGCTACGGATGATTTCACCGGCGCGCATAAGGTCAACACCACCGATAAAGCCAATGACGGCGGTTTCCTTGAGGAGCACGATAAATTCATTACCAAGTGCGGGCAGAATATTCTTAATCGCTTGGGGCAGAATAATCGACTTCATGGTCATTGCTTGGGACAAGCCAAGTGAACGGGCCGCTTCGGTTTGACCTTTATCAACGGCTTGAATCCCTGCGCGGATTATCTCAGAAATATACGCGCCGCTATTGAGACCAAAAGCGATAATGGCGGCAGTGATCTTATCGACATCTAAGGCAGAAAGCACGATGAAGTAAAGGATCACTAATTGCACAACTACTGGGGTGCCACGGATCACACCGACATAAAGATTGGCGGGGAAGCGGATATACCACTTAGACGACATCTTCATAAAGGTGGTGCCAATGCCTAACACTGCGCCTAATAACATGGCGAAGAAAGTGACGATTAACGTCACTTTCAAACCATTTAATATCAGCAGTATGCCTATCATGCCATCTTCGCCAATCGGGCTAAACAGCGAGGTATTAATTGCGTCTATCATGCTGATATCACTTTATATGGGCAGAAACGAGCGTCTGATATTGGCCGTCAGCTTTCATGTTAGCCAGTGTTTTATTGATGCTCGCCAGCAGTTCAGGCTGCTCTTTCGACACGGCGAAACCATAAAACTCAGCAGGAAAATCCAGTTTAATCATCTTTAATTCAGGATTTTTAGCCAGATAGTTAGCGGCAGGTTCGCTGTCGAATAACACTAAATCTACCTTTGAATTTTTAAGCTCCATAATGGCTTCGAAACCCGTATTAAAGGCGGTGATATTTTGGGTATATTTTTTCGACATAATGTCAGCGGTTGTGCCTAACTGCACCGCAAAGTGTTTGCCTTTAATATCTTCAAGCGTATGAATACTATCGTTATCTTTGTTGACGAGTACGACTTGAGTTGCTTCGTAGTAAGGCTCAGAGAAGTTTACGTTTGCTTGACGTTCAGCGGTAATCGTCATACCTGAGGCGATAAAATCAATCTTGCCTGAATTAAGCGCGACGATCAGTGAATCGAATTTCATGTTTTCGACTTTGAGCGTCTTGCCCGCATCTTTAGCGATTTGCTTGGCCAGATCGATATCAAAGCCTTTGATTTCATCGCCACTTTGGCCGCCAACATATTCAAAAGGAGGGAAGGCGGCATTGGTGCCAACGACTAACACGTCATCGCTTTTTCCGCATCCAGCTAACAACAAGGTGGCAGTTAAGGTCAGGCCGCCTAATAACATGGACTTTTTCATTTAAGACTCTCTTGTTCGATTTCACTATCAGTGTGGCGACTATAGGCAGATGAGCATTAAGTGTCAATAATTATGCTGTTAATTTGATTAAAAATTCATTTCTATTTTGCGGTTTTCAGTCGCAAGATTGAGGGGCGCTGCTTTCCTGTACAAATTTGTGTGTAAGTTGTTTTTTCTGGGTTGAATTATTGTGCTTTGGTCTGTAACTATTGTTACTGTTAGTTTTTTGGCTATCTATACTTCTGTGGTGTTTATTAGCGGCTTCTCAATGAGAGTGTCATAATTTGAACTATCGCCTATTATTTTTTGATTAAATTGGCTAGTTTAGCCGCTCTTTAACGGCAACCTTAGTTGGTGTTATTCCTATTTTATGCAGTTTAATCCTCTGGCTGATTTGATTATCAAGCTAGAAACGATGTTTCAGGAGTCAAAAGTGAACTATCTCAACTCAGCATTAGTGTGCTTAGCCCTGTGCTTATCGAGTGCACTGCAGGCCGAAGAGCAAACTCAGTGGCATTACAGCTTAGGCAGCCATGATTTTGTGGTCGAGGATTCTCACACCTTAGGGGTGAATGCGAGTCTATTGTTAGAACATAAAACCCAAAGCGATATTTTGCTGACGGCGGCGCTGGATGCCTATATAGACGTAGATGTCGATAAACTCGACCCTGACCACATCCCTGTGTGGTTTAAGTCTGCCTATGCCGCGAGCGGTGAACTTTATCGTGTTAATCCCGCGTTTTCATTCGGTTGGCAGTTCGATTTACAGGGAAAGCGTAATACCGTTAGCTCGGTTGAGAAACAAGCTAAGGTATTTCCTGGGCTGACAGCTAACTTTGATGGGCAACAATTACAGGCTCAGTTCAAGGCGGGTGCGGGTTATTACTATCTCGAAATCGATGACGATGTGCCTAGAACTCGAGGTTACGATCGTGGCGATTTTGGGAATGGTATGTTTGCTTATACCTTTATGGGAAGTGTAGGGGCTAATGTGACGCCTAAGCTACATATGCAAGTGGCCGCACAAACCTGGCAAGACGAAGACCAATGGTTAGAGAATCAATATCGCTTTGAGCTGAGTTACCAAACCGATTTTTGGCGGCCTAATAGCGTGTTAATGCTGAGTGCTGAGCACACGCAATACAATTTAGACCACTATGCCAAAGTCGATGTTAACTCGGCTGAGTATTTGCCTATTCTGCCATGGGATAGCGATACGCTAGTGCGTTTAAGCTTAGTGGTTCCTTGGTAAGAATAGGGTTATTTATGGGTTAAGTGCTTCTCGACTAAGGCGATCATGGCTTGAGCCGCGAAGGACAATACTTGGTCTTTGCGCCAAAAGAGGGATAACTCCCAGCGCAGCTCGTCACTCGCCAGCGGGATATTTACGACGCCTGACACGCTGTAGCGCCGCGCGATGGAGCGCGGTAATACCATAACCCCTGTGCCCGCGGCGACTAAGGCAATCCCGAAATCGGCTTGGCTAACGCGGGTAATGTTTTTAGGGACAAATCCGGCGTGTCGGCAGGCATTGAGCACTAATTGGTAGAGAGTGTATTCGGTTTCGAACATCACTTGAGGATCGGCGCTGAGATCGCTAAACGACAATATCTGTCGGGTGGATAACGGATTTTCCTTAGGCAGCACTACTACCATAGGATCGTTAAACACACGTATGCCGTCATAACCCTCATCAAAATCAATAATCCCAGTGGCCAGTTCAATTTCGCCCTTTTGGATTGCCGCGGTTTGCTCTACACCGCCACGGACGAGTAAGTGCATCTCTATCTGCGGATATTGCTGGCGATATTTGGCAATAATCGGGGCAAAAATTTCGGCACTACCTAGAGGAGCCAATCCGAGATTGAGTTCGCCCGCGGTTAAACTGCGTTGGGCCGTGAGTTCAGCGAGCATGCGTTGTCGGCCAGCGAGTAACTCTTTGCCATGTCGATAAACAACTTCACCCGCGGGCGTGAGTTTGACTTGGGTGCCGCGTTTACCGCGTTCGAGTAAGATGAGGTCTAGCTCCTCTTCCAATTGGCGTACGGCCTTTGATAGTGCAGGTTGGGTGAGATGGACTTTTTCGCTGGCTTTACCGAAGCCTCCAGCATCGACGATTTCGATAAAATAGCGGATAACTTTGAGGTCCATTAAGGTTCACCTTTAAATGTATTCTTAAAATTCATGCATTACATTCTTAATATTCATTTTTTTTATCAAATAGGCAAGCCTAGAATAGCCCTATAGAAAACTTTGTTCTAACCGAGAAAATCATGTCATTCCCACAAGCCGCAATACGTCAGTGTCGACATTGGGCTTTGTTATTAAGCCAAATCGGCCTCTTCTGTTTACTGTCCTTCGCATGTCACTGGTTCGCCACTTGGGCACATTCTCCTATTCCAGGAAGTGTGATTGGCTTAGGCATACTCTTATTTTTATTAGGTTTTAAACTCATTCCTGAAAATGCAGTACAACTGGGCGCCGCTTGGTTGATTGGTGAGTTATTGCTGTTTTTCATCCCGCCAGTGATATCCGTTATTAAGTACGAAGGTTTGTTTGAGCAATACGGCACCAATATATTGTTCACTTTAGTGATGGGCAGTGTGTGTGTGATGTTTGGTACAGGCTTTGTGGTCGATAGAGTGTTTCGTTTTGAGCGCCAACTGAACATCAAAAAGCAAGCCCGTCGCCACGCTAAGGCGGCTTAATGATGACTGACTCAAAAGTGGTGGATTTTGTGTTGTCGCAGACCGGATTAGCCTTATTCAGCTTATTGCTGACAATATTCTGTTACTTCGGTGCCAAGCGTCTCTATAAGTACCATAGAGTCTGGTGGTTAGCGCCCATAGTGTTAGCGCCAATAGTGATTACCTTATTGGTGTTTAATCTTAAGATCCCGCTGCCAACCTATTTTGAATACACCCATTGGTTGATGGCCATGTTAGCGCCAGCGACTATCGCCTTTGCTTTGCCGATTTATCGTGAGCGTAACTTGATCCGTCAGTATCCGCTGACGATAGGGTTAGGTGTCACGGCCGGATTGTTTCTGGGGATGATGTCTTCTTGGCTGCTGGTGAAGTTTGTGCCTCTGCCGGTGGAGTTGTCTAAGAGTTTGCTGGTACGTTCGGTGTCGACGCCCTTTGCGATGGAGGCGACCAGTGCCTTTGGCGGCGTGCCTGAGTTGACGGCCATGATGGTGTTAATCACAGGCGTCATTGGCATCTTGGTGTGCGACCCCTTATTCAAATTTATGCGTATTCGTACTTCGTTAGGTAAAGGTGTTGCTCTAGGGGCATCTGCCCATGGTGCGGGCGCCGCAAAAGCCAATGAAATCGGCAAGCAAGAGGGCGTTATCGCCAGTTTGACTATGATTTTTATTGGTATCGCTATGGTGTTAGGCGCACCCGTTTTTGCTTTGATTTTTATCTAGGCTTTGAATGCTATCGTGTGAGTTTTATGGCTTGAATTTACACACCTCAATTTCGGCAAATTTGCCTCTTCGAGCGCTAACTCCTTCTCTGTTATGCGCTTTTTTTTTGAGCTTACCTTCATAAAATGTGGCATGCTGTACCAAGTTGAAATACATAGTATTAATGGTGATACCTATGTCTAGTAAGTCAGATAAACAGCCAAACACGCAATACAGCGTGAGTTTACGCCCGATTATTGAAAGTGATCTTGAAGCTATTTTTGTGCATCAAAGCGATCCCATTGCTAACCAGCTTGCTCAATTTCCTCCTCGGGATCGAGAAGCGTTTTTTAAACATTGGCATCAAAATATTCTTGGACAAGTGAATGTATTACCAAGGGCGATATTGGTTGATGGCAAGTTTGTGGGCAATATTGGGCATTGGCAAAGTGATGGACAAGCGCTGATAGGGTATTGGATTGACCGTGAATATTGGGGCAAAGGTATCGCGACACAGACCTTAGCGCAATTTTTGCCTTTAGTCAGTTTAAGACCCCTTTTTGCCCATGTGGCTAAACATAATTTAGCTTCACAGCGAGTGCTGCTCAGACACGGTTTTGTGCTGACAGACCAACTGATACAAGAGAGCGAAGATACTGAAGCCTTACTCGAATTTGTCTTACGCTAGCGGATAAGATGCTATAACGCGGCATTTTAGGGCGTATGTTAACGCTTTCATTCGCCTAAAATGACGTATTTAGATGCTTGAAACCACTGTTGTACAGGGACTTTTGTTAAAAGTGCAAAAAGTCGCCCATTATTTTCATTTCAAATTATTCTACTGAAAAAAATCTCTTTCTAAGATTTTGTCTCTACTACAATTGAAAGGTCTAGAGCTAGATGCTTTATTGCTCTGGATTGGTGACAGGTTAAGCTGGTTTTACATAAAAAAATTGAGAAGAAAGTGCTGATCTTACTGATAAAAGTCTAATTGCATTCTATTTCTTTCACTGTAGAACTCCTATACTTAGCCAAAACCTGTGCCATAGCACAATCGATCCCTTATCTATTCAGTGAAATCTATATGAAGATCCGTTTTCTGCTCAGTAGTTTTATTCTTGCGTGCAGCAGTCTCACCGTTGCCACGACAGCGCATTCAGCCGATTCGGCCTCTGTCGCATATAAAAGCACCAAAACTCAATCGACAGCAAAAACGAAGCAAGCACCATTAAAGCAAGAAATTGCAGGACGTAGTGCGATAGTCGTGGACTTAAAAACCAATGAAGTGCTTTATTCCAATAATCCTAATGCAGTAATGTCAATTGCATCTGTCACTAAGTTGATGACAGCTATGGTGGTGCTGGATGCAAAGTTGCCTATGGAGCAAAAGCTTGCGGTAAACATCCGTGATACCAAAGAAATGAAAGGTGTTTATTCTCGAGTTCGTATCGGCAGTGAAATCAGCCGTAAAGAAATGTTATTACTGACCTTGATGTCATCAGAAAACCGTGCCGCTGCAAGTCTTGCACATCATTATCCCGGTGGTCATAAAGCTTTTATTAAGGCGATGAATGCCAAAGCAAAAGCGCTGGGAATGAAAAATACCCGCTATGTTGAACCTACAGGTTTATCCTATAAAAACGTTTCGAGTGCCAGTGATCTGATTGTCTTACTCAAGGCTAGTGAAAAGTATCCTATGCTAGGCCAGCTGAGTTCTACCGAGAAGAAGACGGTTACCTTTGCCAACCCAAGATACAGTTTAGATTTTCGTAATACCAATCGTTTGGTTTATAAAGATAACTGGGATATTCATCTAACCAAAACAGGCTTTACGAATGCAGCAGGGCACTGCCTTGTGATGCGTACTGAAATGGCAAAACGCCAAGTGGCATTTGTCGTGCTCGATGCCTACGGCAAATATACTCATATTGCGGATGCTAACCGTTTACGTAACTGGTTAGAGACTGGCAAAGTCACTCCTATTCCTGCTGAAGCTAAGCAATACAAGAAACAACGTAGCCAGCAGCAATTAGCTAAGTTAAGTGAGACCTAGTTTCTCGGTTGCAGCTTTATAAAAGTACAAACATAAAGGCCAGATGAGCAATCAATCTGGCCTTTATGTTTTAACGCTTTGAGTTTCTACTCAATTTTGATAAATTTATGATGGATTTGAGCGTACCATAGTCGTTATTTTATGTTCTCAAGGATGACATTCGTGTGGATGTATTTTTAAAAAAAATTCAACTTATCTATTTTCCCTTCTTATTTCTCAGCCTGTTATTTGTTTCTGGTTACAGTTTTGTCCATTGGCTGTTGTTGGTTAACCTTGAGTTTTTTAGCCTAGATGAAGATATCGTTAATTTGTGGCTGCCGCAGATACTGTCTTGGCTATTGTCGATCATTTATATCCGACCTAGGCTAAAACGACTCAAGTTTGTTAAAGATAATTCGCGCTTTTTCTATTTATTGATCGCGGTGCAATTAATGGCAGTTCCTTGCATCGTTGCGCAGGAATATCTCAAGACTACCACGGGGAAGTTAACGCAATTAGCATCGATACAAGAATTGTATCTCCATAAAAATACTCAGTATTATCAGTTGCAGCAATCTTATATTGATAAGACGCAAATTGGTTTGCAGCGAAGCCTAGAGGTTACAGGTAAACATAGTAGCCACTTAAATATGGCGCTGTATATCGCTATGCCGATTTTTGCAGAGCGTGCAGACAGTTGGCATGCTAAGGCCCTCGCTTGGTATGGTAAAGTTTATCAGCAGGAGATCAGTAATCGACTTGAACCCAATGAGAAAGAAGCGCAATTCAAAGCATTTTTGGCTAAATCCCTAAATGAGTTCAATGAGTTGGACCCCCAGAGTTTTGTTTACCTTGAACGATTAGCCCCATCCTCTCTTCGTTCAGAGTTGCTCAGCGCCGCACAAAAAAGTCCGCTTTACCAAGCCGAACATCAAACGATTTTTATGCCCCAATTTGAGCCATTTGAGGCTCGTAATGGCCATAAGTTAGTGTGGATTTTTATCTGGTTTGTTGTTGGCGCTTTAGTCTGGTTTGTACTCTTACTGCGGGTCAATCTGGATGAGAAAAGCGTAAAGCCGAGACGCAAATAAATCACGCTCGGCCTTGGATTTAATAAAGTTTAGGCATGTTCAAACATTAAGAACAAGTAAACGATAAACAAGACTATATGAGTCGCGCCGTGCAATGCATTGGTGCGACCGCTACTAAAACTTACCTTACAGACCATTAAACTGGTGATTAACAGCACCATGTCGGCGGGTGACAGGCCTAAATGGACTTCTTGATCTATCACGCTGCCAATAATTAATACCGCGGGGACTGTGAGTGCAATCGTCGCGAGAACTGAGCCAAAATATAGATTCATCGCCCGCTGTAATTGATTGTTTAACGCGGCCTTAAAGCCTCCTACCGCTTCGGGGGATAAAATCAAGCAGGCGACAATAAAGCCCCCTAATGCCTGTGGAGCGCCTAGGGTTGCTACGCTGTAATTGATGGGCATAGCTAAGGTTTTTGCCAGCAAGATGACCACCAACAAATAGCCAATTAATAGAATCGTATGGTAAGCATTACTGCGCAGTATGCCGTGGTGTTCCTCATGGTCTTCATGATCGGCATCGACAAAGAAATGGCTATGGCTCTTTGTCTGTACCACTAAAAAGACGCCATAGAGCAGAATCGAAATAATGATCAGCATCCAAGACATGGCTTTAGACATGCCGCCGATAGTGCCACCTTCGGTAAAATTGGGCAGTACTAAACAGAGTAGGGCGAGGGGAATAATCGCCACGAGATAGGATTTTACGCCATCTAAATTGAAATGCTGGGTATGGTAACGCCAGCCGCCAAGTAATAATGTAAAGCCCACTAAGCCATTGATGATCAACATGACGACGGCGAACATAGTGTCGCGCGCCATGACAGGGTTGGGTTCTCCGGTCAGCATCACGGAGGAGATCATCACCACTTCGAGTGAAATGACCGATAAAGTTAAGATTAAGGTGCCATAGGGATCGCCAAGCTTAATCGCTAGTGCATCTGAGTGGCGTACCACAGAGAAAATAGCCCAAGTCACTACACCCAATAGGGCGAGTGAAACGGGAATATAGGTCGAGAGGGCGGTGCCATCGGCGAGTAAGCTATCGCCACCGGTTTTAAAGAATACTAAGGTCAGTATTCCCAGTAGCAGGGCTAACTCGTCTTTCATAAATGTCTTCATAGGCAATTTGTCCTAAACGAAAAAAAAGGCCGTTAGTATAGACACTGGTTATGGCACACTTTGCATGAAACTTCCTTTAGATTTGGAGTTAAGGATAAATGTTTGAACTAGATCGCTTTTTAATCTAAAACCCCATTTTTAAGCTAGCCATGGTGTTCTGTTTTAATCAGCTTGCCGAGTTGATCATAATGATTCCAATCCCCTGATTCTCGATCGCTGAGATAACTGCCTTCAGTGCGTTTTTCACCATTAGGCCAAAAACTTTGCCATAGACCTTCCTTGCGATCCCTAAGATAAGTGCCTTGTTCGGCTAACTTGCCATTGTTGTGGTAATAGCTAGCATCGCCTTCTTTTTGGCCTTTCACCCAGGTTTCAACGAGTTCTGGCTTACCGTTCTGGTGATATTGCTTCACTTGACCATCAAGCGAACCCTTAGCATAAGTTGCCTCTAATTTGAGTTGGCCGTTACTGTAATATTCTTTCGTTTGGCCATGGTTTTGACCCTCTAAAAACTCAGTGCTAGCAGCTTGCATCCCATCCTCAAACCAGCTTTCCCACAATCCAGTTTGATTACCTTTATCCATAGCACCGCTAAGTTTTAGTTGGCCATTGTTGGGATAGTACTCGGCATATTGGCCAGTTTTATCATTTTTATCATAGGTTTCGGAGCGGTAAACCACTTGCTTAAAGCTGTAAAACTCCCTAATTCCGTGGCGCTTGTTTTCCTGCCAATGGCTTTTTTGCTGGATATTCCCCTCGGGGATTGTGCCATAGGTAGGGTCTTTTTCTTCGTAGCGATAATCCGTCCACAGACCGGTTTTTTGGTCGTCCAGATACTCCCCTGTCACACGGCGGCGTCCGTGGTAATACTCTGTATAGTTACCATTAAGTTTGCCATTGGCGAAGGTTTGCTCCCGTTGTTTCAGGCCTTCGCTGTACTGTATCCATAGGCCTTCTTTATTGCCGTTTTGATATGAGCCTTCTTCATTGGGATCACCATTGGCATACCAGCGGGCGAAATGGCCATCAAGAGGGTAACGACTGGCATTGTCTTTTTTATCCCGTGCGTAGTGAGATACTTCCCGAGGTTTACCGTTATCGTAAAATGACTCATATTTTCCGACCCATTGGCCATCGATACGTTCGCCGCGCTCACTCACTGTGCCGTCGTCAAAATAGGTTTCTGATTTCCCTGTTGGTTTACCTTCAACGTATTGATCTAGCGTCCGCAGCTTGCCATTGTTGTGGTAACGGCGTGATTCACCGTGACGCTGCCCTTGTC
Source organism: Shewanella sp. SM21 (assembly GCF_025654335.1). NCBI lineage: Bacteria > Pseudomonadati > Pseudomonadota > Gammaproteobacteria > Alteromonadales > Shewanellaceae > Shewanella > Shewanella sp. SM21. The sequence goes on from NZ_JAKKRL010000003.1 coordinate 172,124, forward strand.
GCCATTGCTCGGAGGATTGCAGCTTGCCAGCGTGATAGCGCTCAAATTGGCCATCCTTAATTCCCATATCGTAGTGGCTTTTTTCGAGCAAATTACCTTCGGTGTCATAACGCTCCGATGGTCCATGAAGCGGATATTGACCATTGTCAGCCTGCTTTGAGTCTTGGTAGTTACGTAATTCTTTAAGTTGGCCGTTGTTGTGGAAATATTTTTGCGTACCAGCGAGTTGATCCTGTTTATAGTTGAGAGCACTGGTGAGAATGCCCTCGGCATTAAAATATTGCTGTGGCCCGTCCAATGCACCATTAACATACTGTTCTTCAACTTGTAACTTACCTGCATCATTAAATTGCTGGCATTTCCCTTGGCGTTGCCCAGCGCTATATTGGCAGCGGCTGGCGAGTTCACCATTGGGGTAAAATGTCCGTTCTTCACCCTCGAGCAGATTGAGATTAAACTGGCTGCTGCTCGATTTAGTCCCGTCATCGAAAAAGGTTTCCCATGCTCCTTGGCGACGACCTTCGGCATCGAAGCGGCCCGTCACTGTGGCTTGTCCATTGGGATTTTGTTCTAAATAAGAACCTGAGAGTTGGTTGTTCGCATAGCTCTGGCTTTGGGACAAGGTGCCGTTTTCATAGAAACTTTCCCATTTCCCGTGGCGCAGGTTATCGAGGTAGCTTTCTTGGGTTTGTAGTTTGCCACTGTCATAGAAACGTCTTACCTGCTCCTTTTTACCGTCTTTATAATAAGTAGCTTGGCAGAGATGGCCGCTGCTGTTGTATTCTTTCCATTCGTCCGTGGGCACGCCTTTGGCAAATTGCTGTTCCTCAGTAACGGCGCCGCTCAAATCGAACATATGCCAAGTGCCATCTTGATAACCCTGCAGATAGTTTCCTTCGACTAGCTTGCTGTTATTGGTATGAAATACTTGCCATTTACCATTAGGGATCCCCTCGGAAAACTGCCCTAAGGTATAGCCTTGGTTGTCGCGCACTATGGCGATATCGCCATTTAAGGGCATGCCAGTGGCGAGATTGTAATAGCTGGGAATTCCGTCCTGTTGGCGGATTTCGACCATCATGGAGGAGAGATTTTGCGCTGCTTGTACATGGGCACTGGTTAAGCTGGCTCCCGCAATCGCGAGGCTGATAAAGCGAAATGGCGTATTGAACATGCTGATTCCTTGCTCTGTTCTGGGTCGTAAGGCCGCGCCGTTTGCGGCCTATACAAGAATCCTAATTTTTTGCTGTTGAGTTTATTTATCGGGCTGTGCACTTATATACAGTGCACAGCGCCAAGGGTTAAGTTAATCGATTAATCGATTAAGCGAATATGCTTAGGCTAAAACATCGGGAAACCAGAGTCACTGGTCACCACAGGTGGCGGTGTTTCCTGATTTAAAAACTGCCCATGATTGTAGCTATTAATCACCTCTATCCAGCCATGCTCCTCAAACTCATATTGCTTACCATGAAGTTTGCCCTGCTCGTCATAATTGGCGATTTCGAGCACATAGTCTTCAACTGAGCGCAATTCCCAATGGCCGACTTGCTTGCCTAGATCGAAACTACCATACCAATAGCGTCTTTCAGGATTGGGTATTGGGCGGAAACCGTACTCACCATGGGTGTACACCCAGTCGCCATCCTGTTGCCCATTGCGGTATTCGCCCTTTTCATACAATTGGCCGTCAGTGGCGTAGCGTTGTACTAATCCTTCGGGTTTGCCATGGTTAAAGTTTATTAATTCAAGCAGTTGCCCTGAACTTGTCTCATTACGAAACTCGCCATGGAGTTCACCATTGTCATCATAGCTAAAGGTGAGGCTGGTATCCTCTTGCTGCTTCTTCCATTTGCCTGAGGGCTTGTCATTGGAATATTGACCTTGCTCGGCCACCCAACGCTTACCGGTTTTATGGTCGATTTTCACCATTTCATAGGGGCCTTCACGCTTGCCCTCGTTAAAATACTCGCGGGAAACGGTGTTTACATCAGTTTGGTCGAAGGATTTAATATGTAAGCCAGTCAATTTTTTATCGAGTTCCTCGCTGCGACTCACTAACTCGCCTTGCTGGTAGTCTTCGCTGAGTGACCAGTTTTTGAGTATGTCGTTTTCTGTGCTCTCAATCAGTTGGCCCTTGCTAAAGCGCTGCTGCTTACGATAAACCCAGCGATTACCTTGGTATTTGCTGTCGGTGGTTTTTTTTATTTGCCCTTGCTCATCGTATTCGATGGATTGGAGGGCATCCCCTTTATCGTTGGTCACTTCCTTTAATTTGATCTGACCATTTTCATAATAAGTCAGTTGCTCACCGACCTGATAATCAGCTTGATATTGGTAGTGACGCTCGACTTTGCCATTGTCAAAATATTCAAAATAGTCACCTTGCCTTTTGTCTTTAACGAACTCTTGGGTCGAGATGACTTGCCCATTCAGGCCCCAAGTTGTCTCAGTGCCATGCAATAGGCCATCAACACGATGTGCTTCACGGTTAAGTTTGCCAAGATTAAAATATTGACTCACACAGGTCGGGTCATTGCAGATCTTGGCGGTGACTTCACCTTCGGGGCCAAAATGTTCGCTGATGCCGACTGCCTGTCCATCTTTAAAGGTGGTTTTGTAGCGGATATTGCCGCCATTCCAGTAAGCGGTTTCGAGGCCTTGTTTCACACCATTTTCATAGTGCGACTCAGTATATAATTGGCCGGTGGCAATGTATTTTTTAAGCAAGCCATGAAGTTGGCCTTGCCCATTGCGAAAGCCTTGCTCGTACGGCTTGCCATCCTCAAAGTAACATTGATAAGCACCGCGGAATTGTTCGCTCGTGAGGGTTTTACCGATTTTGTTATCGGCGAGGGCACTGGCGCAGAAAAGCATATCTTTGTTTTTGTAATAAACCTCAGCCTTATAATTGCCGTCGATCACTTCGGTCGATTGTTTTAGATAGTATTGAGCCTGTTTTTCATCTTTGACAACCTTCCAATGGGCATCGAGTAACACCTTTTGTGCATTGGCATGGGTGCTGATAAGTACGAGTGCTCCAAGGAGCAGTTTTACTGTAAATAGACGCATAACTGCTCCTTTTTATGGCAAAGGTTTAAAGGTGAATTCATAGGGGATGTCGACGGGGTCTTTAGAGATCGTCATATAACTTACCTTCGCGGCGGGGCCTACGACACTTAAATAGCGACCATCGATCAGCACCTCGTTAATCCGCTGCTCAGTATTTTCAGGGAGTCGAATGGTTAACAGATTGCCTTGGGCATCTTCGACCTTAAAGTAATTTTTAAGATCGCTACTCGGCTCATTGCCATATCCGGTTTGCGTCAGCCAAGACTGCAAATCGATTAACCAAGGGCGGTCAGTCACGGGCAGTTCTAAAGGCTGCCAATGGATATCACCTTGGCACCGGATCTTGCCCTTGATCTGTTTATCGTAGAAGAACTGCCGCACGTGATCCGGAGTCATCAAAATATAGGCGGCACCGTTGGGGGCATTGGGATCAAACTGCCAAGTGACGGGGTTTTTACCCTCATTAAAACCTTGCTCTATTTCAGGTTTGCAGGCGGTCGCCAAGGCGGCTGACATGGGAATATATAGATTATGACCATTATCAGTGACAGGTTTTATCCCTTGGATAGCACTGATTTCAGCTTTTGATGACTCAAGATCCTGATAGATGAAGCTATCAAGGCTTGAATTGCCAAACTCGCTTAGGGGATTGGCCAGATTTTGGTTGTAGTCGGTAAAGGTCACAAAGCGGATGTTCTTGGTTTGGCTTAACTCCGGCTGTGGCTGGTTCTCTACGATTACAACGGTTTTAGGGATCTCATCTAGCTTAATTAGCAGGGCGCGGGTGCTAAGGTGATGAGGATCATCGACACCGATTAATTCCCCCAGCAGTTCCTTATCCGTCACCGTTAACCATTTAGGATAATCACCATCGCGACGGGCTTCGGCCATCCTTCCTTTAAATTGCTGAAAAGGAAGGTTAATGTTTTGAGTGCTACTCTGCTTTATTACGACTTTAAATAGCTTTGCCTCGGCGTCGAGCACCTGAATTGTGAGGCTCGCATCGCCGAAGGCGTAAGGATTCGCGACCAGTTCATCCCACGACTTTTCGACTATCTTATTGCTTTCGGGGATAAGGGTCAGCTTGGCGGTGATATGGTCTATCAGTTTGAGTTTATTGGCGGTGTTGTCCCAGCCTGTGGCGATAAGATCCACCGAAGACTCAATCGAGCGGTTGAAATTCATTGCCACACCTCTGCTGTGCTGCCAGAAGTGAATGTCTATTGGATTTCCGCTGGCATCAAAGGCGGCTAAGTCTTCATAATGCACATTAGCAACCACATATCGCGGGCTTATATTATGCACAAAGCGCAATTGCAGCACTTCTGGAGTGTCAGCGCCCCATGGGCCAATATTATCAAGAATACCTTGTTGATCAGATAATAAGGATTTTATAAAGTCCTTATCATGGGCTTTATATTCCCGCGGAGCATCGCTAATAGGGTAGAGTTCTTTTTGCATATCATCTATATCACGTTCGGCATCGTAGCGAGCGTCGGCATGCCAAAGCATGTTCATGATATAAGGGCTATCCTTGGGCGCCATGGCGATGCGGCGGGTGAGGGTACTGCCTTTGCTCTCTTCCTGTTGAAAAAACGCCATGCTCTCTAACCAGCCGGTTTTGCGGTTAAGCTCGAACTTTCCATAGGCCTTAAAGTTGTCTTTCTCACCTTGTACTACTGCAAATAACTTATCTTCGGTCACTTGCTCAACCGTCCAAGTTAGGCGTGCATCCATGGGGGCGCTGATGCTATAACCGACCCTAGGCTCAAGTGCTACAGGCAAGGTTGGAGCTTGTTTAAACAAGCTATTAAGATTCACCCAGTGGTCAAATAATTCCTTGATATCTTTTTGATCCATTTTGGCAATGGGAGTCAGTTGGCGGACTTCACCATTGTTAAATTCCACATTAAAGCCGTCTTTAACCAACTGAAAGATTTCATTAGAGTTACCTTTAGGGTCGATATTACTCACCGGAATCGGCATACCATAATCGCTAATTTGCAGCATATTAGGTTGGATAAAAAAACGGGCGTTATGGGTTAATGGCATTGTTAAGCTGGCCGCCTTACCCTCTGCATTCTGTAATTGGTAATCCAGCAGCAGTCGTGCCTGCAGCACTTTGCGGGTTTCAAAGCCATCATTGAGGTTTATGGTGGAGATAATCTGATATTCACGCTCTGTGGGTATGTTGGTATTAACTGAATTGGAGGGTGACGTTGAGTTATCGCAGGCGGTTAACAAGAGTGTTATACCTGCCATTGTCAGTGTGATTGCGGCGTTAACTGCCTTGTATTTCACTATGGCCATTCGTACTCCTTTGGCTACGCATGTTATTGAAATGTAAACTCATTAATCTTTTTCTGGCGACATTATACACAAAAAATATCTGAGGCATAAAAGAAAACCCAAACCAAGTTTGCTTGATTTGGGTCTGTGTTGATAGCGGTTTTGCTGCGCGCGAGTGGCTAACTTAGTGGCTAACTCAATGGTGAGATGAGTGCCTAAAAAAGCCCAAGCTGATGGATTACAGCGAGAGGATCACGCTGGCAATTGCCGCACTCATGAGGTTAGCGAATACGCCAGCGGCAATGGCGCGAAAACCATTACGGGCGATAAATTCGCGGCGTTCTGGCACCATGCTACCCAGTCCACCGATCAAAATTGCCATAGTGGAAATATTAGCGAAACCACACAGGGCGAAAGTCACAACGGCCTGAGAATGGGCGCTCAGTTGGTCTTCGACTTTCATTAACTGAATAAAGGCCACAAATTCATTCACCACGATTTTTTGGCCAATGAGTGAGCCTGCAGTAATGGCCTCATGCCAAGGAATACCCAGCAGCCATGCCATAGGGGCGAACAGATAACCGAGCAAGAACTCGAAGCTTAACTGGTAACCGAACCATTCACCCACAGCGCCTAACATGCCATTCAGTAGGGCGATAACACTGACAAAGGCCAGTAGAGTGGCACCAATCCCGACAGAAATCCGCATGCCAGACATAGCGCCATCGGCTAAGGCTTCAACCACATTGGTGGCGCGTGGCAATTCGACAGAGGTGATTTCATCGGCGCTGTGTTTGTCATTGTCGCTAGGCGGCATGAGGATTTTTGCCATCAACAGACCCGCAGGTGCCGACATAAAGGCGGCGGCGATCAAATAGTTAAGATCGACACCTAAAGCGGCATATCCCACTAAGGTGCCGCCCGCGACTGAGGCTAAACCACAGCTCATGACCGCGAAGAATTGCGAATCGCTCATGTGCTTTAAATAAGGTTTGATCACCAGCGGCGCTTCAATCATGCCGACAAAGATGTTCGCCGTGGCAGATAAAGACTCGGCGCGGCCCGTGCCCAGTAAACGCTGCAGACAGCCACCAATAATGTTGATCACCTTAGGCATTAGACCAATATGGTACAGGGCTGAAATCAGCGCCGAGAAGAAGATGATGATACCTAACACATTGATTGCAAATACGAAGCCGACTTTACCCGTGGCGAGATCGCCAAACAGGAAACCAATCCCTTCGTTGCCATAGGCTATCACGCTCGACACGCCCGCAGTAACGGATTGCAATACGGCCTTACCCGCAGGGACGTAGAGCACTAACAGGGCAAATATAATTTGTAAGCCTAGGGCTAAAATCACAGTGCGGTAGGGAATATTCTTGCGGTTCACTGACAGTAACCAAGCAAAAAACAAGATACTAATCATGCCTAATATCGCGGTCATAAGGGATTATTCTTTTGAGTTAAGGAAGAAGCCGCGCATTGTAGGCCGAGTCGCAGTAAGGGCAAGTCGAGGGCGTTACTGGGCTGTTACGATAAAACAGTCGAAAATAGCAACAGTTTAACTTGCTGTTTATGCAGGAGAATAAAAGCTATTTTAGCTACTGTTGCCCAGAGGAAATAATATTTGTGCCTGTGGCAATAATCGAAATCACGCCACAGACGACTTTAGGCTGGTGTCGTAGTCTGTGCTGGTTTGAAATGCAGCTTAAGTGGCTGCAGTTTAAGTGACTGTCTTACCTAACCAAGGTTTGAGCTTTTTATCCCAGTAGGGCGGGTGGCCGATATGGGACTTTAAACACTCGATTATCACCTTGTACTTAGTCGGTAAATGGCGCCGCCTCGGGTAAACCACATAGACGGGCATCTGTTGTAGTGGTTTCCAATCGGGTAAGAGTTGGATCAGTTTTCCGCTTTGAAACTCATCACTGAGTAAATACGTGGCCACATAGCCTATGCCGCGCCCGGCAATCACCGCATTGCGCACGGCTTCGGCTAAATCGACACGGTAATTCCCCGCCACATGCACGGTTTGTTCTAGGTCATCCTTAGCAAAACTCCAGCGATCATAATTACGGCTCTTGCTTTGATAGATAACGCAATTATGTTGCGCTAACGCCTGTGGATGGTGTGGCACGCCATGCTTGAGTAAATAATCGGGAGAGGCGACCACCACAAAGTTAGTCTCGGCGAGGTGCTGGGCGATATAACCTTCGTTCAGCTGTTCATGGTTAGTGATCCACAGATCTAGGCCTTCTTCTAGCATGTCGGCTTTATGGTCGAACAGGCTTAGCTCAAATCGCAATTCGGGGTACTTTTGCTGCAACACTTCCAGCGCGGGGATAATGTGTAAGGTGCCAAAGGACTGGGAGGAACCGAGACGAATCGTCCCGCTAATGTCATCGCGGGCATCCAGCATAATCGCATCGGCATTTTGCGTCGCTTCAAACACTTGCTCACAGTAATGGGCAAACTGTTGGCCCGCGTCGGTTAGCACTAAGGTGCGAGTGGTCCGCTGGACTAACAGCAAGTTCAGCTCGGCTTCCAGTGCGCCAAGCTGCTTGCTGACATAGGAAGTCGAGGTTTTTAACTTGGCCGCCGCTTGGGTAAAACTACCACTGGTCACCAGAGTGTGGAATATCACCATCTGGCTAGCTCTATGTTGTATCACGCTAGGCCCTCTAGAATTTAAATCGCTATTTTAAGCTAGCCTTGCCCTAACCGACAGCCGTTTGTGCCATTTGATGATAACTGCTTGCATTTACTGATGTAAGTTAACAAAATAGCAACAGCTGCATTATTTGGCGAAAGGAGTCGCTTTAACATGAATACAAGTGCCTCACTCTCCTAGATAGTTGTATATAAATAATAAAAATGAGGAGTGAGCATGTTGGATCTATTTTTATCGTTACTTGGTAATGTCGGTATTATCGTATTAATCGTATTTTTCTTCGAACGTCTTGGTAAGGTTAACGTTAATATCGGTTGGATGGCTTTATCATTTTTCCTCTTTACTGCTTATTTTATTACCGTATTAAAGGGCGGGAATATTATTCCCCTTGATAAGTTAATCCCTGACTTAAATTGGAATTGGGGCGGTAAGGTTGCTTCTATACTTTTGTGGATCGTCAGCTTATTTTTACTTAAGACTTTTGTTAAGGGAGTTAAGTTAGCTGATGCGGGTTTTACTTGGAAACAAAACCTAGGCTCCGTCAAACCTGCTGTTATTGTTATTATTTTATTTATAGGCTTGCAGTTGATACTCTCATATTCCTTAGGTAATGGGCCTAACTATGATACCGAGAAACTCTTGTATCAGGCGTTAATGCCAGGGTTTGATGAAGAGCCAATGTTTCGAGGGATATTGCTATACTGTATTTCGTTTGCTGTGGTTTCTCAGCGCTTTAATCTCTTTGGTGCAAAACTCAATATTGCAGGTTTGTTGTTGGTTATCTTATTTGGCCTAGTACATGGACTTATGTATAGCGGCGGTGAGTGGCAGTTCTCGCTTATTTCAATTCTGATTACAGGTTTCTATGGTTTTATTTTACTCTGGTTAAGAGAGCGAACGGGCAGCTTAGTGTTTCCCATTATTGCTCATAATCTAGTGAACTTAGCGGGTCAGTTTGTCTAATGTAAATGCGCAATGAATTAGTACTGATAGGTTATTTGGGTCTGGGTATTTCGCACTCTTTGCTAGCTTGGTAAATGGAGGATAAGTTAATGACACAGCAAGAAATAGTGATAATGGATGTGGAGCCGCCGCAATCGATACCGCAGGAAGCCTTTGACTGGTATGACGAATATGCCCATGGCATTATCGATCGCCGTGAGTTTATGGGGCGGCTCGCTGGGCTGGTGGCGCTAGGTTTCACCATGACGATGCTCACGGGCGCACTTTTGCCGAACTATGCCCTCGCCGAGCAAGTCTCCTTTAACGATCCCAGTATTCAAGCCAGCTATGTTAAGTTTCCCTCGCCAAATGGTTATGGTGAAGGGCGCGGCTACTTAGTCATGCCCGATGAGTTATTGCTCGCGGGCAGTGCCGCAGGTGAGCCGAAAACCTTAGATCTCAGTAAAAAAGCCGCTGTGGTATTAGTGGTGCACGAAAATCGTGGCCTTAATCCCTATATCGAAGATGTGGCTCGCCGCTTAGCCGCGCAGGGGTATATCGCCTTCGCCCCCGATGCACTTTATTCCCTAGGTGGTTATCCGGGCAATGATGATGCGGGCCGCGCCATGCAAAGCAGTTTAGACAGAGCCAAAATCGAGCAAGACTTTATTGCCGCAGCGCAGTTTTTAAAAGTCCATCCCCAAAGCAATGGTAAACTCGGTGCCGTGGGTTTTTGTTTTGGCGGCTATATCGTCAATATGCTGGCCGCCACGATTCCCGATGAACTCAATGCAGGCGTACCTTTCTATGGCACACCCGCGGCTGCAGAACTGCGTAGCCGAGTAAAGGGGCCACTTATGTTGCAATTTGCTGGGCTCGATCAGCGGGTAAACGACACTTGGGCCGAGTACGAAACCCAGCTAAAAGCCAACAAAGCCGATTATGTCGCCTATCTTTACCCGAATGTGAATCACGGTTTTCATAACGACTCTACAGGACGATACGATAAAGCCACCGCCGAACTCGCTTGGGCGCGCAGCTTAGCCTTTTTTGACACTCGACTGCGTGTCTAAGTGAAAGTAAAGCTCCGCTTATTCTAATTCCGCTTACTTTGATTAAGTCGATGAGTGACCGATTCTCGCGCTCTATATCATTCAAGCAAAAGCCGACGCTAGAGTCGGCTTTTATTTTAAATCTCCCACATACCCATGCGGCTTTTATCTTAAATCTCCCACATACTTATGCGGGTTAGTCGTGCTCGAGGATCACTTCTTTCAAGCTTTGGATGGTCTTCACATCGAGATTACCGGGTTGTGTGCTCCAGGTGAGTCTTAGGTAATTGGCTAAGTCTTTAATCTGCTCGTCGCTTAACTCATCAGCATATCCTGGCATAGCATAAAAGCTGGTGGTGAGGTTGTAATGCTGGCTCTTAATGCCTTTTAGCATCACGGCGACGATATTGTGTGGACTGGCCTTATCTAAGGTGGCGTTACCAGCCATCGCGGGGGCGACGTTGGGGCGACCTTCACCATTTTGACCATGGCAACCGGCGCAGTAACCTTTGTAAAGCGTATAACCTGGCAGTTCAGGTTTATGGCCGTTAAAGGTGAGCGCTTGTGGTTGAATATCTTCATCGGTATCGAGCAGATAACTGCTCACCGCGCGCATATCATCGTCGGTTAAGTGGCTAAAGCTGTGATACACCACGGGATACATGCCGCCAAAGACAGTACCTTTTCGGGAATAGCCTTCAGTAAACAGCGACTTAAGATCCTCATGGGTCCAGTTCTGCCTGTTAAGCTCGGCGGGGCGAATGTCCGATGCTTCAAGCCCTTCGATAATCGCGCCCTCAAAGTGCTTGTCCTGCTCCATGGCAAACATCGTGTCTCTTGGGGTGTGGCATTCACCGCAATGCCCTAGGGCATTGACTAAGTAATTGCCACGATTCCAATGCTCGCTTTTTTCCTTGCTCGGGGTAAATTCCTTGGCATCGTGGGCGACTAAGTTCCAAGCTTTTAGGCCAAAACGCAGGTTAAACGGAAAGTACACATCATTGTCGCGGTTGGCTTGCTTGATGGGTTTAGTACTCATCAAATAGGCATAAATCGCCTTAGTGTCGTCGTCCGTCAGCAGGCTGTATGACGTGTAGGGCATAGCAGGGTAGAGGTTGCCGTTGACGCCAACACCGTGGTGCATGGCGTCAAAAAACTCCTCGTAACTGTATTTGCCAATACCGGTTTCTTTGTCTGAGGTGATATTGGTTGAGTACACAGCGCCAAAGGGGGTTTCGAACGGCAAACCGCCCGCGAGTTCACGACCGCCCACCGCAGTATGGCAGGCCACGCAATCGCCTATCTTCATCAGATACGCGCCGCGTGCGATGTCGTTATTCGTATTGCCGCCTTCATCGGCAACGCTGCTGGAACAGGCGAGCAAACCTAGCCCTAAACTCAGGAGTAGATTGTGACTCAACAGATTTTTTATCCTACTAATGTACGGGAAATAGCGCGAGAAATGGCGCAGATTGGCTGATGTCATCACAGGGTTAGCCCCTTAGTTTTGAGGATCAGATCTTTGACCGCCGCATAGTATTTTACGTAGCCAGTACAGCGACATACGTGTTCACTCAAGGCATCTTCAACGACTTTTTCAACTTGATCTTTAGCGATAGGTTGTCGCTCTAATCGCTCAAGCAGCGCGGTCGATTCGTTGACAAAGCCCGAGGTACACCAGCCACATTGAAACGAGAAATGCTCTAAAAAAGCTTCTTGCACTGGGCTCAGGGCGGTGATTTCGCCAAGGGAGTTTTGTCTAGCATGACCTTCGACAGTGCGGACGCGTTTACCATTAAAACGCTCTACACCATTGATACAGGTACGCACCACTTCGCTCATGCCTTGCTCGTCGTCGACGATCACTGTACAGGCGTGGCATACGCCTGCGCCGCAACCAAACTTAGTGCCTGTGAGGTTTAAGTATTCATGTAGAAACTCAATCATCATCACACCATCGGCGACTTCAATCGGGCCTACGGCTTGGTTATTAATGGTCAGTTTAATAGACTGGCTCATGCCATGGCCTCCTTAATTTTTTTCGCTGTCATAGGTAAATCGTAAAAGCGGACATGGGTTGCTTGATACACGGCTTCAATCAGCGCCGCGACCACAGGGATCATCACCACTTCGGCGATACCACGGCTAGGATCGTTATCAGATAACTGTGGCAATATGGTATGACGTTGATCCCACACGCCCACATGCCGCGCTAACGGCACCTGATAGCGATTGAGGTTCCACGTACCATTGCCTGCGCCGGCTTCAAATGGCGGTAAGCCTTCATGCAGTGCATGGCCAATCCCCATCGCAAGGCCACCTTGAATTTGCCCTTCGACTAATTCTTTAACAATCACTTTGCCCGCTTCTAACCAAGTATGAGAACTCAGTAGCGTGACTTCACCATTGCCTTCGTTTACGGCCACTTCAACCAAAGTGGCGCAGGGGGCGTAGTAAGTCACCATGGCATTGTTCAGTTCGGCCTTGGGATAACTCATGGCTTGACGATCGATCAAGTGATAGCCATTAGACTTCATGCTGGCTTGGCGCGCTTTGATACTCATAGTCGTGTCGGAAGTGGCCGCAAATGTCGCGTTGCCTTCGCCGTATTGCAGCGCCAGCGCATCGAGTGCTAAACGCTCTTTAGTGCCAAGAATGTCGAAATCGGCTTCAGCCCAAGCCCAGCGATTAAAGGCATGGCCCATCACGCCGACCACTAAGCCCATGTCGTGGGCACGTTTAGCGAGAATATCTAGCGACAATGGCGGAAAGCCCAAGGCGGTTAGCTTGCCATCGACCCAGCGACCATCCCGTGAGTTATGCAAATTAGTTGAGCCCATTGGCGTATTAAAATACAACTCGTTCCAAATCGATACCGCTGCAGGCCATAGGCCGTGGCGATAGATAATATCGGCGGCGATGCGGCTGACATGGCTTTGGTAATAGGCCGACATAGACGCCGACGATGCCATGGCTTTAACCGGTGTCCAGCGTGGATTGGCCGCCATTTCATCTTGGCGTTGCTGCGAAATAATATAAGGATTATCGGTTTGCACTAATTGCATCGCATCCCAAATATCCACTTCGGCGAGTTTTACTTCATCGGCAAAGTTGCCGAGGGCATCGCTGATCACAACGGCTTGGGAGGTTTGCGTGCCTGTGCCCATTTCGATAAAGCCGATTTCCAGGGTGATTTTTCCATCTTTAGCTAGGCGAACCGCCGCACTTGGCGCTGCTGCGCCCGTACCATAATCTTTGGTGGCGATACCAAAACCGACGCCGTAACGCATCCCCGGATGTTTGGCCTCATAGTCCTTTTTATTCACCGCGCGGTTTTGCCACACGGGAGCTTGCTCGGCCATCTCGAGCATTTCGCGGTAACGTAAAGTGCCGTTAGGAATCGCGCCTTGAGTATTACGCTGGCCAGACTCCATCACGTTGGCGGCGCGCAGTTTAAAGGGATCAATCTTTAGCTCGTCGGCTATCTCGTGGATCATGCATTCCATCGCTGTCATCGATTGCAGCGTGCCATAACCGCGCATCGAACCCGCATCTGGGTTACGCGACGCATAGGCTGTGGCGATAATATCGTTGCGCGGCGTGTAGTAAATGCTTTGCATCGCTGTCGCACCAACCGAGGTCACAGACGGGGTAAAGTTGACTCGTCCGCCGCCATCGACAGTCATCTGTGAAGTTAAGGCTTGGATTTTTAAGGTCGATTTATCCACCGCTAAGCGGCTTTTCATGATGAACGGATGACGCTTAAGGCCAGATTGGAATTGCTCGAATCTGTCATTGGCGAGTCGGATTGGCCCTTTGGCATAAACGGCCGCGATCACGCCGTAATAAGGAAATATCGAATGGTCTTTCGCGCCAAATCCACCGCCGATATAAGGCGAGTGCACCACAAGATGTTTTACCTTGCCTGCCAGTGGGCTAGATAACAGCATGTGCACTGCCATCTCTTGAAAGTCCTGAGGCGACTGCGAGGTAATCACAGTATGAAATGTTTGGCTAGTTGCGTCATACCAGCCGTTAAAGGCTTCGGGTTCCATCATCATAGGATCGATGATCTGGGTGCGATATTCCCGCTCTAACACTTGCCATTGTTGATTGGCTTGGGCGCTAGCAATCTGCTTATCTATCTCACCCGCATAATAAAGCCCGCGCTCAGACACTGTCCCTTTGGCATTCGGATTACCTAACCATTCAGGCTTGCGATCTTTTACGCTGGGGAAAAACAGCCCATCGTGGAGTGGGCTATATAAATCTTCCCGTGCGCCATTTTCACCTTCAACTCGAATAAGGCGCCAGCTGGCGTAAGGGTCTTTCGAGTCCGACACAAACGGCGTTTGCTCACCAAAGCGCAGTAAGGTCTGGTCAAATTGCAACAAGGACTTAGCTTGCTTAAAGGCGGGGAAACTGTCGAACAACAATATCGCCACCGCATGACCTAAGTAGTCGGCGGTTTGCCCCTCGGCCAGTAACATGTTGTCACCGTAAAAATCGGGTAGCTTGATTTTGTCACGGGCCAGATCGGCCGCAGTGATCACTTTATAGGGCTTAGCCGACGCGGGCAGGTGGTCGAGGGAAAAGCCTTGATAAACATGGGAGGCATCGGCGGCGCGAAGTATAAAAGCGTAACCTTGCTGCTTGGGCCAGCCCTCCATGTCCATAGCACGGTAATCACGGCCATAGACCTTTTGGCCTGTGACCTTAGCTATGCCGTCATTACGAAACTTAGGTTTGGATTGACCATTAACCTGAGTTTGCCATTGGGTTGCCAGTTCAGGTGAGACAATTGCCGCATTCGCGCGACTCATTTCCCACAACAAAGGGGCCGAATATACGGCAACCCCGCCAATCACACATTGCTTGATAAAGGTCCGGCGTGACGTATTAGATGGTTCCATATCTCAACCTCAGTTGTGCTTCCGTGTAATATCAGCCGCGCTGCATGGTATCGCCCGATATAAGCTTGTTGTCGATCGACTTTTTATTGATTGTTGCGACATAGCTTTGATAAACACTGAATGTAAATTTACATTAGCCACGTTAGCATGTAGGGCCGAAAATGCAAATTTAGGCGGTTAATCGTTGCAGTTTTGACCAAGCTAAATCAGAGTGTAAAACCCGTGTTATCAGGCTTCTGCAGTGATGTTCGCACTGTGATTCAACTCAGTTACGTTATGCCTGAATTTTGTTCAGTACCCTTTGCGCTGAGCCCTTGAGCAATGCGCTCAATTGGGGCTTATTCGCATGTCGAAATTGGCTCGCTTGCCAAAACCAAACCGCCTGACACCGCGAGACTTCATGTCACTGCAAGATCAAGAGATAGTGTTATTTGATGGCGATTGGTTTAGTCACATGTATTCATATCGACATTGTTAAATCAGTGCTTGCTTAATTACTTGATTTGTAATGCTAAAGTTATAGACAAGTGTACGCTATGTCGCTATCTTAGGTTTTTAACAAGGATGAGCTTTAATCGCGTACCCGCGATTCGAGTCACTTGCATCAGGACGATGTGTCTTTTCTCTTTCTTAGATACCCAACTCCTCCTGCAAATTGGTGAATATGCTTTGGCACTTATGCTTGTTGCCACAGTGCTTATTGGCATTTTGCTCAATGTTCAGCAGTGAACGTTTTGAGCTAGTGCGACCTTGTTTTGATTGATGGCTTGGCTGACAGGTGTTGGCGAAGTGCGGTAGCAATGGGAAAGCTTTGTCGGTTCACAATTTGTCGGTTCACAAAGTAATGAACTGGCAGTTTTGCGGCCTAGCGGCCGAGGTGAATCAAGGTCGTGGGGTTTCACCCCACACCCGACCAAGGAGGACGCTCGTCCTATCCTCCTTGGATGCTCCAAGACGCCCCTAACGGAGTTGAAAGCTCCTTGGGCATTAAGCGTTCTAATGCTATCGCGTCAGACGCTCGTCCCTGATTCGACTGACGCTATCTCGGCATCCATGCCTCGCTCATGCAACGCACGCAAATGCCCTGCGGCAACTCCGAGGGGATGGTGTACTCCTTAGGCTCTGGAGTAATTGAACGATTGTTAAGGCATAAAAATTTGCCTGTCCGATCTTTTTCTTAAAAATAATTTCTAAGGTGTTCAAATGATTGATAAGTTTTATTTAAGGAATTTTAAGTCCATAAATACGCTTGAACATATTGAGTTAAAAAATCTTTCCATTATTTGTGGTTCAAATAGTTCAGGGAAGAGTTCCATGATTCAAGCTATTCTAATGCTGTCTCAAACCTTTGGTTCTAGATACTTTGAAAGTACTATTTCGCTAAATGGACGATTGGTTAGATTAGGCTCATTTTCTGATATTTTAAATCATAAGTTAATAAGTGAAGATGACGGCGGTGATATTTCTATGTCAATAGACTTGTCATTTTCTAAAGAAGCCTCTCCAGCATTTGATATAAAGAAAGTAAGTCTTAATTTAGTGTTTTCAGGTAGAACAGGTTCATCTAAAAAGCCTGATGATGATTTTCATCCTGGAATAGAATCGGGTGAGATACGACTTGAAAAATATTCATCATCGTTTGTGGAATTAATTAGGTTTAGTAAAAAATCTAATGTAGATAACATGTATAAGGTGGATAGTATTGAGTTGAGTAATGAGGATGAAATAAATAAAAACTATCCAGGATATAAAATTGAGGGTGTCATAAAAAAAGAATTAATACCTCATATTCTACAGTTAAATTATGATCATACAAAAAAATTAAGCTTAGGTTTTGTTTCATTTCTTATAAACAATACATTAGATAAGAAATTGAAAATCCCAGGATTCTATGAACTTCAGTCAGAGCTTGAAGGAATCGCTATTCCGTTAGCTGTAATCGATAAAATAAAATCATTAATTATCCAGGAGAATAATGAAAGGGTTGAAAATTTCAAAGTTCCTGAAGAATTGCTTGAGATTATACAAAATAATAATTCATTGACGGTTGAAAAAGTTAGGAGTTTGATTATAAATCAATCTTTGATTTTGACCCCAGCTACTTTATCGTTACTAAAAAGTGATGTTGATGGTGGTTTTAGTATTGATGCTTGGATTAATGTTATTGATAGAGTAGATCAATCTGTGAAGAAGGAATTAGGCGATTTTCTAATAAGGCATAGGGATGTGATCCAGGGTACATGGTACTCTAATATGAAAAAAACAAGGAAACCTGAAAAATTCCAAATCCAAGCTCTTAGAGAGCTAAACTATTTTCTTGGTTATATGTTTAGTAAGAAAATTAAGTATTTAGGGCCTCTTAGGAATGAGCCTCAGGCAATGTATCAAGCTTTTGATTTGTCTGAATTGGATGTTGTTGGGCTAAAAGGTGAATATACTGCTGCTGTTTTACATGTTAATCAATCTAAGAAAATTCGTTATCCTAAAATAACTTCGACAGATAATAATCATCTATCATATTCAATAGCTACAGATACCTTGGCTAATGCATGTACCGAATGGTTATCATATTTAGGTGTGGTTACAGAAGTTAAAACTTATGACAAAGGGAAGCTTGGTTATGAGTTGAGGGTAAAGACATCGGAATCTGATAATTTACAAGATTTAACTCATGTTGGTGTTGGAGTTAGTCAAATATTACCAATTGTCGTAATGGCATTGCTATCTGATGAAGATGAAGTTTTGATTTTTGAACAGCCAGAATTGCATTTGCACCCCAAGGTACAATCAAGGTTGTGTGATTTTTTCTTAGCGATATCGAATAGGAATAAACAGTGCATAATTGAAACTCACAGTGAGTACATCATTAATAGGCTGAGAAGAAGGATCGCTCAAAGTCGAGATGAATCTATTGAAAAAAAATCTTCAGTATTATTTTTTGAAAAGTTCTCTGACGTAAGTGTTGTCAGGAAAGTAGATATAAATAAATACGGAGCGATAATAGATTGGCCTAAAGATTTTTTTGATCAATCAGATGAAGAAGTTGAGGGGATTCTCATGGATGCAACCTTAAAAAGAATTGAGCTGAAAAATGGTGATTTCAAGCTATGAATTTAAATTTGTTTGTGACAAATGATTATTTGATTTCTCCAGCAATATGTCTTGAATCAGAGGTTGTAAATAAGGTTCAGAGTTTAATTGGTATAAAGAAACATCTTGATAAAGAGCTTGGGAATATTTTTTTTGAGAGTGAAGCTTTGAATGGGTTGATAAAGGTGAACTTGTATCCTTGTAAAAATATTTTTGATGAAAATTTTAGTAAATTTGAAGGGGATATGGTTTATTCAGGTTCCGATATCGCTAAAGTTGTCAATAACATCTTATACAAGTTAAGTAGTGGGGATTTGTGTGTTCCAGAGTGTCTTGCAGAATGGTTGGATAAAAAAATTGAACCTAAAATACGAAGTGTAATATATCAAAGGAATGGTGAATTAGAAACAATTGTCGAACAAGCGAGTTTGACAGGGGTTATCACAAAAGACAAATATTCAATTCTTCATTATCCTGTAGATGAAGATGCTAGTGTGATCAGTGTCACTGGAAAAATATCTAACATTTTACCAGAGGTTGAAGAAGTATTTCCAATTGATTTTGATGACAACTTAAAGGTCTTTTCCGAGTTACTCGATTTTAATATTGAGAAGATCGGGGTTGATAGTTTTAATAAGGCGAGTTCGGATGATGAAATTAAAGCTGCCTTGATTGATGGAGCATTAAGGAAAGAAAGGGAGTTAGGTGTTAAATTAGAGAGAAGAGTTATATTTGGCAATGAATTTGTTCGTTCACTATATACTCATCAGTGTGCCCCAAATGAAAGGTTCTCTGGAGTAGCTTATGACGTCATATGTCAGATTATTGCCGGAGCTGAAAAAAATAGTATAAAGCCATTTTTTACTAATTCTAACTCTAAAAAACAGATTGAAAAGGATGGGAAACTTGCATGGAGAACACATGTTACAAAAGGAAACCCAGCCCTAAGGTTAATGTTTTGGAGTGATGGTAATGAACTGGTTTTAGCAAATATAGGAAACAAAAAAGAGCTTGTTATCCTATAGTAAAAGTAGATATTTACCTATATATCGCAGAATAAAATGGACATCCATTGTTAATGGCGTGGTTGTAACTTTCTGATTCTTCTTGAGGTAAGCATTAAACAGGGTGGTTTAATGCTTAGTCCTTAAGGAAATCAGATAAGCTTTAGATAATTAAAAATGATTCGATATTTATTATTCGTATTCTTTGCTCTTGTGACATGTGTAGGTGATGCGCTGGCTGGCGAATATCAGCTAGATTGGCATGTCCCTGACGAGGAGTTGATTTATCATTCCTGCGGTTGTGCTGACTCCTGTTGGGTTGCCGAGGTTCGTCAAGCTAAAGCGGAAAAACCGCTTATCGCCAAACTGAGATGCGACTGCGAAAAACTCTATTTTACTGATAAAACTGGCGTAGAAAGGGTTGTCGCTGAAAACTGTGATGACTTAAACACCGACAATAAAATGGATTTGATCCCAGAGCGAATTAATCAACTTCAGTCACATTTAAATACCCCTCGTTAACTCTTTTTATCATTGTGTTGAATGGGATTCCACAATTTTTATCTTTAGGAAATTGCATGAAAAAAATTAGTTTTTTGGGTATGAGCATAGTGCTTGCTTTGACACTTGTTATCGGCCTTGCAGTTGATTTGATGGTTGAATTTAAGTCTGAATCGATTTTTATGCAGATGAATATTTTTAGCTTTAAATTATTGCTTTCTTTACTTAGCATGCTCTGTGTGCATATTGCTATTGCAGTCACTTTTAATTTGAAACTGTTACCTATGCTTATAGGTAAAGACTATCCGTCAAATTACTTTAAATGGTCTAAATTTCGACTTATAGAAGTTTTATTTTTATTTAACTTATGGGCTATGGGTCATCTTCAATATTTCACTGTCGTAATAGTTAATTTAGCTTTGGTTGAGTTGATACACTTATATTTAGTTTATAGAAGTATCAATAATAAGCTTGAGTCTACTATATAAATTGGTAAGTTGAGGACAATAAGGCGTGTGGAGTTGGCATAACTCTTTCAATGCGAAAAGTTAACTCTAATGCCACAGAAGTTCACCGATCCCCCGGCGAAGTTGCTGAAGAGCGTTGAAGAAAATAGCGTGACGCAGACAGGACGTCTGCGTAGCTTTCGGGGGGAAGGGACGCCCCATCGGAAGCGTTAGCTATTTTCGAATAAGCATAAAGCCAGTCACTAATGCATGTAACTTCGCTAGGGGCGTCTTGGAGAATCCAAGGAGGATAGGACGAGCAGTCCTCCTTGGTCGGGTGTGGGGTGAAGCCCCACGACCTTTCGGTCGCAAGACCGATCTTACACCGCGTTAGCGTAATAAAGATCCTGATTATTTCTAAAAATCAGTCAGGATCACTCTCTATTCAGGATCATAATCCAACACTGGCGCCAGCCACTTCTCCGTTTCGGCAATGCTCATCCCTTTACGCTTCGCATAATCTTCCACTTGATCGCGGCCGATATTACTCACGCCAAAGTAGCGGGATTTCGGGTGGGCGAAATACCAGCCCGATACTGCCGCTGTGGGGAACATGGCGTAGCTTTCGGTGATGTTCAAGTCGATAGTCTCATCGGGCTTGAGCAAGTCCCATAACAAGCCTTTTTCTGTGTGGTCTGGGCAAGCTGGGTAGCCCGGTGCGGGGCGTATGCCTTTGTATTTCTCGCGGATTAAGGCTTCGTTGCTTAACTGCTCATCGGCCGCATAACCCCAAAACTCTTTACGTACCCGTTCGTGCATCCGCTCGGCAAAGGCTTCGGCCAAACGGTCGGCTAAGCATTTGAGCATGATGGCGTTGTAGTCGTCGTGGTTGGCTTCAAAACGTGCCACATGTTCGTCTATGCCGTGGCCTGTGGTCACCGCAAAGCCGCCCATGTAATCGGCGACGCCTGAGTCTTTTGGCGCAACAAAGTCGGATAGGCAGAAGTTGTCGTTGCCGACACGTTCAAGCTGCATCCGCAGGTGATGCGTGGTCATTTCGACTGTGGTGCGTGACTCATCTGTGTAGAGCTCAATGTCGTCGTAATTGACGGTATTGGCTGGGAATAAGCCGATAACCGCTTTCGCCGTGAGCCACTTTTCTTCGATGATTTGTTTGAGCATGGCCTGACCATCGGCGAACAGCTTTTGCGCCTCGACGCCGACGACTTTATCGGTAAGGATTTCAGGGTAATGGCCGTGCAATTCCCACGAGCGGAAAAACGGTGTCCAGTCGATACGCTCGACTAAATCTTCTAACGGATAATTATCAAACACTTGGCGACCGAGCACGTTTGGCGTGAACGGGGTGTAATTGGCCCAATCGTGTTGGCAGCGGTTTTCACGGGCCGCTTCGAGTGAGACTATCTCTTTGCGCTTGGCTTGGGATAGGCGCTTAGTGCGCATGTCGTCGTATTCGGCATAGGTTTCGTCTATGGTCGCTTGGCGAGTCTCGTTGTTGATGAGCTTACTCACCATAGGCACGGCGCGGGACGCATCGGCGATATAAATGGCGCCATGGGGATAATGGGGCGCAATTTTTACCGCTGTGTGGATTTTAGAGCAAGTGGCGCCGCCGATAATCGCCGGAATGGTTAAGCCTTCACGGTGGAAGGTTTTCACGTTATGCACCATCTCGTCCAGACTCGGAGTGATGAGGCCCGACATGCCGATGATATCGATATTGTGTTCTTTCACGGCGTCGAGAATTCTCTCCACCGACACCATCACGCCTAAATCGAATACCTCAAAACCGTTACAGGCGAGCACCACGCCGACGATATTTTTACCTATATCGTGCACGTCACCTTTTACCGTCACCATCAAGATCTTGCCGTTAGATTGGCCTTCGACCTTTTCCAGCTCGATATAGGGGTTTAAGTAGGCCACGGCTTTTTTCATTACCCGCGCCGATTTCACCACCTGCGGCAGGAACATCTTGCCCGAGCCGAATAAGTCGCCGACCACGTTCATGCCGTCCATCAAGGCGCCTTCAATCACATCCAGCGGACGTTTTGCTTCTTGGCGAGCGGCTTCGGTATCTTCATCGATAAATTCGGTAATGCCTTTCACTAGCGCATGGGATAAGCGTTGGCTCACTGGCCAGCTGCGCCATTCTAAATCTTCTTTCTTGCCCACCTGCGCGCCATCACCGCGGAATTTCTCTGCGATTTCAAGTAACTGCTCGGTATTACTTGAGCCTTCCACTGGGCAGGGCAAGTTAAGCACCACGTTTTCGACCCGCACTTTAAGCTCAGGATCGATATCGTCGTAAATGGCTAACTGGCCCGCGTTGACAATCCCCATGTCCATGCCGACTTTGATGGCGTGGTACAGGAATACGGCGTGAATCGCTTCGCGCACTGGGTTGTTACCGCGGAACGAGAACGACACGTTCGACACGCCGCCCGAAATCATCGCGTGGGGCAGGGTGGTTTTAATCGCTTTAATGGCATCAATAAAATCGACGGCATAGTTGTCGTGTTCATCGATACCTGTGGCGATGGCGAAAATATTCGGGTCGAAGATGATGTCTTCTGGCGGAAAGCCGACCTTGTCGACCAGCACCCGATAGGCGCGGGTACAGATTTCGATTTTACGCGCCTTAGTGTCGGCCTGACCTTGCTCGTCGAACGCCATGATAATGGCCGCCGCGCCGTAGCGTTTCACTAAGGTGGCTTGCTCGATAAACTTGGCTTCGCCTTCTTTGAGGGAAATAGAGTTAACTATGCCCTTGCCTTGAATACATTTGAGGCCAGCTTCGATCACTTCCCATTTGGATGAGTCGATCATAATAGGTACGCGGCTGATGTCGGGCTCAGAGGCAATCAAGTTTAAAAACTTGTGCATGATCTCGGCGCCATCGAGCATGCCTTCGTCCATGTTGATGTCGATGATTTGCGCGCCGCTTTCAACCTGCTCGCGGGCGACATCGAGCGCCTGCTCAAACTTGCCTTCTTTGATCAACTTTAAAAACTTGGCTGAACCTGTAACGTTGGTGCGCTCACCCACGTTAACGAACAGGGATTGGGCGTCGATAGTCAGTGGTTCCAAACCTGCCAAGCGGCAAGCGACTGGAATGTCCGGCAAAATACGTGGATCGTGACGGCTCACCGCTTCGCGGATCACGCGGATATGTTCAGGCGTACTACCACAACAACCACCGATAATATTGAGCATGCCTTCGCGCGCCCAATCTTCGATCACGTTCGCCATGTCCTCTGGGGTTTCATCGTAACCGCCAAACTCGTTCGGCAGGCCTGCATTCGGATGCGCCGACACATAACACTCACTGATGCGGGATAATTCTTCCACATAGGGGCGCAATTCTTTTGGCCCAAGTGCACAGTTAAGACCGATAGATAAGGGCTTGATATGGCGAAGGGAATTGTAAAAGGCTTCGGTCGTTTGGCCAGTCAGTGTGCGACCAGAGGCATCGGTAATGGTGCCCGAAATCATGATCGGCAATCTGTCTTTAGAATGCTGACCAAATAAGTCATCAAATACGGATTCAATCGCAAACAGCGCGGCTTTGGCGTTTAAGGTATCGAATATGGTCTCGACCATAATGATATCCGCGCCGCCCTCAATCAGCGCCTTAGTGGATTCTTTGTAAGCAGTCACTAACTCATCGAAGCTGACGTTGCGATAGCCTGGGTCGTTCACATCAGGGCTAATCGAACACGTACGGTTAGTGGGGCCTAACACACCGGCTACGTAGCGTGGAATGCCTGTGGCAGCAAAGGCTGCATCACAGGCTTCACGGGCGAGGCGCGCGCCGACTAAGTTAATTTCGGCGGACAGCGACTGCATGTCGTAGTCGGCCATGGCGATGGTGGTGGCGTTAAAGGTGTTGGTTTCAATGATGTCGGCACCGGCGTTTAAGTAGTCGGTGTGAATTTGTTTGATGATGTGAGGCTGTGACAAGACCAAAAGGTCGTTGTTACCTTTGACATCCGTATGCCAATCTTTAAAACGTTCGCCGCGATAGTCCTCTTCTTCCAGCTTGTAGCCTTGGATCATAGTGCCCATGGCACCGTCTAAGATCAGAATGCGCTCTGCAAGCTGTTTGCGTATGTCTGCCAATATCTGGCTGGCTTTAGTAGAGGGTATCGTCATAAATAGTTACCTTAAATACAGCTAAGTTAAGTCCAAAAATCGGCCATTGTTATGCTAAGTGCATTTTATTGTCGTCAGCCGACATTTTTTGAATACTTGTTCTTAAAATTTTTTTTGGACATTTAAACGTATAGACGTCCATAATACGCGACTTATGATTGTCAGGGCAAGATGAAAGTCAAAGGCATTAGGAGCGAGAATCGAGAATCAAGAATTTAGGCCCTTGGCTTGAGTTCCTAGTATCTAGCCCCTAACTAAAAAGGCATATATGAAACAAGTTCGATTGTTATTGTTGCGCCACGGTGAGTGTGAAGGCGGCGCTATTTTGCGGGGTCGTGTGGATATGCCTTTAAGCAAAAAGGGTTGGCAACAAATGTCGGCAGCAGTTGAGTCACAGGCCAGCGTGTGTAGCGCGATTTATAGCTCGACTTCACGCCGCTGCGCCGATTTTGCCCACGCTTTTGCCGCCGAGCTGCATTCGACGGCGGCACTGATATCTGAGTCAAGGCCATTGCAGGCGCAGTGTTTGTCGGGTTTACAGGAAATTGATTTTGGTGATTGGGACGGTTGTCGGCTCGATGACCTGTATCAACAAGAGGGCGAACACTTAGCGGCGTATTGGCAAAACCCTTGGCAAAATCCGCTGCCCAATGGTGAAACTATGGCAAGTTTTGAGTCGCGGGTGAATGGGACGATTGACCAGATACTCGCCGCCGAGTTTGAACGATTGACCCTTGACTCACATAAAATGGGTAATGAAAACAGTGCCATTAATGAAACCGCTGATAATATGCCTGCCACTCAAGTGTGGGTCGTGACCCACGGCGGGGTGATCCGTCACTTAATGGCGCGTGCCTTAGGAGTTGAACGGGCGGTAGGGTTTTATAGTCAACTCGATTTACCCGTGGCGGCCGTGGTGAGCATTAATGTGCTGCAAGATGAACAGGGTGCCTGCTATTGGCGTTTAGATTGGCCGAGTGGGCGCAGGTGTTGAGGCCTTATTTCACGACCTAGGCGCTATCATGTAGGCGTGATCGTTTGGCGAGAATAAGCTGATATGAAAATATTCTGATTTAAACAGCATTGCCTAATGGGATAGATGTAGGATAATGCTTTTCCCTGACGTTTGAACGAGATAGCGTATTACATGCGCAATGAGTGATAACGTCGCAGAAATAGGTGTTGGGAATAGACTCTCTTTGTTCGAATCGCTCCGTTGTTTTTATTCACAGTGGCGTTGTTAACAAAGAGCATATCAACCCAAACATAATAGGGAATCGGGGAGCTGCTCGTCAGTCAGCCCGAACTGTGCCCGCAACTGTGAGTAGTTTAAAGAAGCACCTAGATTCTAGAGCCTAGCTCCTTCTTTTCTACAAGTCAGGAGACCTGCCTATTTCTGTTATCGCTGCGTGCAGCCTTAGTTCTCGAGCGGGTGACTCGAGGGAGCAGATGACAATGTGCACAACCTTTTTTTATAAAGGTTTGGACTCGATAGGAGCGCCGCTTAGGTGAAACTTTCCGCAATCCAAACTAACAGCCCCGTGAATGACACTAACCCATCATCGAGCCCGTCAGTCGCGCTCAATGTGAGTCATTTGAGCTGGTGTATCGATGGCAAAACCATACTTTCCGGTATTAACTTTACGCTGCCAACGGGGCAGATGCTGGGGCTGATTGGCCCTAACGGTGCGGGCAAGTCCAGTTTGCTGCGCTGTTTGTATCGGTTTGTTCGCCCGACTCAGGGCAAAATTACCCTTTTCGATCAAGATATTGAGCGCTTGTCGCCCAAGGCGTTTGCCTGTCGCGTCGCCGTAGTGCAGCAGGATACACCGCACTATTTTGACCTCACCACAGAGCAATTGGTCAGCATGGGCTTAACGCCGCATAAGGGTATGTTCGATACCAATTCGAGCTGTGATACTGAGCGTATTGCTAAGGCTTTAGAGAAAGTAGGCTTGAGCCATAAGATGCACCAACAATATGAGCACTTATCTGGCGGTGAAAAGCAACGCGCCTTGATTGCCCGTGCCATAGTGCAGCAGCCGCAGCTTTTAATCCTCGATGAGCCAACGAACCACCTCGATGTGCGCTATCAAATTCAAATCCTCGAATTGGTGCGTAGTCTTGGGATTAGCGTGATTGCCTCAATTCATGATCTTAATTTAGCCAGTGCCCTGTGCGATAGTTTGTTGTTGATCCATAACGGGGAAGTCAGCGCTATGGGGACGCCAACCGAAGTATTAACCGAGGCGCGAATTAGCGATGTGTTTGGCGTGTGTGCTCAGGTATCGCCCCATCCACAACATAAAAAGCCCTTAATCAGCTATTTTTATGGTTACCACCATGTAGATCATGGCCTGAACGAGCGAGGCGAGGGTGGATGACTCAGGGGAGTAAACAATATTTCATCTCATATTTGGGGCGTATCGTGACACCGTTGACGAGACAACAACTGATGCTGCTCGTATTAGGTATCATCACTTTGATAACGCCTATTGCCGCGACGAGTTTTGGTGCGGCGAACATCAGTTTTACTGATGTTATTCAAGTGTTTATCAATAAGGCGACGAACCTCACTCAAGCCAATGGCATGACTGAGCGCATTGTGATGGAGCTCAGGCTACCGCGCATTTTACTGGCTTTTGTGGCGGGTGCGGGTTTGTCACTGGCGGGCAGTGTGTTGCAAACCGTGACTCGCAATCCGCTCGCCGATCCCTATTTGTTTGGCATTAGCTCTGGCGCGTCCTTTGGTGCTGTGGTGATGTTGACCTTATTCACTGGCTCTGGATTTTTTGATAATGCGGGCATGGCGGCACATTCTGGGCTTTTTAGCGGTTCGGGCGCCTTGTCTGGTTTGCTTTGGTTTAGCTTGCCCTTGGGCGCTTTTATTGGCGCCAGTTTGTCGGTACTGATAGTGCTTGCTTTGTCTGGGCTTGGGCTCAATAGCCAAGTGGAGCGCATGTTGCTCTCTGGTGTGGCGACCTCCTTTATGTTCGGCGCATTAACGAGTCTGCTGCTGTATTTCGCCAGTCCGCAGGCGACAGCCTCTGTGCTGTTTTGGAGTTTAGGCAGTTTCGCTAAGGCCAGTTGGTCCTTGTTAGTACTGCCGACACTGGTGATTGGTGCGAGTTTATTCATTATTTTAGGCATGAAACGGCAGATCATGGCGTTGCAGGCGGGGGATGAAACGGCGCATACCTTAGGGGTGAATGTGCCTAAGCTGCGGCTCAATATGTTGCTGCTCTGCTCCTTGATTACCGCTATTTTGGTGGCTACATGCGGCGGTATCGGTTTTGTCGGGTTAATGATCCCCCACACAGTACGCATGCTGTTTCCCGGTCGTCAGCCGATTTTATTAACGGCGCTGGTGGGCGGATTATTTATGGTGTGGATTGATGTATTAGCGCGCTGTTTATTGGGTAATCAAGAGTTGCCCGTGGGCATTATCACGGCCGCCATAGGTAGCATGTTCTTTTTGCTGATTTTACGTAAGCGTAGAGTCATGCCGTAAATACAAGGTCATGCCGTAGTCACCTAGTCAGGACGTAAACCCAGAGTTAAGTCGTCATCTTTGAGTCATGCCGTAAGTGCAGACTGACGGGATAATCAGTATTTCTGTTGATATCCCACCCGCGATTGGAAATGCACAATTGGACATGTTCGTCATAGACGCGGGATGCGTTGTGGTTATTTAATGTAGATTACAAAGTGGAGTGTGGATGTCTCAGTCAGCCGTGTCTTTTCAAATAAGCCTTGTGAGTAAAGCGCAGGATCTGGTGATTCTGCAGAAAATTGATCTTAAGACTAAGCCGCCCGGCGCCTTAGGTCAGCTCGAATCCTTAGCCTTGCAGATTGCCCGCGTGCAAACGACTGATTTGCAAAAAACGGAGCAGCCACAAACGGATGTGCTCAAAATAGTCCATCCAACTATGTTAGTGTTTGCGGGGGATCATGGCATTGCCGCAGAAGGCGTGTCGATTGCCCCTAGCGAAGTGACTCACCAAATGGTGCAAAACTTTGCCCATGGCGGCGCGGCGATTAACGTTTTTTGTCGGCAGGTGGGCTTTAAGCTCGAAGTGATCGATTGCGGTATGTTAACGCCAGTTGAAGGAGTTGAAGGTATTATCGATCAACGTCTTGGCGCTGGAACGGGGGCAATCCATTTAGAACCCGCGATGACGTTGGAAACCGTCGATAAAGGCTTTGCTATGGCGCGCGATTTGATTGAGCGTCACCATCAAGCGGGTTGTAACTTAGTCGCCTTTGGTGAAATGGGCATAGGCAATACCTCCTCTGCTGCGGCCATTATGGCGGCGATTATGCAGCTGGATGTGATTGATTGCGTTGGCCGTGGTACTGGCATTAATAGCGAAACCTTAGAACGTAAACTGATGCTGATTGAGCTCGCGTTATTGCTGCATCAAAGCGCTTTAACTGGGCCTAAGTCAGTGTTAGCTTGCCTAGGAGGCTTTGAAATTGTGCAGATGACGGGGGCTATGTTAGCCGCCGCCGAACGTAAAATGCTGGTGGTCGTGGACGGTTTTATCGCGACAGCGGCGGCATTAGTCGCAGTGCAAATCGCCCCCAATGTGCGTGATTATTTGATTTTTGCCCATCAATCCGATGAGCAAGGTCATCTGCGAATGTTAGAATTTTTGCAGGCTAAACCTTTATTATCCCTAGGGCTGAGATTAGGCGAAGGTACGGGGGCGGCGTTGGCATTGCCGCTTATTCAAGCCTCAGTAAATTTTTACAATCAAATGGCGAGTTTTAGTGATGCGGGGATTGAGGCTGTTGTATGATGTGCTCTGCTAAGTCGCTTATTTTACTTATTTAAAATAATAGCCTTTAGCCAACCGTTTTAATTTTAAACCTTGCAGCAAGTGTGAAT
Source organism: Shewanella sp. SM21 (assembly GCF_025654335.1). Taxonomy (NCBI): domain Bacteria; kingdom Pseudomonadati; phylum Pseudomonadota; class Gammaproteobacteria; order Alteromonadales; family Shewanellaceae; genus Shewanella; species Shewanella sp. SM21. Next base: position 201,174 of record NZ_JAKKRL010000003.1, read on the forward strand.
TCACTAAGGATGCTTTATGTCAGAACGCGAAAGCTGGCACAAAGAGATAGATTTATTTTTAGTTGCCATGGGCTATTTTACCCGCATTCCTATGCCTAAGTGGGTCGAAGTCGATAGCGATAAGTTGAATAAGGCCAGCCGTTATTTCGGTCTCGTCGGTCTTCTGGTCGGTTTGTTAAGCGCCATAGTGTTTTGGCTGACGCAGAACTGGCTCCCCGCTGGCGTTTCTGTTCTTTTAGCTATGTTGGTTGGCGTCTTGCTCACGGGCGGATTCCACGAGGATGGCCTCGCCGATACCTTCGACGGTTTTGGCGGGGGTTGGACGGCTGAAGACAAGCTGCGGATCATGAAAGACTCGCGCCTTGGCAGTTATGGCGCACTGGCACTGATGTTGGCCCTGCTGCTGAAATGGCAGTTGTTAGTCGAGTTGGCCCTGTACGATCCTGTAGTCGCGGGTTCTGCACTTATCGTCGCGCACACAGTGAGCCGTGTGGTATCAGCCAGTATCATCTTTAGTGAAAAATATGTCCGCGATGACGAGACCAGTAAGTCTAAGCCGCTATCGCAACATCAAGGCATTAATGAGCTGCTTATCCTGATCGCCAGCGGCGTATTAGTGCTGTTATTCCTCAAGGGGTTAGCGGCATTGTCATTGCTATTGGTGATGATAGGACTGCGCCGTTTGATCATAGTGATCTTTAGACGCCAGATTGGCGGTTACACGGGTGATACCTTAGGCGCGGCGCAACAAATATCTGAAATCGTGTGTTATTTTGTATTGCTCGTTGTGGGTAACATACTGTGATCCACCTCGTCCTAGGCGGCGCCCGTAGCGGTAAGAGTCGTTACGGCGAAGCCTTAGTGCGTCAGTACACTGCGCTTGGCTTCGATGCCTGCTATGTGGCGACGGCGCAGGCGCTAGATGATGAAATGGCGACACGTATCGCCAAGCATCAAGCGGGACGATCGGACGATGGTATCGAATGGCAATTGTTTGAAGAGTCGCTCGCCCTCACTGCACTGTTAAAACAGTTAGCAAAACCTGGGCGAGTGATTTTAGTAGACTGTTTAACTCTTTGGTTAACGAATCAATTACTTGCATCGAACGTTAACATCGATGATGAACCCGCGCCGACTGAGTGGAATGCGACTGACTTTGCCGTTTCACCCTCTGCCACTTCAACCTCTGACGATAAAGCTCATGCGAGTTGGCAGGCCGAGAAAACCGCTTTTGTGGATTCCCTCGTCGAGCTTGAGGGAGTGGTGATTTTGATCAGTAACGAAGTCGGTTCTGGCATAGTACCCTTAGGTGAGTTGAGCCGACAATTTGTCGATGAAGCGGGCTGGTTAAATCAAGCCGTGGCGACCTTAGCGGATAATGTCACCTTAGTGGTCGCTGGTTTACCCTTAGCATTGAAACCACTTTAGACTTTGGGCTCAGTCCACGTTTTAAGCTTAAGTTGCATACTTAAGTGATTTTTAGACTGAGCTGTTATGTTAATGACTGCAAACTAGAATAAGCCTTTTAAACCTATGTCCTCTCCAAACACAGACAACACAGCCTGTGCTAATGCACTCGATACCGCTGACACACCTGTAGTTAATACGCTTGCGGTTAATTCACCTCGGCGCGCGGCAGTCTTGATGGTGCAGGGCACTACATCGGATGCGGGCAAGAGCACCTTAGTCGCAGGCATTTGTCGTTTGCTCGCCCGTCAGGGGATTAAGGTTGCGCCCTTTAAGCCGCAAAATATGGCGCTCAATAGCGCTGTTACTGTCGATGGCGGCGAGATTGGCCGCGCACAGGCCTTGCAAGCCGTGGCCTGTTATCTTGAGCCCCATACCGATTTTAATCCCATACTGCTTAAACCAAGCTCGGACACGGGCGCGCAAATTATCGTTCATGGCAAAGCCCTGACAACACTCGAAGCCTCGGCCTTTTTTGGGCCTAAATCTAAAGATTACAAGGCAATGGCGCTTGGCGCTGTGCTGGAGTCCTTCGAGCGATTGACGGCCCAGTATCAAACCATAGTGGTTGAAGGCGCGGGTAGTCCGGCGGAGATCAATCTGCGTGAAGGTGATATTGCTAACATGGGATTTGCCGAAGCTGTGGATTGTCCAGTGATTATCATTGCCGATATCGATAAAGGCGGCGTATTTGCCCATTTGGTCGGGACCTTGGCTTTATTATCAGAATCCGAACAGGCGCGGGTAAAGGGCTTTGTGATCAATCGTTTCCGTGGCGATATTAGCCTGTTGCAATCTGGCCTCGATTGGCTTGAAGCTTATACAAACAAGCCTGTTTTAGGTGTGTTGCCTTATCTGCATGATTTACATCTCGATGCCGAAGATGCGCTGATAAGCTCGCCGACCAAAGGCGCTAACAGCCGCTTAAAAGTGCGGGTATTAGTGTACCCAAGGATCAGTAATCACACTGATTTTGATCCGCTGCGGCTGCATCCCGATATCGATTTTGACTATGTGTCATTGCAAACTCAAGCCGCGAGTCACACCACTCATTTGCCCGCCGCCGATGTATTGATCTTGCCCGGCAGTAAGAATGTGCGCGCCGATTTGGCCTTTTTACGCCAGCAAGGCTGGGATAAAGATATTGCCACACACCTGCGTTACGGCGGCAAAGTGCTCGGCATTTGCGGCGGTTACCAAATGTTAGGCCAAAGCATTGCTGATCCCTTAGGCATTGAAGACAGTGCGGGTGATACCGCAGGACTTGGCTACCTGCCGCTGAGCACAGAACTCAAAGCCGAAAAACAGTTACGGCGAGTGAGAGGTGAGCTAACGTTACTTGGGCAAAAGGTTGCTGTTAAGGGCTATGAAATCCACTGCGGTGAATCAAGCTATCTTATCCCTAGGCTTGAACAAACGAATGCGCCCTTGCAGTTAATCCCTGAATCCACATCTGTGAGCTTTGCCGATGGCCTGCAAAGTGATGACGGGCAAATCCTTGGCACTTATTTACATGGGCTATTTGATAGCCCTGATGCGTGTCAGTTGATTTTACGTTGGGCGGGATTAAACGATGCTAAGGCGATAGATATCAATCAAATACGTGAGCAGCAACTCGATCGTTTAGCCGATGTGTTAGCCGAGCATTTAGACATGCAAAAATTACAGCCAATTTTAGAAGCATAAGTTTTAAAAGCAGACATTTTTAGCAGCAGAGTGAAGAGAAGACCATGACAGCACAGAACGACAACGAACAAGCGCAAATCAAGGCCGAACGCCACAAGGCTCGCCAACAGAAAGTGAAAGCCGGTGTGGATGCTAAAATTGCCGCCGCCCAAGAGGAGAAGGGGATTCTGCTAGTGTTAACCGGTAACGGTAAAGGCAAATCGACCTCAGGTTTTGGCACTGTTGCCCGCGCCGTCGGTCACGGTAAAAAAGCCGCGATAGTGCAATTTATCAAAGGCACTTGGGAGTGCGGTGAGCGCAATTTACTCGAAGGTGCAGGGGTTGAGTTTCATGTAATGGGCACAGGTTTTACCTGGGAAACCCAAGATAAAGAAAAAGATACCGCCGCCGCTGTACTCGCTTGGGAAGCCGCCGAAAAGCTGCTGCAAGATGAGAGCATAGATTGCGTGATGCTCGATGAACTCACCTATATGGTGAGCTATCACTATTTGGATGTGGAACGTGTGCTTAGCGCACTTAAAAATCGCCCACCGATGCAGCATGTGATTATCACTGGCCGCGCTTGTCATCGCGCGATTATCGAGCTGGCTGATACTGTCAGCGAAGTGCAACCGATTAAACATGCCTTTGAAGCGGGTATCAAGGCACAGCAAGGTTTTGATTACTAATTGAACCTTAAATGTCGGCGCATAAGTGACGCAGCATTGTTGGTTGCAATGTTAAGTAAGACGCGCGAATGGCTTTAGCACAGGCATAAAATGCGCTAAGTTTGAGGACTATTAACTGCCTATTAGCAACTAGCGACAATTTGTTGTTAGTGACTATGGGTTAGCCTCTAGCCGTTCAGTGTTCAAAGCGTTCTCAAGGATGATCCTATGAATAAGCGTATCGTGATTTGTGCCGATGGGACTTGGAATCGGCCCGAGAAAGATCTTAAGGTCGATTTCCCAACCAATGTGCTGCGCCTCGCGCGTGCTATCAGCCCGATAGCGGCTGATGGCAAACCCCAGCAGGTATTTTATGATTGGGGCGTGGGTTCCTATTACGATCAAACCATCGGTGGTGCGACAGGGCGCGGTTTGCATAAAAACATCATGGATGGGTATCGCTATATAGTGCAAAACTATTCCCCTGGCGATGAGATTTATCTCTTTGGTTTTAGCCGTGGTGCTTACACTGTGCGTTGTTTGTGTGGCTTGATTAATAACTGCGGCATACTTAAACGCCCCGATGCGGCGTTGATTCAACAAGCTTTCGATCACTATAAAAAAAGCAGTGCGCCCTTTGCGCCTGATGGTGAAAAATCCCTCGAATTTAGAGCTAAATACAGTCATGAATCACGGGAAATCAAGTTTGTTGGTGTGTGGGATACCGTGGGTGCTATGGGGATCCCTATTTCATTTTTAGGCTTGTTCGAAGATAAAGACGAGTTTTACGACACTAAAATTGGCCGCAATGTGCGCGTTGCCCGCCATGCCTTAGCCATAGATGAACACCGCAGTGATTTTGAGCCGACTATTTGGCAACTACGCGACAATATGGACATGCAGCAAGTGTGGTTTGCGGGCGCCCATAGCAATATTGGCGGCAGTTATAAACCCGATAAAGACGGTTCATTGTTGTCGGATATTGCACTGTTGTGGATGATATCCGAGGCGCAGAAATTTAATTTAAGCCTAGAGCCACACTTAGCCGCGAGTGTGCATCCAAATCCGCTCGCGACCTTACATAACTCGAGACGCAGTTTTTATCGGATAAAACAGGAATATTTACGACCACTCGACCCTGAGCAAGTCCCAGTACTTTTGCATCATTCGGTGAAGGCCCGCTGGGATCAAGATCCTCAGTATCGCCCGAAGAATCTACAAACTTATATCGAACACTATGGCTGGCCAGAGCAGCTAGTTTAACTCTATAACCCCAAGTGACCTGAAGAGACTACGCCTGCATCTTCAGGCGGTTTGGGGATAAATACTAAGGCATATCATGATTAAGCGACACTTAGCTGGACTCTTTTTGGGGCTCAGTCTATTTCTTCCCCATAGCGTATTGGCGCAGCCCGCTAAACGCATTATTGCGCTCTCGCCCCATGCGGTGGAAATGCTTTACGCCATAGGTGCGGGCGATACGATTGTGGCCGCAACCGATTATGCGGATTATCCCGAGGCGGCAAAAAATATCCCGCGTATTGGCGGTTACTATGGCATTCAAATGGAGCGGGTGATGGAGCTTAATCCCGATCTGATTGTGGTGTGGGATTCGGGTAATAAAGCCGAAGATATCAACCAGCTTAGGACGTTAGGATTTAACCTTTATGGTAGCGATCCTAAAACCTTAGAAGGCGTCGCCAAGGAGCTTGAAGAGTTAGGCCAACTTACGGGGCATGTTGAAGAAGCAAGCAAGGCTGCGGCCGCTTATCGCGCTGAACTTATCCGATTGCGGGTTGAAAATGCTAAAAAATCAGAACCTAAGGTATTCTATCAACTCTGGTCGACCCCCTTGATGACAGTCTCTAAAAACAGTTGGATCCAACAGATCATCAGTGTGTGCCATGGACAAAATGTGTTTTACGATGCCGCCAGTGATTATCCGCAAGTCAGTTTAGAAAACGTCTTGCTGACCTTGCCCGAGGTGATTTTGCAAAGTGGGGAAGAAGGTAATGTGAAAGGGGTTGATTGGCGCCAATGGCCAGAAATTCCTGCCGTGAAGAAACAGCATATTTATCAACTCAATGCCGATTTATTACATCGCGCGACGCCCAGAGCTTTACTCGGCGTTCAAGCCTTATGTGATGCCTTGGATAAAGCACGTTAAATAAAACGCCTGACAGATTATTCCGTCAGGCGTTTAGTCAGATGTTGCTATTTTCTAAGCGTTTAGAAAGGCGCGTTGATGTCGACCACATTAATAAGCTTGTGGTTTACAAACTCTTTCAATCCTAAATCAATCAACTCGCGGCCATAACCTGAGCGACGTACGCCACCAAAGGGTAAGTCGGCCTTGACCATAGTCGGATGATTAACAAACATCATGCCTGTGGAAACCTGCTTAGCGACCGCCAGCCCGCGTTGGGTATCGGCGGTAAACACTGAGCCACCCAATCCAAAGGGCGAGTCATTGGCGATGGCAATCGCCGCTTGCTCATCTTTCACCCTGTGGATACTGGACACTGGACCGAAGAATTCCCAATAGTAGGCTGGGTTATCTGGCGTCAAGTTTGTTAGTATTGTTGGCTGCACAAAGGCGCCTTGCTGCGGCACTTTAGGCCCCACTTCGGTCGCGGTTGCGCCGTGTTTTACGGCATCACGGATTTTCTGCTTTAGCTCATCGGCTGCGCCTTGGGAAGACAGTGGCGCCAGCGTAGTGGCCGAGTCCATAGGATCGCCTGCTTTTAGCGCTTCAATCCCCTTGATATAGCCCTCCATAAATTCATCGTAAATGGCTTCAACTAAGATCATCCGCTTAGATGATGTACAGACCTGCCCCGCGTTCCAGTGACGGCCAAACACAGCCCAGTCGATAGTTTTAGGCAGATCGGCATCTTCAAGTACGATAAAGGCATCTGCGCCACCCAGTTCTAGGGTGGATTTTTTCAGTGCCTTACCCGCCAGAGCGGCAATGATCGATCCCGCATCTTCTGATCCCGTGAGCGCAACACCATGCACTTTGGGCGAATTGATGATCTGTTCTATCTGCTCTCGTGTGGCATACAGATTTTGGAATGTACCTGAGGGCAGTCCGGCATCGCGCATTAAGCCTTCAAAGGCCGCTGCGCACTGGGGCACGTTGGATGCATGTTTGAGTAGTAAGGTATTTCCGGCTGCAAGCTGCGGCGCTAAGATGCGCGCAATTTGGTAGTAGGGAAAGTTCTAAGGTTCGATAGCCAATAATACGCCCAGCGGTTCGTTAACCAGTATTGCTTCACCTTCGGCGGGATCGGCAACCAGCAGTTTTTGCGGTGCCAGCAGTCGCTCGGCATGTTCGGCGTAGTATTCGAAAATTTGCGCCGACAGTTCGACTTCAGCTTCGGCTTCTGCTGTGACCTTGCCCATTTCTAAGGTCAGTAGATTGGCGTATTTGGACTTGTTGTCTCTGAGGATCTTCGCTGCCTTAGACAGTATTGCGGCCTTGTCGGCAAAGGGAGTGGTTCGCCAGCTTAAAAATGCCTGATGGGCGGATTCTATCGCCTGTGTGACTTCGGTATCTGTTGCATTTGGAAATTCTTTAATGAGCTTTCCCGTAAAGGGATTGGTTGTTGCATAAGCCATATGTGCCTCCAAGCGTTTAACAAATAGAGCGTAAATGCCAGCTTTGGCATCGAGGGTGGAAATGTCTTGTTTGTTGTGGGCTCCCTTACCATTGATATGTGGCAAGGAAGCCTAGGATGAACGGTAAACTCGTGTGGTAGTAGGAACTATCTCAGTAGTATTAATCAATTAAATCAAATTGATAGATGGTTGCCATCTACGGAGTACACGTCATATTGTTACGGTTAACAAGCTTCAGCTGTTTTATAGCGTTCAGCCATGGCATTGGCGGCTATGATGGCTTGATAGACATCATCTGCGGTTAATTTCATCGGCATATTGCCCATAGTATCGCCCTCAGCACAGGCTATCTCAGCCACTTTGCGCCACTCGGCCTCGATAAAGGTTTTCAGCCCTAAATCTGCGAGTGTGAGCGGCAGTCCTGCCGTTTTGATAATACGGATAACGTTATCGATTTCGGCTTTGGGGGCATTTTCGAGCACGAGCTGAGTTAGCAGCCCAAAGACGACTTTCTCGCCGTGCTGAGCTTTATGTAAGTCTGCCACCGCTGACATACCATTGTTTACGGCATGGGCGGCGGCTAACCCGCCTGCTTCTGCACCAACACCACTGAGATAGATGGTGGCTTCAATGGTTTGCTCTAGCGCAGGTGTGACTATTTTGTTTTTAACGGCGTCCATAGCAGCTTCAACATTTTCAGTCAGTAACTGATAACAAAGTTGGGCCAATCCCAGCCCTGTGCGGGAAGGCTTTTTCAGGACTAGGTTGACGCCATCCGATTGATAGCAGGCACGAGCTTCAAAATAGGTTGCCAGTGCATCGCCTATGCCTGCCGCAAAAAATCGGGCCGGAGCCGCGGCGATAATGGCAGTGTCGGCAACGACAGCATCTGGGTTCTGTGGCAGAAACAGATAGCGTTCAAACTCACCTGTTTCGGAGTAGATCACTGCAAGTGCAGTACAAGGCGCATCGGTTGAGGCAATTGTGGGGTACAAGATGACAGGCCGTTTTTGATAGAAGGCGACGGCTTTGGCGGCATCTAAGGTTTTTCCACCGCCAACTCCAACAATAACGTTGGTATGATGCTGTTCTGCCAGCGCGCCTAAGCGCTTTATCTCGGCTTCGCTGCACTCATAGTTGAATTTTTCGAGGTGGCTGCTGATCCCATTTTGATCTAGCCCAGCGACCGCTTCATTCTTCACGCGGCTGAGGATAAATTCATCGCAGATGATAAAAGCATTGTCACCAAAGTCCTTAACATAATCATGCATTTGAGCTAATAGGCCCTTGCCGATAATGAATTTTTTAGGGGAAGTGACGGTACGTGGAACGACAGTGCTCATAGAGCCTCCTTTGCACTTATGACGGTTATCCTTTCATTCTTACCCTAGCATACGCCTAAATTAATGTCATAGCATGAATGGTGGCAATGTTTTTATTGCTAAGCGTAAATTACTACTTTAGTGCTTAATTATTAGATTAATAATGTGGTTTATTGTTTTATTATTCGAGTTAAATGCTTTGGTTTTTCCCTGATTTAAGGCAAGGATAGGGCTCAGAGAGCGAGGCGATCTAAGCGGGCGAAGAGATGTCAGATCTCAAAAAAGCTAACGGTGGATTGTGCGAATAACGGTAAACGTCTGCTGTCTAAACACAGGATAGTCATTAATCTAATGGGATTTTATTACCTTAAACTCGTCCCAAGTCTTGCTCGGTGTTCATGCTTTATGTGATGCTCTGTACAGTCGTTCATTGGTGTCATAGCGAGTGAAATCGTCGGCTGAGATAAAAGACCAGTAATCAAGGAGTGAAGATGACACAGCAGAATGCGTTAGGACAATTGGTCAGTAAAGGTACGTTAATATTCTTTTGTGGCAAAATGGGCTCAGGTAAATCAACCTTATCGCGACAACTTTCTGAGGCCGAAAACTGTATTTTAATCTCGGAAGACGCATGGCTGGCGGCGCTATACCCCGATGAAATTAAAGATTTTGATACTTACTTGAGCTATTCCGCTCGCCTTAAGCCTTTGCTTAAAAAGCATGTGCAGGAACTGCTCTGTTCGGGTGTTTCTGTGGTCATGGACTTTCCCGCGAATACTATCAATCAGCGCCTGTGGTTTCGAAGCATTTTTACTGATTGCGCCGCCCATAAACTTATTTATCTTAATCACAGCGATGCGCTTTGTTTGAGTCAACTCGATAAACGCAGACAAAGCCACCCTGAGCGCGCCATGTTCGATACTGAGGCTATGTTCTGGCATGTGAGTGGTTATTTTCAGCCGCCGACTCTGGATGAAGGCTTTGAGCTTGAGATGATAGAAAGCTAAATAGTTGAAAGCCAAGTGACTGAAAGCAAGTGACTGAATAAAACAATAGGAAATATCATGTACCAAGTGCTTGAAGGCGTTGCTTCTGCCAATGATTTTGTTCGCCTACGACAGATTTCTGGCTTAAGCCCTAGACCATTGGAGGGCGCGATTAAGGCTTTGCCAAGGAGTTTATATGGCGTGCAAATAAAGCTCGCCGAACAGACTGTGGGTATGGGGCGTGTGGTTGGTGACGGCGCGCTCAACTTCGAAATTGTCGATATTGCAGTGGATCCTGAGCATCAAGGTAAGGGATTAGGGCGGCTTATTATGCAGCACATCATGGCTTATTTAGATCGTGAGGCTTTTGAGGGCGCGTATATTACCCTGATGGCGGATGTGCCTGAACTCTATGAAAAGTTTGGCTTTAAATTTAGTCGTCCCGCAAGTGAAGGCATGTATATGGTGAAATAACGCCGCTAACCAATACACTTGTAACTTAGGCACATGTAGCAGTAGAACTCAAACAGTAGAGCTCAAACAGTAGAGCTCAAAACAACAATCAAAGGAAGATTACCCCATGAATACCTTACTTATTTGCTTATTTGTCGCCATGTTATTGCCATATCTTGCGAAAGGTCCAGTGGCTTGGGCAATGGCAAAGGCGGGTGGTTACGATAATAATCATCCCCGTGCTCAGCAAGCACAGCTAACCGGTTTTGGCGCTCGCGCTTTAGCGGGACATCAAAATGCCTTTGAATCATTGCTGGTGTTTGGCCTAGCCGTATTAGTGGTGATTGCTACCGGCAAAGTAAATCCCACCACTGAGTGGCTCGCAATCGTCCATGTCGGCGCCCGCTTTGTGTATCACATCCTCTATCTTGCCAACAAAGGCACCTTAAGATCCCTCACATGGTTTGTTGCCATCTTCAGTGCTTTCGGGATTTTCTTTCAGGCTTTTTAAGCTTGGATATTAAAGGATCTGCGCCAGTTTTTTGATACTTTCCCGCAGATCATCAGGCGTATGAGCGGCATAGCCCAGTAAGATAGCTTGCCTTGGATAGGGCGCTTGGCAATATCGAGACAAAGGCTGTGCCCCCAAACGTATTTGGCGGCATTTGTTGATCACTTCCTCTTCGGTCAAGTCGCCCTTCAGCCAACACACGAGGTGAATACCTGAGTCAGAGGTTTGAACGGACAATTTGTCGGGCAGATACTGCTCAATTGCCGCGATTAACGCCGTTTGGCGCGCTAAGCAGGCTTTTCTCACTCGGCGAACATGTCGCGCATAATGTCCTTCGGCGATAAACAACGCTAATGTTGCTTGCTCTAGGTGAGCCGTGTGCGTATCGGCGTAATGCTTTGCTAGTTGGAAAGCCTGTACCAGTTTAGCGGGCACCACTAAAAAGCCGAGTCGTAATTCGGGCAGCAGCATCTTGGAAAAGGTGCCAGCGTAGATCACTCTTTGATGTTTATCGAGCCCCTGTAATGCCTGTATCGGACGGGCGCTATAACGAAACTCGCTATTATAGTCATCTTCTAAAATCCATTTACTCTGCTCAGCGGCCCAATCGAGTAAGGCCAATCGTCGTGGCAGACTTAGCATACCGCCGAGGGGAAATTGGTGTGAGGGCGCGGTAAAAGCCAGTTTCACTGCGGGCCACCGCTGTATCGCATCGGCAATATTTGTGCCCTCATCATCAACACTCACAGGACGAACTCGCATATTTTGCGAGAGAAAAGCGCCTAAAGCCCCGTCATACCCAGGTTCATCAAGCCAGACTTCATCTCCCTGTTGGAGTAGTACCTGCGCTGTGAGGTTAATGGCCTGCTGAGTTCCATTGACTATGATGATCTGCTCAGGTGTGCAATTGAGGCCGCGGGTCGAACGCGCATAGTCACTTATCGCCTCACGCAACGGCAAATACCCTGCGCTATGGTTTGATTTATATAAGGTTTTACGCGATTGCCGCCAAACTCGGCCTAACAGCCGCCCCCAAAGTTGGTGCGGGAAAAGATCGACACATCCGACGCCAATATTAAACATGCTATGGCTGTTGTCCGTATTCCCCTTCGCTTTCAATTGCGCCATTTCTATTAACTGTGGATTAATTTCTAATTCGGAATCAAAGGCTTGAGCGCTTTCTCTGGCACGGTTTGGAATATCGATCAATTCATCGGGAATGGTATCTGACACATAAGTGCCCGATCCCGGTTTAGTCAGCAGATAGCCTTCATCAATCAGGCGCTCAAACCCTTGTAGTACTGAGTTACGTGAAATCTGCATGGTTTCCGACAAGGCTCTGCTGGATGGGAGCTTCATTCGCGGGTGTAAACGTCCATCAAGAATGGCCTCTCTAAACGCATGATAAAGCTGATCTTTGAGGATGCCATCTTTGAGTTGCAAGTGAGGGAAATTGGATTGAGGTTTTTTCATTTGCTAACTGGTACTGTTAAAAATGCAAAAAGTGTACCTTATGCGGTACCACAATTGAATCTAGAATCTTGCTTCAGTAAAACTGAGACCATTTACTTAATTTCAAGGAGTGCGCTAATGTCCAGCCAATCACTAACAGTGACCATTGATATGGTTAAAGAAACGGACTATTCACTCTGGTTACCACACTGGCGTGATTACCAGACCTTTTACAAAGTGGCGTTATCAGAAGCGACCACCCAAGCCACGTGGCGCCGATTTTTCGATGACCAAGAACCCATTTATTGCGCCGTCGCAAGAGAGGGCCAAAACTTACTCGGTTTTGTACACTATGTTTTTCATCGTTCTACTTGGGCCGAAACGGACTATTGTTATCTTGAAGACTTGTTTGTTGCCCCAACGGCAAGGGGTCAACATGTTGGAAAACAATTGATTGAGTATGTAAAGCAAGCGGCCATTGAACACAACTGCGCTCGCCTGTACTGGCATACACAGGAAACTAATTTAACCGCGCAAAAACTCTATAACTGGATTGGTGAAAAACCGGGAGTCATTGAGTACAGAATGCCGCTGTAAGGAGGGAACTTTAATAAATACATTAACTGGCTAGCTTGTTAATACGTTTATTATCAGTGGTTTGATAGTCTAACGCCCTTTCAATCCTAATGCTAAAGAGCTTTTAGCATTAGGTTTTAATGCACGTTTTAATTGCGACTAATCGCAGCGATCACCGCATCGGTCAGCTCCCAAGTATTTGCCGTTCCGCCCATATCGCGGGTTAAAGACTGCTTATCTTTCAATACGTTTTCTATCGCGCTGAGTATCAGGTCGTGCATTGCGCCATAACCTAAATGTTGCATCATCATAGCGCCTGCCCAAATTGTGCCTAAAGGATTGGCAATACCTTGGCCTGCAATATCTGGCGCCGAACCATGTACCGGCTCAAACATCGACGGAAATTCCTTGCTTGGATTGATGTTCGCCGAAGGGGCAATGGCGATAGTGCCAGTGCACGCAGGGCCAAGATCAGACAGGATATCGCCAAACAAATTTGAGCCAACAACCACATCAAAATGCTCTGGTTTCAGCACAAAATTTGCCGTCAGAATATCGATATGATATTGGTCGACCTTAACATTGGGATACTGTTTTGCCATTTCCACGACGCGACTATCCCAATAGGGCATAGAGTGAAATATGCCATTGGATTTGGTCGCCGAGGTTAAGTGCTTTGCTTTGCGGCTTTGGGCTAAATCGAAGGCATATTTTAAGATGCGATCTGTGCCACGACGGGTAAAAATGCTCTGCTGGGAGACAATCTCATGTTCAGTGCCTTCATATTGAATGCCGCCGACGGCGGAATATTCGCCTTCCACGTTTTCACGTACTACATAAAAATCGATATCGCCGGGCTTTTTGCCTGCGAGTGGGCAGGGCACGCCTTCAAATAACCGAATAGGCCTAAGGTTCACGTATTGCTCAAAGGCTCTGCGGATCGGTAGTAGCAATCCCCAGAGTGAAATATGGTCGGGAACTCCTGGAAATCCAACAGCGCCTAAGTAGATGGCATCAAAGGATTTTAGTTGCTCAAGTCCATCCTCTGGCATCATGCGGCCGGTTTTATGGTAGGTTTCACAGGACCAGTCGAAATAGGTCCACTCAAACGTCACACCTAAGATTTTTCCTGTGGCTTCGAGTGTGCGTATCCCTTCGGGGATCACTTCTGTACCTATGCCATCTCCGGCAATTACGGCGATTTTTACCTTAGACATCTTCGACTCCAATAGGGGATTCTGTATTTTTTGTATGTTATTCCATATTCGTATCGTGTATGAATAGGCTAAATGTTTTGTTAAGGATTACGAATCGTGAGTCAACTGCCACCACTTGAAGATTTACGGGTCTTTGTTATCGCCGCAACAAGCGGGGGATTTACAGCCGCTGCGGAGCAATTATCTTTTTCTCCAGCGTATGTGAGTAAACGCATTGGCCTATTAGAAAAAGCGCTCGGAGTGCGCTTGTTTCTGCGTTCTGCCAGAAGTGTCAGCCTCACCTTAGAGGGCAAAATTGCCTTGGAATGGTCCGAACGTTTGCTCGATACCATGGAGCAAATGAGCCTTGAAATTAGCTTAGAGCAGCAAGTGCCACGGGGGCGATTACGTATCGCAACTAGCACAGGATTTGGCAGCCACTGTATTGCACCGATTATTTCAGACCTAGTGTTCCACTATCCCGAATTAGAAGTTGATTTAGAGTTGCTCGACCGCCCCGTCGATCTGGTCTCTGAAGGTTTTGATCTGGAGATCCGTGTCGGTGGCGAATTGCCACCGCAAATGATTGCTAAGCGTCTTGCGAGTAATTATCGGGTATTGGTGGTGTCGCCGACCTATATCGACACGCATGGCATGCCAAACAATCTCGCGGCATTAGCCGAGCATAAGTGCATAGGGATCCGCGAGCGCGATCAAAACCATAGAGTGTGGCGATTGGAAAGTGCGGCTGGCATAGCCTCGGTTGATTTAGCGGCTTCCTTGATGACCAACAATGGCACAGTCGCTAAGCAGTGGTGTCTTAAAGGCCACGGTATTATGTTGCGCTCCATCTGGGATTTACAGCAAGATTTCTTAAGTGGCACATTAGTCAGAGTACTCCCCGAGTATCATCAATCCGCTGAAATTCATGTAATTTATGCCTCACGATTAGAAACGTCTGCCAAACTTCGCACCTGCGTTGCCTATCTTGAAGAGGCATTACCTCGTTTTGCTGGCACTGGAATAAGTTGATTTTATTTCGCCAATCTCTATGGGCGAGTGAACGCTCGCTATTTTTATATTGAGTTTAAATAAATCAAGATGTTGGATTTAATTGCTGACATTGGGTCAAGAGGCGGCCAAGAAGGCGCTCGTCCTATTCTCCTTAAAAAATGATCGTAATAGGTCATTTTGTATATCTATTAAGCAAACTGTCAGGTTTTTACTGTTACCTTACGCCCCCGATGTATTGGCTAATCCCATTGCTACCGTTTTACCTCAGTTAAAGAGATACCATGTTTATAAAGTTTAAGCTTCCCGTTGCTATGCTCGCACTCATTGCTTTGTCTGTTTTATGCTCTTCGGTGTATGTACAAGAAACGCTAGTGACTAAGCTGATTTCAAATAGGCTGCCAGTTGATGCTCTTGGTTTTCAGTCACAGACGGCTTCCAATCCTTTAGTTGCCAGTCAGAGTGCTCAGCATCATATGCAGAGTTTGCCAAAACTGATGACGACTTCCTTGGTGCAAGCGAATCAAGGTGCTGTTGCCAATCCAACGGTTGCTGAACATTTCTCATCCCCAAAAATGCTTGAGCAGTCATCCTTCGACAATCCAGAGTCTAAACAACTGAGTCTGAATATCAGTTCTCTCGATGAACTCATGGGCTTGTTTGACTCGCTTGATTACACGCCAGAAAGCTTTCGTGATGGTAATAAATCGGTCCCTAGATTGACCTTTGATGCCGTGGGTGAGGGCTGGAGTTCAGTGTCAAGCCAACTCCCGGTGAAGCAAAAGAAAATGGTGTTTCTTAGGATGATTGCCCCTTTAGTCTTATTGGCGAATGAGAAAATTTTGCAAGAAAGACAGGTCATTATGTCTGCCCCCCTCGATGATATTGCGTTATTAGCCTTAGGGGTAAAGTACAAAGTAATAAGCAGTGAAGATAAACCGCTGCTAGAAGCCCAAAGACAAATGCTACTTGAAAGGGTGGATATCCTGCCGCCATCGTTAGTGTTAGCTCAAGCGGCAAAAGAAAGCGGTTGGGGCACATCGCGATTTGCCCGTGAAGGTAATGCATTATTTGGGCAGTGGGATTTCAAGGGTAATGGTATGGAACCTAGGCAGAAGCGCCAAGGTTTAGGCAATTATGGTTTAGCAAGATTCGATACACCATTTGCTTCGGTGGAAGGGTATTTGTTGAATTTGAATACCCATAATGCTTATCAGAAGATGCGAGATTTTCGTGCCCAATCAAGACAAGCTAATCAAGCTGTGACAGGCTCTGCACTTGCAGGGACGTTAGACCGATATTCGGAGCGTGGGCACGCCTATGTTGAGGCGATTCGTCAGATGATCCGTACTAATAAGCTATATCTGGTGGATGATATTTATTTAAGTGATGACGCACCATTACATCTATTAACAAGAACAAACTAAGTGATTGGTAAAATAACCATTTTCACTTAGCCTGAATAAAGCGCACTTTAATTAACCTGAGATCGGTTTAACAAGCCATAACTGTAATAGCATTAAACTCTGCGTTAGTGAGGTTCAGTTGTGGCTTATTGTCTTTCAATTGATAGGCGATGAGTCCCGCAATCATATTGAGCATAAAACCATGCACGCTGCGGTGTCTTGAGTGCTCTATTTGAGAGATATTTTTTAACTGGTCGTT
Organism: Shewanella sp. SM21; assembly: GCF_025654335.1. NCBI lineage: Bacteria > Pseudomonadati > Pseudomonadota > Gammaproteobacteria > Alteromonadales > Shewanellaceae > Shewanella > Shewanella sp. SM21. Next base: position 217,767 of record NZ_JAKKRL010000003.1, read on the forward strand.
GATGGTTTCTATGATAAAACGTCTCGACAGCATCGCTCTATCCCACAACGACATTGCCTTCGCTTTCATATTCTTACGCACGTTCGTCACCAACTTCACGCCTTTCTCAAGCAATTCACTGGACAGCGCTTTACTGATATACCCTTTATCTGCATAGAGTTTATTCATGTCACTGTGCACCATCTCATTCACCGGTTTTGTGTCATGTACATTAGCTGGGGTCACTTTGGCCGCCACTATTCCGCCTTGATGATTCACAATCAAATGCAGCTTAAAGCCATAGAACCAACCCATGGTGCCTTTACCTCTGCACGCCAGCCCCGCCAAGGTTTTATGGCAATGAATACGTAGGTTATGACACACTTTGATGCTGGTTGAATCTACAAATTCGATGCCAGTGGGGTCACTCTTGAGACTGGCAAAGTAGCTGCAAAGCGGCACTAAAGCAGTGGGCATCACCTCAAGAAAGCGGGTATAGCTGAGTAAATTGGGAAAAGCGGATTTGTAGAAATGAGCCAGATAGCCGATGTAGAAGTTCTTGAAATGACATCTGAAAAAGTATGATGATGGTCATCACTTCGCTCATCGTCATACGGCCAGGGCGTTGACGCTTGCGTGTACCATCGGTTAACAGCGTTTTTTCCCATTCTGGAATGAAAACAGCGCAAAAATCATCGACATCGCAAAACACTTCCACTAATTTATGCATAGGCCCTCCGGTGTGATGGGGTTTCTCTTGGTCGAAAGATCCGATCACTTGGAGGGCTATTAGTTCAACATTTCTTATCCCGAGTTCAGGTTAATTAGGCTTATATAGGTCAATTTAATCAAGGGCATCCGCATTACCCTATATCCCAATTTTAAACTTTGCCTTTTTGCTGGTCATTGTCTTCAAGGTCTTGAGTTAACCATTAGGATAAAAGGATAAGCAGTGCCTGATGTTCGATATTAATGTTTACCTTTCTGTAATCGCATAACTGCCATCTGTGTTATAGCGGATGGTAAACCCCTTTTTGTCACCATCATGGTAATACTTCAGGGACAGTAATCGATCCTTGTTATCGATTTCATATGTCCAGCCACGTTGCTCATTGTCGCTGTAATTGGACAGTGAATAACCGCCATCCTTCTTGTAGCGGATGTTGATTTGACTGTCTTGCCCCTGTTCATTATTTTGCAGCTTTTGGACATGTCCCTCTTCATCGAATTCATATTCTTTGATGAGGTTGCCATGATGGTAGTCAGAAAATTTGTATAATTTTCCTTTACTATCATAATAATATTGTTCCCCATGCTTAATCGATGGCGTATTTCTAAAGGGGGGATTCAGTATGTCCTTACAGTCATTGCTATAGGGATTTTCTCGCATTATGCACTCGTCCTGAGAGGGCTTGACGGGCAGGGTTTCGTCATATTCATAATGACTTAACTCCATAAGCCTATGATTGTGGTTAGGATCAAAAATCGCCTGCATGCCATGGTATTCACCTTTGCGATAGTGTCTAATGCCGCTGGCAACATCCTGTGCTGAGTACCAAATACTCTGACCATCGAGCAGTCCCTGCTTATAATGCTTATTGGCAAAGAGCACATTTTCATCGCTGATTAGTTTTTCTTCACCTTCGCGTAATCCATTGAGATAAGTCACTTCGATCCGTGATTTCTTGTCAGTTTTAAATACCCAAGGGCCAGTGCGCTTGCCATCAAGGTAAGCCCCGTTACCCACATAGTTGCGGTATTCGCCAAGCGAGACTTTATCTACCCAAGGGCCTTGTTTAATGCCGTTTTGATAGTGACCTTTATTGCCATTGCTCTCAAGCCATTCACCGTCTTTGACGCCGTTGCGATAAATGCCTTTTTCAGACAATCGCTTATCACCTGTGTCTGCGCCATATTCGGGCTCATAGATTTCATAGGGGCCATCGAGCACTCCTTGATTGTAATGGGCAAAACCGTAGTTATCTGCCTCATCGAACATGGACTGTGCAATCCATTTACCTTGCTTTTTACCGTCAAGATATTCACCTTCCCAATAGCTTGCTTGGCCGTCAGCCTCCATCCATTTACCGACTTTTTTGCCTTGTTTGTACTGACCATTCAACATGATATTGGCATTACGGTTATCGTAGGCGATATAGGGGCCATCGAGCACACCTTGGGCATAATGACTTTCAAGCGCAAGTCCAGCCCAAGATCCACCGAGATTCATATAATCATAAGCTGGGCCCGTTTTTGGGATCTCACCCTCACCGCTGTTTAGCCAGTCCACATCATCGGCTTCAAAGACAACGCTCACCAACACAAAACTGCCCTGTTGTTCGCGATAATCATTGCGATAAAAGTGGGTCACTAAGCTGTATTGATGCTCGTGGCCTTGGGCATCTTTATCTTTGCGGGTGAGGGGGTAACGTAATTTATATTCGTCCGCGGTTTTCACATCGGCGGGTAAACCTTTAGCATTGCGATAGCCGATTAAGGTTGGTTTGAGCTTGGTTGAGCCATCGATAATCGCTTTAATGGCGGGATCTTCAATCGCCTCAACATCATAGGTCATGCGATATTGCTGCGGCGGAATTTGGTTTAACACTTTGCGGGTGTCGCTGACGGTAAATGATAATAACATCGGGGCGACTTCATCCAGCACAACTTGAAGGCGTGGCAGCTTAGTGAGCTTTGAATCCTCAAAACCATAACCCCGTAAATGCTGACCATCAGCATCTTTAAGCATGACTACGACTTCTTTGTCGCCACCCTTATCAAAGTCATAGTAAAAAACGGCCACAATTTCAGCCGCACCATAATCATCAAGATGTACGCCGGGCGCATCGCCGTCGGACATTTCGCTCCACACTTGATTGTCTTTTTGGTGAAAATTAAGCCATTGGCCATTTGGTAAATCGACAGTGGGATGGACGGCTTTGCCCGCAGCGCTTGCCGCAGGAATAACCGTTAAAGAGGATAACAACACCATGCCCGCTGCAGTGAATAAACTGCGAATCGAAAGTTCCATTTAACTACACCTTTTATACCGATAACTTGCGCCTCATGCGCACCAGTAAACGGGCCGAATTTTATGCGAAGACAAGCACTTCAGGAAGTAGCTGATACAAAAAAGGCCGCAATAGCGGCCTGTTAAGATCCAACATTTAACAATCAGCGATGCGATATAGCATTTATTTCGCGGGTGTCTTTTAGGGTAATCATTTAGATTTCTTTGAAAACGGGTTTTAAAAGAAAATGAGCTAAAAATATTACAATAACAGCTGCTTAAATTTAATTGGGCACTGAAGCAGTGCTTCAATTTTGCTTTGTTTCGCTTGTTCTGAATCTACATTCCCTGTGGTGTAAAACGTTATTTCTGGATCGAGTATCGGGCTACACGTTTGGTGCTCGATTTTCAACAATGAGTGCGTTCGATTAGCAATGGCGAATCCAGAATCAATGACGGTAACCTGGTGGGGAAGGGCATTTTTGATTTCTGCATGGATAAGTGGAAAGTGAGTACAAGCCAGCACTAATACATCGGTATTAAATGCATCGGGTTTGCTAAAAATACGCTGAATTTCCTGAGTTACAATGTCGGGATCAAACCCATTGCCGAGAAGTTTTTGCTCTGAGGCGAGAACCAGCACTTCAGAGTCTTCTACTAAAACCTTACATTCTGTGGCGAAATTCGTGATCAGCATCTTCACATAAGCTGAGTTCACCGTGGTGTGAGTGCCAAGTACCATCACTACCTTTGATTTTGATAACGAAGCGGCAGGTTTTATCGCAGGGACAACGCCGACAATAGGTATATTGAGTTCAGTACGAAGTAAGTCTAGCGCAATGGTACTCGCTGTATTGCAGGCGATAACGATGATATCGGGTTGAGTCAGTGAGCTTGCTTTGGATATAACGTCTAAAATTCGCTTTTTTAGTATATCGTGCGGCTTTTTTCCGTACGGGAAAAAGCCAGCGTCAGAGACGTAACTCAGCCGTATGTTGGGGATTCTCTTTTTTATTTCGGCCGCGACAGTTAGTCCACCTGAACCTGAATCAAAAACTAATATTGAGCTATCCATTGCACCTACCTTCACATAATCAACACATTTAATTTTGCCATAGACACAGGAGTGTTAGTCGAATTGGCATACGGCTTCAAGAGGCGCATTTTGCTCTTTCAGCCTATTTTGATCAATGAGGATATGTTTGGTTAAGACTTTTTCGTAAACAAAAAATCTTTTGGTGAGTTAATGCAATTTACCGCAGGGTGAGATCATGAATACTCAGTTTTGTCAGCAGTTTAGTTGGGATGCCAACTTAATCCTTCGTGTGTTTGTAAATATTGCTGGAGCTTTAATTCCGCATATCCATTAAGCACTATCATTCCAGTGACACGCAGCAAGTCCGTCCCTTGATGCTCGAGCATGGAATCTGCTGTATTAGGACATAATAATGTCGCGATCACATGGATGTGAATAAGCGCCCATGCCACGGATGGTCACTTCCATGATGGTGCTTAATTTGGGTTAATCCCTGTGTATGTCAGATGGTTGATTCTTAAAAAATTCATGGCTGTCCGCTTTTTTTACTGTCATGCGTGGTAATACGCAGTTCAAGGCCGATCTGAGTTGGGCAATAGAATTTATTACCACCAAATGTTATCGCAGCAAGCAGTCAAAAACAAAGCACGACAATAGCTTAGAGGTGATATGGGCACATTTAGATGCTTAAGGTACAGGCTATGAACAATGGATGTCTTGATAATATTGATAATAAAGCAGAAAAAGAGTTATGGGAGTCCTGACTTTCGCTTATATGCTCAATGCATAGCCGAGCAAGTCGAGTCTAGTGACCAAAAGAAATCGAGCTTGGATGAAAACCGCATTTCTTGAAAAGATATTAATGGCTGGGCTTGCCAAGGCGGACAAAATATGAACATTTACGCGATTACCCTGGGAACCAGACGAGATAAGTCTGGTTCAGTGAATTGCAGATTTAAATTTTATTTATTTTTTACCATGATTAATTGACCATCTTTATAAATCTCTTCAGATGCTAATTGCCCATCGTCACAATAGCTTTTAAGAACTCCTTCTAATAAGTCATTTTTATAAGTCCCTTCCTCCATCAATTGACCACTTTCATAATATCGCTTATATGGACCTTCTTTTAGATTATTTTCAATAATTGCATCACAATTGACCTTTCCATTTTCATAATAATGTATAGAGTGGCCATTTTCCAAACCACTTTTATACGTCATCTCCCACCACAACTGACCACTTTCATAATAATATCTAGAAAGGCCTTCCTGCTTACCATCCTTACAGAAAACCACTCCCCACAATTGACCATTTTCATAATATGATTCACAAATTCCTTCTGGAAGTCCATTTTTCTTAGTTCCTTTTCTCAATATCCTCCCACTTTCATAATATCTATTATAAGGACCATCTTCTAATCCATTATTATAATTCCCTACAAGCCTTACAGCGCCATTTTTATAAAATATCTTGTAAGGGCCTTCTTCTAATCCATTTCTATAACTTCCTTCCTTCTCCACTCCGCCATTTTCATAATATTTTTTGTAAGGGCCTTCTTCCAACCCATTTTTATAAGATCCTTCGAACAATAGCAAACCATCTTCATCATATGTTTTAAAAGGACCGTCTTCTAGACCATTTCTGTAAGTTATTTCCCTATATCCGTCACAATCATCACTTTCATAATACCTTTTACTTTTCCCAGTAAAAGGTATTTGTGTATCTATTTCATAATAGATCCCATTTATATTTTGCAATTGATTAAAATCTATTTCCTTCATCGATAACTCCTTTTTTATCTATAATTCTCAATGCTCTCACACCTACCATCGGTGTTTTTCAAGGTAGTAGGCACTCCTTGCTCAAATATTATGCTTCAAGCTGAGCTTGCACTAAGGCCTCGGGTGTCGCTATTTTTGCGGTTAAATTGCTCAAAGATGATTCCTTACTGAAATGAATTAGCTCGAAATGCATTGCTGTGTAGGGAGGGAAAGAGCGCTTGTCGTCGCGCTACTCTCATCGCGCTCATTATCATCGCCATGACTGCTTTCTTTCCCTCTAATATTTTCTCAGTTAAGTACACTATTCCAATAGCTTAAGCTGTATTTTTCCCCATTGGGTGGCATAGGGCATGGCTTCTTGCGGGCTGAGGATAAACTCATTTTCACAGCCATCGCCGCGGGGCGTTTCCCAGAATTTGATCCCCTTTGGCTCAAGGGTGAGCTGGTAATATCCCGAGCTGTCTGATGTGGGGCATTCTGCGTCCGGTGCTTTGCCAGTAAACAATTTGTCTCTTAATGCTGGGGGTAAAGGATGACTCATACCCACGAGCATACTTTGTGGTTGCGTATCGGCGAGAAACCACTGCCACGGGTGGAAAGGTTTGCCGTCGGTAAGGGAGAAACTCACAAATTCTTGGCTGATACCATTGGCGCCATAACCTGCAGCCCAGCGATATAGGCGCACACTGAGCCAATGCTGATTAATAAAAATCGGTTCGGCAAAGGTTTCGTCAGTTACAAAACTGCCCATTTGTGCCAGCATTCTGCGGCGAGTGTCAAAGGTTTGTGCTAGTTGGGCTTCATCGGTGAGCTTATGTTCAAGCCATTGATTAATTACCAAGATACCCGTTTGTGGGCCTTTAAATTCGATACCTACATCTGTGCCAAACGTCAGCGGGCGATACTCAATATTTTCGTAGTTTTGCCATTTACCTCGGCTGAGTTTTGGCGTGGTTTCTAGCGGTAGATTGTAAGCATCGGCACCACAATCCTCGACTTTATCTGGGCTGATTTCTCGCTCAAGTTGCACTGGTAATGATTTACTCGCGGTATCTTTAAACCAATGGCCGCTCAGTTTTTGTGGTGTGACACTATCAAACTGCCAATTTCCGGTATTGCCTTCTTCTTTCCACAGTTCATCTTGCTGCTCGAGTTTTATCGGCGTTAAGTAGCGTTGATAGTAATAACTGCCTGTTCCATATTGATTAAAACAAATTCTGACCTTGCTTTTACCTAACTGTCCCTGCCAGATCCCTGTGAGTTCATTGGCCGCAAAGGTCGGCAAAGAGATCGTGGCGGTCAGCAACAGGCTTGAAGATAAAACGGAGAATAACATCCTTGTGGGCATACTGATTTTCTCTTAAAAGGTGATAAGTAAGGGCCGTATTCTAAGCGCAGGATACTGACCGATTGTGTATTAAAAATCAAAATCTGATAAAAAAGTCGCCCGTAGGCGACTTGATGTTAAAGACTTAAGGCTTACTCAACTTGCCAATCAATGGCTTCTCCAGCACGAATAGGCACTACGTTAGTATCGCCAAGCGGGTAAGTTGCAGGAACACCCCATGACTTTTTGACCAGCGTGATGGTATCGGTATTGCGTGGTAGATGGTAAAAGTCTGGGCCGTTAAAGCTTGCGAACGCTTCGAGTTTATCCAGCGCATTGACCGACTCGAAGGCTTCGGCATACAGCTCAATGGCGGCATGAGCCGTGTAGGAACCCGCGCAGCCACAGGCCGCTTCTTTCTTATCCTTGGCGTGTGGCGCTGAATCTGTACCGAGGAAAAACTTCTTGTTGCCGCTTGCCGCTGCACCTAACAACGCCTGCTGGTGGGTGTTGCGTTTTAAAATAGGGAGGCAGTAAAAATGCGGACGAATACCGCCTGCCAGCATGTGATTGCGGTTATACAGCAAATGGTGGGCTGTGATAGTCGCGGCCACATTATCAGAGGCTTGAGTGACAAAATCGACGGCATCTTTGGTGGTGATATGCTCAAGCACGATTTTAAGTTCTGGGAAATCGGCGACAATTTTACTGAGGATATTTTCAATAAAGACACGCTCGCGGTCGAAAATATCAATGGCTGAATCTGTGACTTCACCGTGGACTAAAAACAGCATGCCGACTTCTTGCATGGCTTGGAGTACGGGATAGATGTTTTTAACATCGGTTACGCCGGAATCTGAGTTAGTCGTCGCGCCCGCTGGGTAGAGTTTAGCGGCGACAATTTTACCCGAGGCTTTGGCCTTGCGGATTTCATCTGGGCTGGTTTTGTCGGTTAAATACAACACCATTAAAGGTTCGAATTGTGAGCCCGCGGGCACTTGCGCTTTAATGCGATCGTAATAGGCCAGTGCGGTTTCGGTATCGATAGCGGGGGGCACTAAGTTTGGCATGACGATGGCGCGGCCCATATAGCGGCTGATGTCGCGCACTGTATCTTTAAGCTGGGCGCCGTCTCTTAAGTGAATATGCCAGTCGTCTGGGCGAGTGATTGTTATTGTAGTCATAGGGTTTGGTCTTTTGATCGTTTTTGCTGCGAGGGTGGCGGGATCTTATGTGGCAAGGATTTTACTGTAAAGGGAAACTCGGCTGTTTTGGTTAATAAATCTAGATTCTAGACCCTAGAATCTAGGAACTGCTTTTTTTCAATCGGACACTTTTCATTTCACTGCTGCGGACACTTTTAAATAAAAGCCCCAGTGTCCGCGGACACTTTTATCTGTGATTTTTCATTAAGATTATGAAAGTAAATGATTTTACTTGTTTGGCATAGGCTTTGCTATCTCTAGGGTAGAGATTTCCAATAGTGTCCGTTGATACGTTCCGGCACTGATGATTCCAACAGGGAAGCGAGTAAAGCCATGATTAAAGATACTAGCGGCCAAGATACAGTACTTGTGCCATCGACCTCTAAACGTCTTAAGTTACCGCTGATCATTGGCGGTTGCGCCTTATTAGTCAGCGCCTTAGTGTGGGCAAGTTTAGGCACTGATAGCGTGAGCAAATCCTTAAGCCGCAGCGACATCACTACCGCAAAACTCTTCGTTGGAACGTTAACCCGCGATGTGGCGACCACAGGTAAAATCGTGGCGGCCAATGCGCCTATTTTGTATAGCACAGAGGAAGGTACTGTGACTCTGCTCAGCAATCCTGGCGATACTGTTAATAAGGGCGATGTGGTCGCCAAACTTGATAGTCCAAGACTCACTAATCAGCTAGAGCAAGCCAAGTCCCTATTAGCGGGTATGGAGAGTGCATTAGAGCGCGCTAAGTTGGATGCAAGACGCGATCAATTACAAGCTTATCAAACCTTAGATATCGCAACGGTCGATCTTGAAGCGGCGGATAGGGAAAGCCGACGCGGAGAGGAACTGATTCAAAGTCAGCTTATTGGCCAGATTGATTATGAAAAGGGCAAAGATGATTTACACAAAGCCAAGCTGAAGTTTAAGCATGCAGAGCAAGAAGTTGCGTTAACGAAAGATACGTTAACCTTTGAGATTAAAAATAAAGCCCTAGAAGTTGAGCGTCAAACTCTCGCGGTGCGTGAATTAGAACGCCAAGTCGATGCCTTGAATATTGTTGCACCTGTTAACGGCATTATCGGTAACTGGATTACCGAGCAGAAAACCCGTCTTAGCGCTAACCAACCGATTTTAACCGTCGTGGATTTAAGCGCCTATGAGGCTGAGTTAGCCGTGCCTGAGTCCTATGCGGATGATCTGGGTTTAGGCATGGAAGTCGAGTTGAGTTTTGGCAGTATTAAGTTAATGGGCAAGTTATCGTCGATTTCCCCTGAAGTGCGTAACCGTGAAGTGACCGCTAGGGTGCAATTTGACCAAAGCGACAGCCTAACACTGCGCCAGAATCAACGCATCTCGGCCCGAGTGTTATTAGAGCACAGACCCAATGTTCTTATGGTAAAACGCGGCGCCTTTATGACCAGCGGTGGAGGTAATGTGGCTTATCAAGTCGAGGGCGATTTAGCCAGCCGTCGTGAGGTTAAGCTCGGCAGTACTAGCCTGAGCCAAGTCGAAGTGCTTGATGGTGGCAAAGCCGGAGATGAGTGGGTTATTTCAAGTGTCGACCCTTTTAATCACGCCGAACAGGTCAGAATTCATTGATGACCGATATTCGTAAATTATTAAACAACCAATCTGATGAATTTAACAGCGCAGTGATCAAGGTGAATGACGAAACCTGCTGCGACATGGATAAGAATAGGAGCCGGATATGCGTGATAAACAATTTGATATCAGCATGTTGATGTCATCCAAAGTGTTTGGAGTACTAGCCTTATTATTACTGGTGGTTGCGGTGGAACTAAGTATCGGTGAGGCCAATAGCTGGTTTTTCCTCGGACTCAATTTGTTGGAATGGAGTAATCCTTTGGATGAGTTTCGCCAAGTGGGTGAGGTTTCAACCGAAACTGCCAACCTTATGCTGGGCGCTTTTATGTGGTTTTTAGAGTGTGTTGTTGAGCCATTCTTTGGCTGATAAAGGTGTGCTGATTACGGTCGTACATGAGTCGATGCCTAAGGTGTAGACGCAGAGTCTAGGCGCAAAATAGATTTGATTATTTAAAGGAAATTAACATGTTATCAATGAAGAATGTGAGCAAGGTTTTTAAAACGGATTTAGTAGAAACCCACGCCCTGCGCGATTTTAACCTAGAGGTGAACGAAGGCGAATTTGTCGCAGTCACAGGTCCTTCTGGCTCGGGTAAAACCACCTTTTTAAATATTGCAGGTTTACTCGAAGGTTTTACCCACGGCGACTATTTTCTCGATGGGATTAACGTGTCTAACTTGAGCGATAACAAGAGCGCCACTATCCGGAATGAAAAAATTGGCTTTATTTTCCAAGGTTTTAACTTAATTCCCGATCTTAACTTAGCTGAGAATATTGAAGTGCCGCTGCGCTATCGTGGTTTTAATGCCAAGGAGCGTCAACGTCGTGTACAAGAGGCATTAGAGCAAGTGGGCTTAGCTTCACGGCTCAAACATTTACCTACTCAGTTGTCGGGTGGACAACAACAAAGGGTGGCGATTGCTCGTGCTTTGGCGGGGGAGCCACGCTTCCTACTCGCCGACGAACCTACGGGGAACCTCGACAGCCTAATGGCACGTCAAGTGATGGAATTACTCGAAAATATCAATCAAGCGGGCACGACCATTATCATGGTGACGCACGATCCTGAACTCGCTCGCCGCGCCCAACGCAACATTCAAATTGTCGATGGTCAAGTGTGTGATTTTACTATGTATCATCAAGGTCATCGACATGTCAGTGATATCACTGCTGCGACTGATATCGACAAACTTGTCGCCAACGCCGACCGTTAAGGATATGCATTATGTTCTTTTATTATGTTGATTTAGCTTGGCGCAGCATTAAGAAAACCCCAGTGCTGTCGCTGTTGATGGTGTTGGCGATTTCGATTGGTATTGGCATCACAATCACCACGTTAAACGTGTACAAAATGATGTCATTTAATCCTGCGGGTGAACGCTCTGATGAGTTAAATGCGGTACAGCTTTGGAGCCAAGGTCCTGATTCTTGGGATGAGTTAAACTCGTTAGTGACTTACCAAGACGCGATGAATCTGCGCAACAATACCTTACCTAAACGCCAAGCTGCGATGTTTCGCACTGGGATGGCAGTGCAAACGGAGGATGCCAATTTTGCGCCTATTTTAGAAAGCATTCGGGTGACGGACAGTGACTTTTTCAAGCTGTTTGACGTGCCATTTTTGTACGGTAATGCGTGGGATAAATCCGTCGACACTGAGCCTGCTTATCAAGTGGTGATTAACGATAAACTCAATCAAAAGTTATTTGCGGGTCAAAACAGTGTTGGCAAAGTTATCTATCTTAATCGTAAACCTTATCAAGTGGTTGGTGTGATTGATGCTTGGGATCCTAAGCCTAAATATTATGATCCCACTAACGGTGCCTTTAACGACACGGAACAAATTTTTGTGCCGTTTTCGCTGACGCCTATCGAAGAGTTTGATATATGGGGTAACACGTCAGGTTGGAAGTTTGAGACGATGAATAGTTACAGTGATCGCCTTAACTCTGAAAAAGTGTGGCTGCTGTATTGGGTTGAGTTACCAAATAAAGACGCAGTAGCCAGTTACCGTTCTTGGCTCAGCAATTATGTGGCGGAGCAAAAAGCCCTAGGCCGTTTTACGGATAATAAATCTGCCGCTGACTCAGTCAAAGTATCCGATGTGGCAACTTGGCTTGAATACAATCATGTGGTGCCCGAAGACAATAAAATCTTGGTTGGCTTGAGTGCGCTGTTTTTAAGTGTTTGTTTAGTCAATATATTAGGTTTAATGCTGACAAAGTTCCTCAAGCGAGCTCCCGAGGTGGGAGTGCGCCGCGCTATTGGTGCTAGCCGTGGTCAAATCTTCGCTCAATATATGGTTGAAGTGGGCATGATTGGCTTATTCGGTGGTTTGCTTGGACTCGCTTGGGCCTACGCTTCGCTTTATGGGTTATCGGCCCAGTTTGAGGTCGCGAAGGGCTTAACCCATTTATCGGCGAGTATGTGGATTATCACCCCAAGTATTGCGGTAGGCACAGCCTTGTTGGCTGGCTTGTATCCCGCATGGGTTGTGTGTCGCACTAAACCTAGTGTTTATCTAAAAAGCCAGTAAGGGACTTATTATGTTGCATATTAAACCTATTCTCAGCAGTTTATTTCGCAGTAAAAGTGGCCCAATCTTACTGCTTATTCAGATTATCTTGTCTGTGGCGATTGTGGCGAATGCGAGCTTTATTATTCAAGAGCGTTTAGTCCTGATGCAGCGTGATTCGGGGATTAAAGAGTCAGAAGTATTGACCTTTAGCTTGTTTAACTTTGATCCATTGATTGATAAAACCGCGCAAAACAAAATTGATCAGCAAATTTTGCGGGGGCTACCCAATGTGATTGATGCGACCTCAACCAATATGTTGCCGTTAAGCGGTGGCGGCTGGTCGAGCACGTTAAATCTGGGCCCCGACCCAGATAGCGCTAAATCGACACCGCAATTTGCCATGTATTTAGGGACAGATCACACCATTGAGACCTTAGGCATTAAGCTGATTGAGGGGCGTAACTTTTACCCCCATGAACTTAAGGATAACCTCGATAGCCCTAGCCGATTAGCGATCATCTCCAGTGTGTTAGCCAAAGCCATTTGGCCTGATGAATCCGCACTTGGTAAAGTGTTGTACGAGGGCAAGGATGCACAGATCACTGTGATTGGCGTAGCCGAAAAACTGCAAGGCGCGTGGATTGACAGTTCTAGCCTTGAAAATAGTGTGATTCAAAATGTGGATTATGGCAGCAGTTCTTACATGGTACGGGCCAAACCTGAGTTTCACGCCGAGCTTAAAGACACGATAAAAAAAGCGCTGCTGGCGGAGAATCCAAACCGAGTGCTCGATGGCTTTAAGTCAATCGAGGCCTTAAAAGATAGTTCATACCGAGATCATAAATTGATGATTACTGTGTTAACTATGATGGTGGTGTTGTTATTGCTTATCACCTCGCTCGGTTTAACGGGCATGGTGATGTTTAATATCCAGCGCCGCACTAAGCAGATAGGTACCCGCCGCGCATTGGGTGCTAAAAAGCGCGATATTATCAGTTACTTCCTCGTGGAGAACTATTTGATTTGCTTAGCGGGAGGCGTGCTGGGCGGCTTGTTAGCGATACAGTTAGGCCAACAGTTAATGAAAATCTATAGCTTGCCTATGTTGGACTTAAGCTACCCACTAATTACTGTGGCAGGTTTATTTATTGTCACCACATTAGCGGTTTACTTACCAGCGCGTAAGGCGGCAAATATTTCGCCAGCAACCGCAACCCGCAGCGTATAGCGGAATATTTGATGTCACTCAAGGTACGATAAAAGCTCGACAAAAGTGCGATAACAATAGGATGTTATTGCACTTTTTGTTACTTTACGGTTAACAGTTTTACTTAGGACAACACTCACACTTATGGATACTATCCTTATCGTCGATGACAATCATGCCATCTGCCAAGCCTTAGGTTTGATGCTAGAACTCAATGATTATCGGGTGCTGATTTGCCATAGCCCAGAGGACGCCCTTGGGTTATTGGCGACTCAAGATGTGGATTTAGTGATCCAAGATATGAACTTTACCCGAGATACCACCTCTGGTGAGGAAGGTCGGCAGCTGTTTTACGCCCTGCGCGAACGCCAAGGGGATTTGCCGATTATTTTGATGACGGCATGGACCCAGCTCGAAACGGCAGTTGAATTAGTCAAAGCGGGCGCCGCCGATTATATGGGCAAACCTTGGGATGACGCTAAGCTACTCAATAGCATCACTAATCTGATTGCGCTTTATAAACTCTCCCGTGCTAACCACCGCTTGGAGCGGGTGAATCACCAACGCCAAGTGGCGATCGCCGATGCGGATCTCTGCGGTATTGTCTTTGGTAGCGGTGCTATGCAGCGTTGTATTGACTTAGCCTTGCAACTGGCGCGCTCCGATGTGTCGGTCTTGATCACTGGCCCCAATGGCGCGGGTAAAGACAAGCTTGCCGATATTCTCCACGCCAATTCACCCTTAAAAAACAAACCTTTTATCAAGGTCAATGTCGGCGCCTTGCCGATGGATTTATTAGAGGCCGAGCTGTTTGGTGCCGAGGCGGGCGCTTTTACTGGCGCGACTAAAGCGCGTATTGGCCGTTTCGAAGCGGCAGACGGCGGCACGCTGTTTTTAGATGAAATTGGCAATTTACCTTTGTCTGGGCAAGTGAAATTATTGCGGGTGCTACAAACCGGCGAATTTGAACGCTTAGGAAGCCATAAAACCCAGAAAGTAAAAGTGCGGGTGATCAGTGCGACCAATGCGGATCTGGCCCAAGATATCGCTGAAGGGCGCTTTCGTGAGGATTTGTTTTACCGCTTAAACGTGATTGAACTGGCATTGCCACCGCTGAATCAACGCATCGATGATATTTTACCTTTAGTGCAGCATTTTATTGGCAGCGATTTTAGCTTGAGTAAACCCGCGTTGCAGGCGTTATTACAGCACCGCTGGCCAGGAAATGTGCGCGAACTTGAAAACGCCTGTAAGCGAGCGGTATTGTTGGCGCAAAGCCATGTGCTGACTGAAGCTGACTTTGGTTTGGCACCTGTTGCGAGTGTCATAAAATCGGCTTCCAGTGTTTCGGCTGTATCTGAGCTGCGGCTATCTGGCTTGAGACACTCTGATCCTCAGCCTGTTTATTCGCCCGCTTCCATCCCCGTAAATACCGCATTTTATCATGAGTCTGGTCGTGCCCAAGTGTCAGATGCCAATGAGGCGATAGACGTGAGCCGAGAAGATATCGAAGCGGCGCTAAAACAGCATCATGG
Organism: Shewanella sp. SM21; assembly: GCF_025654335.1. NCBI lineage: Bacteria > Pseudomonadati > Pseudomonadota > Gammaproteobacteria > Alteromonadales > Shewanellaceae > Shewanella > Shewanella sp. SM21. The sequence goes on from NZ_JAKKRL010000003.1 coordinate 232,971, forward strand.
CGTAATTGCTCGGGTGGCAAAAGCGCTTGGACTCAGTCGCCAAGCGCTGTATCGGCGGATGGACAAGTTTGGTTTAGATAAGTCATAGGCCAAGCGCAGATGCTAGGTCCCAAGTCCCAGCTTCTAGGCGAGAGAAAGGCTATCGATTAAGGAATCTGAGTGTTAATTCGAACTAAACTTATCATTTTTTCAATGGCTTGCTGCGCCTTTGGCGTCTTGCTGAGTTTTGCCTTGGTGAAGTATATCTCACCCTATGCTTCGTCTGTTGCCACGTCTAACACGATTGAAATCCCTGATGTTAATGTGCAACTCGATTTTGCGGAGCTGGAGAAAACGGTCGCCTCCATCGAACTCGCCCTTAACAATAGTGAGCAATTGCAGGAGGCTGCGGCGATGCAAGCGCACCAGAGGGCCGAGCAGATTAAAGCCGAGCTGCAAAAGCTTGAACAACTTAAACAAGAGCAGTTACAAATAAAACTCTTCAAGTTAGAACAACTTAAAGAAGGGCTGTTTAATTCTATTCCTCATGTGGTTGAGCCTTTACGTATAGAACCGCTATCCATTTTACCGCCCAAAGCACCTGTATCTCCTGCGATATCCGCTGATATAGCTAAGGGAGATCGTGTATCGAGTTTGACCTTAGGTGAAGGTTTGATCGTGTTGCTTCTCGCTTGTGCTGTCTGTGGTTTAGGTATTGCTTGGTTGACTCGACATCTCGGCCGCAGTTTAGATTCCCTTGAAGTCGGCTTGCTAAATTTTAGTGATAATGACTTTAGTGTGAGTATTCCTGAACATGGCGAAGGTCAGCTCAAAACCTTAGCGCAGTTATTTAACCATTCGGCGGCAAAATTGCGCCAAGAAAGGCAGTACATTTACCAGCGGGAGTTATTACTGGATAAGGTGATTCAAAGTTCTCCCAATGTGATGTTGTTACTGGACGATCATCAGCGGCTCATTTACGCCAATGATGCGGCGCGTCACCTATTCCATAAAAAGGGCAGAATGGAAGGCTTGAGCCTAGATGAATTGCTGGTGGATTTGCCCGAAGTATTGGCCTTGGCGCTTAAACATGAAAAGAACGGACTCTTCGCCATGGGTGAAGATGATGTGGAAACTTGGTATTTAAGTCGCGGCCAATTTTTATTGAATAACCAACAGCATAACTTAATTTTGCTCAAGCAGATGACCCGCGAGCTCAATCGTCAAGAGGTGGCAGTATGGAAAAAAGTCATCCGCATTATTAGCCATGAACTCAATAACTCAGTGGCGCCCATAGCCTCTATGGTGAACTCGGGCCGACTGCTCACCAAAGATATTGATAATCCCAAGCTAACCTTAATTTTCGATACGATCGAGAATCGTACCAGTCATCTAAGCCAGTTTATCTTCAACTATGCCCGTTTTGCTAAGTTGCCGCTCCCGCAACGGCGTCAGGTAAATTGGGGGCAATTTACTGCCCAGTTAACTCAGCATTATCCCTTTAAACTCATTCATGAGTTACCTGAGGTTGATGGTTTTTTCGATCAAGGACAGATGGAGCAAGTGCTCCTCAATTTACTTAAAAACGCCCATGAATCTGGCTCAAACCCCGAGGATGTCACTCTATCGATTCGGTATCAAACCTTAGTGGATGGTGCAGGTTTTAGTATTGTGATTGAGGATCGCGGCGCAGGTATGTCTGGTGAAGTATTAGAGCAGGCGCTACTGCCGTTTTACTCAACAAAACAATCGGGTACAGGCTTAGGTTTACCTTTGTGCCGTGAAATTATTGAAGCCCACGATGGCAGTATTAGCATGCATAATCGCAGTGACGGTGGCCTGTTGGTTCGACTATGGTTACCACAATAATGCTCGCGTTTTGAATAAACACCGTAATGCGACTCTTAAGTCGCATTTTTTATTGCTTATCTTATCCGCTTGTTTAAAGCATAACTCCTATCCTCAACTGCCTCTTGGCGTATTAGCCAAATGGGCTATTTTTGCCTTTTTACCTTAGCTCTTCGGGCTAATTTGCCCCCCAGCGTAATGACGGGAGATCTTTAACCCTGTTAACCTGTTTTATCGAAAATTTGCGTTAAAACTCACCTTGTTCTAACAGAGGTTAGCGCGGTTTTTAAGGTTCGATTAAAAAGGTTAAGGAGGGATAAGTGAAACAGTTAAAACAGCGTCTGCTTACTTACGTTTTATGTCCATTCCTGCTGCTGGCTTCCCCTATCACTATTGCCGATAACGACATTGAAATTAGTGGCTTAGTAATAGATAGAACCTTGACTCGGTTTGGTAAGGACTTTGGCTTTTACTACTCAAGCTATTGGCGCGAACTGCCCTTTACTCAAGGCTTTAACGTCACTCTATATGAGACAGTGTTTCCACAAGCTGGAACCGTTTTAACCTTAGAGGTAAACGGGACTCGGATTTACACCACCCATTTTGGTCGTCGTGCAAATCCGATTAAAGAGAGCGCAGAGCAGGCGATTTTGCTTACGATTGATTATTTAGCGCAAGTCAGAGCCAATGCAATAACAGGTGATTTTTCAGGAACATCGGACGACTTTTAGGATAATAATAATGACATACAGGACGTTACTTGCTCTTGTCACGCTATGTGTGGCAAGCAGTGGCCAAGCCACTGAATTGATTTATACGCCAGTGAATCCCAGCTTTGGCGGCAATCCACAAAATGGGGCTTTCTTATTAAATAAAGCTCAAGCCCAGAATGATAATAAATCTACCTCGACCGAGAAGGACTTTGTCACCCGTTTTAAAGAATCCCTAGAGCGTAATATCATTAACTCAATCACCCGCGGTGTTGCTGATGGTGAAATTACCGATGGTGTTTACGATACAGGTGATTTTCGGATTGAAGTGGCTTCTACGGGAAATGGCGTGATGCTAACTATTACTAATACTGAAACCGGTGAAGTCACTGTGATTGAAATGCCGACATTCGGAGGAGTCAACTAATGGCCCGTCTAGTGTTAGTGAGTTTATTACTGCTAAGTGTGTCGGCCTGTAGCCTGATCTCCAAACCCGATTTAAATATCACGGCTGCCGAGGTTAACCCCTTGAGTGAGGTGATGCGTGGGTTGCAAACTCAACCAGGACCTAAGTTTCCTATCCCTGTGGCCGTGTATTCCTTTCGCGATCAAACTGGCCAATATAAGCCGCAGGCTAACGTGAGTTCATTTTCGACCGCGGTTACTCAGGGTGCAACATCGATGTTGATGCAGACTTTGCTCGACTCTAAATGGTTTACACCCGTTGAGCGTGAAGGGCTACAAAATTTGCTTACCGAGCGTAAGATCAGCAATAAACAGAGCGGTACTAAGGGCGATGAAGTGCCCGTATTATCCACCGCCAGATTGTTACTCGAAGGTGGAGTGATTAGTTATGAGACCAACACTAGCACAGGCGGTAGCGGGGTCGAATACTATGGTATTGGCGCCTCTGAAATGTACCGTGAAGATCTGGTGACCATTTATCTACGAGCCGTGGATGTACACACAGGTAAAGTTATGATGTCGGTCTCAACCAGCAAACGAGTCTTGTCCCAAGAAATGCGTGCGGGTTTGTTCCGTTACACGAGTTTAAATCGATTAGCCGAGGCTGAAGTCGGTTTTACTACCAATGAGCCAGTGCAGTTTTGCGTATTACAAGCCATTGAATTGGCGGTCGCTGAGCTGATTGATAAGGGTATCAAACAAGGTTACTGGAGCCCAACTCAAGTGGCGCAGCCAGCAGAAAAAGCCCAGGAGTTGAGTCAGGGCTAGGTGTCTGAAAGCCGGTATTAGATGCTAGAGCAAAGCAGGCTTCTGCTTTAGCACTTAGTCGCGATAGCGTAAAAGAAAACCGAGCCAGTTAAGCTGACTCGGTTTTTTATTGCAGTTATTGCAGCAGTCAGTTGATATTAGGCTATTTTAGTCCGCTTGCATGGCCTTCCAAAACAGTTCAAAACTGGCATCGCGGTATGTTTTATCTGTCCCCAAGTGCGGGTTATCGATAAAGAATCGGGTTGCTGCTAGATATTGGCCGTGGCAGTTTTCTAGCATCAATTCCACTGGATAATGGGCGATTAGCCCCATCATTTGTCCCTGCTTAATGAGTTCGCTAATAAAGCCTAAGATGCTATTCATCGCTTGATCGCGCACCTTAGCGGCAATCATGGGCGACATTGAATATTGCTGAAAAAACAGTTGTTTGACAGGGTTATCCAGCGACCAATCTATCGCACTTTGCCATAGTTGTAGGGCATTGTGTTTAAGATCGCTGCCCTTATGGGTGTTTAACAGTAAGGCATCGGCAAATTCTTGTTTTATGGTAAGAAACAAAGATTCCATCAAGGCTTCCTTAGAAGGGAAGTGATGGAACAAGGTGCCCGTTGCTACACCTGCTTGTTTCGCAATCGAGGCGGTAGACGTGCCATGAAATCCTTGGCTGACAAAGAGCGCTAAAGCAGTATCGAGAATAGCTTGGCGTTTATCTGTCATGGTTTTAATGGGTTGTGTTGTTGATGGTTTATTCAAGATTTATCCCCCAATGACTAGCGCAAAAATAGCTTCATTAAGATGCGCTGGATAAAAGTGCCGTAGGGCGGGTGAACAAATTTGCCTGTGTTGAATCGGCCACGGCTGAGTACCGTTTTAGCGTGGCTGAAGGTCAAAAAGCCTTCCTTGCCATGGTAATGCCCCATGCCCGACGGGCCTATTCCGCCAAAGGGCGCATCGTCGGCGGCGACATGAAATACGGTTTCATTGATACAAACACCGCCAGAATGGGTCTGCTGGAGGATCTTTTGCTGAGTTGGCTCATCGAAACTCATCACATAAAGCGCTAAGGGTCTGGCTCTGTGGTTGATGTACTGAATCGCTTCATCTAAGGAGTCGTAGCTAATAATCGGTAACAATGGACCAAAGATTTCCTCTTGCATCAATAGCATGTCTTCACTGGTGTGAGTTATCAACTGAGTTGCGAGTTTACGATGTTGGCTATCTATGGCTTCGTCCGTCGCCGAAATAACACGGGCACCTTTTGCTTTAGCGTCTTCGAGCACTGTCATCAAGCGGTCAAACTGACGTGTATTAATGATGCTGCCATAGTCCTTATTGTGGTTAATGGTGCCGTACATGGCCTTAAACTTAGCTTGGTAGGCGGCGATAAAGTCATCCACCTTGGTTTTAGGGCAAAGCACATAATCAGGGGCTACGCAGATTTGTCCGGCATTCAAACACTTACCGTAAATCATTCGTTCTACTGCTATCTCAAGCTGCATATCGGGGGCGATAATCACAGGCGATTTACCACCCAATTCGAGTGTTACTGGGGTGAGGTTATTCGCTGCGGCGCGCATCACATGACGGCCGACTGTGGTCGAGCCTGTAAAGAGTAAATGATCGAAGGGCAGGGCAGAAAATTGGGCAGCAATGTCCGCCTCACCTTCAACAACCGCCACGTGGGATTCATCGAAGACTTGTGCCAATAACTGTTTGATCACTTGGTTGGTCGCTGGGGTAAATTCTGACATTTTGAGCATGGCATGATTACCCGCGGCAATAGCAGTCACTAGCGGGCCAATTGACAGCATGACGGGGAAATTCCACGGCACGATAATACCGATCACCCCCAAAGGTTGATAATGCACTGTGACTTTGGCGGGTGCGAGTAAGATGCCCGCATGGCGAGCGCTGGGTTTGAGCCATTTTTTGAGATTTTTCAAGCTGTAATTGATGTTGTTGATGACAGGCATAATGTCTGAGATCAGGCTGTCATCAATCGATCTATGGCCGTAGTCTTGGCTTAAGGCTTCGACTAAGGGTGTTTGAAATTGCAGTATGGCCGCCTTCAGTCGAGTTAATTGCTCCACTCGCGTAGCGTAATTAGGATTCGGCGCCGCTAAATAACTGCTGCGTTGGCGTTGGAGCAACTGAGTCAGTGGCGAAGTATTAAGGTGTTCGGTGGCCATATTCATAGTGGTTGCTCCAAGGGAAATGGTAGGCAGAGTCTTATTCGGTACTTTATTTAAGTAATCGTCTAGATTGAGTCTTTTATTAAATCAGTACCGACTGATTAGTCGGTTTATCCTAGCTTGCTTAGTGAGATGGTGCAAGGTATCTGGTGTATTTTTGAGCAAGATCACGGCTTGTTGTGGCGTTAGCTTTTACACTAAATCAAGGGTTGTTACATAAGGAGTATGTATGGCATTGTTAAAGCACGGAATTTCGATTGGTATTGAGCGTTATGGTGATGATGATTTTTTCGTTACCTTTAAAGCTATCGGTACCTTAACTCATCAAGACTACGAAATGATGGTGCCTGTGTTGGAGTCTGCATTAGCTGGGGTGAAAGATCCTGATATCTTTGCCTTGGTAGATGTCACCGAGTTGGAAGGCTTGGAACTACAGGCCGCTTGGGACGATCTCAAACTTGGGGTGAAGCATATTCGTCATTTCGAGAAAATAGCTATCGTCGGTAAGACGACTTTGCAGGAAGTGTTGGCTAAATTGGCAAACTGGTTTACGCCTGCTGAGGTAAGGTTTTTTGTTGATAATGGCGATGCTGTTGCTTGGCTAAGAGACTAAGGTTGTGAGATGAAGTTTGTGGTCTGCCAATGCGCTAAATCGGGCGTTATAGCAGCACAGTAAAGATTCACCCAGCAATCCATTCGCGCCATAGAAGGAGTACAAATTATGCGTACAGGTCAAATACTCTGGCCCACAGATTTTTCGGAAACTGCGGCCCATGCACTGAGTTATGCCATTGAAATGGCTAATCTATACCATGTAGGGCTAAAAATCTTACATGTGGTTGAACAGCCGATCGGTGATGAAAACTTTATGATTCTATCTATTACCCCTGAAGAGCTTGCTAAAAGCATGGAGGAAGCGGCGGCAACTAAAATGCGAGCACTATTGGATGGATTGAATACTGAGCTTCCTATCACTACCTTGATCCGCCGTGGCGATCCTGTCTATCAAATTTTAGAAGAGGCCAACAGTAAAGACATTGGCATGGTAGTAATTGCTAGCCATGGCCGAACTGGGATTTCGCATTTTTTACACACCAATGTCTCAGAAGCGGTGGCGAATGGTGCAACTTGTCCTGTGCTTGTGGTTAAGTAACTGGCTTTGACTCTATAAATCCAAAGGGCGCTTATAGCGTCCTTTCTTTTTGATTGATAAAGAATAATTAATTGAAATGGGTACGCAAGAAGCATAGCAAACTGCTATAAAATAGTGGTATTTTGGCCTTAATAATTAGCTTAATTAAAAACTCAAATGATGGATAAGCTTATGCGTACTCAAGAAGTGTTATGCCCTACGGATTTTTCATCCACTGCGGCCCATGCGTTAAAATATGCGGTTGAAATGGCAAATGTTTATCACGTCGATATTCGGTTGTTGCATGTGACTAGCCCTGCCCGTGGCGCCCATTGTTATGGTATTGCGGTCGATATTCCCGCTACATTGGAAAATGAACTCAAAGCTTTCGTTGATGCAAAAATGCAAAGTTTGCAGCAGGAAATGCAGCAGAACCTTACCGAAGGGCTCAATATTAAGTTAGTCGTGCGCCATGGTGATGCTATTGATGAGATTTTAGCGGAAGCCGTTGATGTAGGCATGGTGGTTATCGCTAGTCATGGGAGCAGCGGTTTAGCTGACTTTTTAAAACCCCACGTTACACAGGATATTGTTAAGTACGCTAAGTGCCCTGTGTTGGTGGTGAAATAACACTATGGGATAAGTTTAGTAGGAATCATTTTTGATCATTTTAGGTTCTGTTAACTTAGTCGACGCCTCGGCTTCATTGTCAAATGACATCAGGCGTCGATACTTTTCCTGCAGAGCCACTAAGCTACCATCTTGGGTAATTTGTTTGAGTCCCGCATTAAAATCATCCCGAATTTGTTCACTGAGAAACGCGAACTTGTATTCTGTAGGTGGGAATATTTGGTGGCAAATCGCCTGTTGTTTTAAGTCTTTCTCAGTGAGTTTGCCCTCAAGATAGGCCTGCTTTAAGTAGTATTTGAAAATATTTTTATCCATCACAACGACATCGGCTCTGCGCTTCATCAGCATATAAACCTGCTGCACTTGCCTCGCTTGTTCTTGGTAGCCGCTATTGGTCTTAACCATGTTGGCAAACTCTTCCCCCAGTAACGATGATGCACGTTGAAAGGCGACGACTTGTTTGTTGTTTAAGTCTTCTATGCTATTGATGTTAAATTGATTACTCTCGAGGCTAATGGCGCAGTTTTGGTAGGTTATCGCAACGTTGGAATAAAAAACGTTGTTAATCATTCCTTCTTTGATGTTGATGATGCCATCGAGTTTACCCTCCCTGAGTTCATGGAAAGTGCGCGCCAGTGGTAAGTAGTGGATAGAAGCAGTATGGCCTTTAACGGCGAGGGCTTGGTTAAGTAATTCGAGTTCGATCCCGCTATTGGTTGCTTGGATGACATAGGGCGGGATAGACAGGCTGACGCCTATCTTAATTTCAGCCGCTTGGCCGAGCTGAGCGCCGCATAGGATGAGTAACCCCATCAATTTATAGCGGTTACGACGAGCCACTGAGCTATTTGGCTTATTTAGTTTATGCGCCATAAGTTACCAACACCTCCGCGGTATACACTTGCAACTGTGTTTGATACTCGCCAAGTCATTCCATGACTTTCTTGAGTAAGTGTAGTGTGTCTGTGAACTCAGCACGGCTTTATTTATCAAATACACATTAACGCTTTAACCTATTACAGGCTCAAAAGGATGAGCCCGGTTCAGTCAGAAAAGCAATTTCTTCCGCCGTAGACTCCCTGCCTAAGATAATATTTCTATGTGGATAGCGGCCAAACCTGTCGATAATCGCTTTATGGCGCAGTTCAAACGCGAGGTTTGTTATCGCAGCTTCGCGATTAAACAGTTTTACTGCTACTTGGTGAATGGCTGCCGATTCGCTGTGCATATAGGGCATAAATAGAAAAGGGACTTGTTTGGATTTTAGTGCTGTGTCGACCCGTTGGGCAACGGCCTCTTGGGCGAGCACTAGGGCTATCGCATCGGCTTCGAATGCGGCAGGCGTATTGCGGTAAATATTACGGGAGAATTGATCGAGCACTATGATCTCAGCTAATCGACCTTGAGGCGTGATTCGCCAATGTGAAAGCTCTCCCCGTTTAGCTTGAAGTAGTACACCTTCGAAGCGCTGTTTGATCTGGGTATCAAATTCAACATCTTTAATCCACCAAAGCTTTGGGTCAATGTCTTCAAACCAAAATGTCAGTATTTGGTCTGCTGTGATTGTCTGGCTCATTTTAGCCTTTCTTCATAGGTGTTGAGTGATATTAGAAATAACAGTTGTTGGGGGAGGATGACAAGTCGTTTTGTTTGATTTAAGTGCAGATTTGTTATCTGATGATCTTGTCGCGAACCGTAAGTATTTAGTATTGGCTATTGCCTTATTGACTGAATATAAAGTAGTTTTGATGATAATTACTTTTGTTTCCAGACAGGTCATCCTATGTCACTTTCAATGCCAGCATCCGAACAGGTTTCAAAGCAAAATAAGGCGTTTCTGCGTAAGTTATATTTGGCGCATTTAATGGATGATGACCGCCATAATCTATTATCACTCAATAAGTTAACCGGAATGCCTCGCCGAACTTTACAGGACGCTATCGCAGCTTTTGAGGATATAGGTATTCGAGTCGAGTTTGTGCAGGAAGGCAGCCGTAACAATTCAGGTTATTACCGCATAGTCACCTGGGGGCCGATCAGCAGCGCTTGGGTCGATACCCATCTAAGCGAAATCGCTGAGCTGATAGGATTTTACGATAAGTCAATTTAAACGCTGTTTGTTACCAAGGATGAATTTGAGAACTCTTCAACTGTTAGGTTTTATTCTTGCCATTGCAGGCGTCATTTTAGGATATATAACGCTAGCATCTATTGACTGTCAAACATCTGAAGCTTCTGCTGGGGCTGCGGGTTTAGGCATGATTTTTATGGTATTACCAACCTTTGGCTGTTCTGCGTTAATGTTGGTACCTTCTTCTTTAACATTATGCAAATCAGAAGTAAGGCTACGTACATATTTTAAAGGGAGTTTTTGGTTGAGTCTGTGGAAATTGAATTTAGTTATTTCTGCTGTATATATCCTTGTTACTCTTTATGTGGGCTGTTTATGGCTACAAATCAGCATTGGTCGCTAACGAGTTAATCATCTTGTTCATAATATGTTCATTTTTTATGCTTAACCTTCAACGCGAGTCTCACCCGAGGATATTGCATTCGTTTGCATAGATATTTGAGCATTTTCTCTTCATTACTCCTTTGCCAATTTTCTGGCCTGACCAGCCTAAACTCCCTATAATCGGCTGCAAATGTCATCACGTTACATAGTGTTCACATCTAAATACCCTACATACTTAAAATAAAAAGGAACCTTGTTCCATGTTAGAAAAACTGTTCAAACTGAAACAAAATCAAACGAGCCTCAAGCAGGAAGCGGTCGCAGGTTTGACAACATTTATGACGATGGCCTACATCATTTTTGTGAACCCAATGATGTTAGCCGATGCAGGCATGGACCATGGTGCTGTATTTGTGGCGACCTGTTTGGCGGCGGCTGTCGGCTGTTTGGTTATGGGGTTGATGGCGAATTATCCCATTGCGCTTGCTCCAGGTATGGGACTTAATGCCTTTTTTACCTACACAGTCGTGGGTGAAATGGGTTACAGCTGGGAGACTGCGTTAGGCGCGGTATTCCTGTCGGGAATTTGCTTTTTAATCTTGTCCTTAGTGCGTATTCGAGAATGGATTGTAAATAGTATTCCCATGTCGTTACGTATCGGTATTGCTGCAGGTATTGGTTTGTTTCTTGCCCTGATTGGCCTTAAGAGCGCCGGTATTGTGGTGGCAAGTCCTGCTACGCTAGTGACGCTGGGCGATATCACGGCATTTCCGGCGGTTATGGCTGTGCTGGGCTTTTTCCTCATTATTGCTATGGTGCAGCGGGGAATGAAGTCGGCGGTGATTGCCAGCATTCTGATTATCACTGGCCTAGGACTAGTGTTTGGTGATGTGCAGTATCAGGGCATTGTATCAATGCCACCTTCAATCGCACCTACATTTATGAAGATGGATTTATCCCAAGTATTTGAAGTAACTATGTTATCAGTCGTTTTTGCCTTCTTATTTGTGGATCTCTTCGATACCTCTGGCACCTTAGTGGCGGTTGCACAGCGCGGTGGTTTTCTCGATGATAAAGGCCGTTTACCACGTCTGAATCGTGCCTTAACCGCTGACAGTTTAGCAACGATTGCGGGGGCGGCTTTTGGCACTTCCACCACGACAAGTTATATCGAAAGTACTGCGGGTGTGAGCGCAGGTGGCCGTACTGGTTTAACGGCCGTTGTGGTGGGATTACTCTTCATTGCTGCGTTATTTTTATCGCCATTGGCGGGGATGATCCCGGCTTATGCGACTGCGGGCACACTGTTTTATGTAGCGATTTTGATGATGTCGGGACTGGTGCATGTCGAATGGGAAGATTTGACTGAAGCCGCGCCTGTGGTGGTTGTGTGTATATTAATGCCGCTAACGTTTTCTATCGCGACGGGCATTGCCTTTGGGATCATCTCATATGCAGCAATCAAATTACTCACAGGTCGCTTTAGCGATCTTAATGTGGGCATTTTAGTATTAGCCGCATTGTTTGTAGCTAAGTTTGTCTATGGTTGATGCTGTCGATTAATTCACCTGTACAGTAAAAACTCGCAGCGTAGATTGTTTACATTTTTTTGAGGGCCATCTAATCGATGGCCCTTTTTAATGCGCGATTCTAAGCAAAAACGAAAATTTATCTCGAGTTAATAACTCCTTGCTACCAATTACTCAGCGGATTAGGTATAAGGATTGTTCGGTTATTTTGTTACAAATGAATAATGAACTTAAGTGAGATTGCGTATCGCCGCGTGGTAGTGAAGTTAGGGACGAGTGTGCTTACCTCTGGCAGTAAACAGCTAGATAAAGCCCACATGGTTGAGCTTGCTCGTCAAATGGCCGCACTGATGAAGTCAGGGGTCGAAGTCGTATTATGCACCTCAGGGGCAATTGCCGCTGGGCGTGAACATCTCCAATACCCGACGCTGCCCGACACTATGGCCAATAAGCAATTGTTAGCCGCTGTCGGACAAAGTCAGTTGATCCTCGCTTGGGCACAACTCTTTAGTATTTATGGGCTGCATGTGGGCCAATTGCTCCTGACCCGTGCCGATTTGCAGGATAGGGAGCGTTACCTTAACGCCCGCGACACGCTCAATGCCTTGTTGGCGAATAATATTGTGCCGATCATCAATGAAAACGATGCCGTTGCTACCAATGAGATCAAAGTGGGCGATAACGACAATTTATCGGCGCGCGCAGCACTCTTATGCGATGCTGACTTATTGATTTTATTGACGGATCAAAAGGGCTTATTCGATGCGGATCCACGCACTAACCCGAACGCTAAGTTAATTTCACAGGTGGTGAAGATTGACGATAGCCTGCGTATGCTGGCGGGCGGTTCTGTATCGGGTTTAGGCACAGGTGGTATGTCGACTAAATTGGAAGCGGCGGATATTGCTCGTCGTGCTGGCATCGAAGTGGTTATCGCCTCTGGCCATCACCCTGATGTGATCAAAAAGGTGGTCGCCAAAGAGTCAGTCGGTACTCACTTTAGTGCCATCGAAAACCCGCTCGAAAGCCGCAAACAGTGGATTCTAGCGGGACCTGCAACTCAAGGTTCTTTAGTGCTTGATGCGGGCGCGGTCAAAGCCGTGACTGACAAGGGCCGCAGTCTATTGTCTAAAGGTATCGTAGGCGTTAAAGGTCAGTTTGAACGTGGTGCGACGCTACAATTAGTTGATCAACAAGGTAAAGTGATTGCTAAAGGGATGACACGATACTGTGGTCAAGCCCTGAGTTTGATTGCGGGTAAGCATTCCGATGAGATCGAGTCTGTACTCGGTTACGATTATGGTGATGCAATAGTGCACCGCAACGACATGGTTGTCTTATAAGCGAGGTCTGTTTTGAGTCAAATGAATCAAGATCAGTATTTACAGCAACTTGGCCAAAATGCCAAACAGGCCAGTTATGCTTTAGCCAACTTAACGGCGAGCCAAAAGGCTGACTTACTCGAAGCTATTGCCGATGCGCTGACGGCAAACTCCGCCGCCATTTTAGCCGCTAATGCTAAAGACGTTGCCGCCGCTAAGAACGATGGATTAACTGAGGCGATGATCGACAGACTGTTGCTCGATGATGCGCGTTTAGCGGGCATTATCGGTGATATCAGCGATGTGATCCGCCTTGCTGATCCCGTGGGCGAAGAGTTTGGCAGCAAGTTATTAGATAACGGTTTAAGGCTGACTCGCCGCCGCGTACCGCTGGGCGTGATTGGGGTTATCTACGAGGCGCGCCCGAATGTGACTGTCGATATCGCGGTACTCGCCCTTAAAACGGGTAATGCGGTGATCCTCCGTGGCGGTAAAGAAACCCTTGAATCGAATAAGCTTATCAGCGAAGTGATCCGCGGCGCGATTGTCGCCCAAGGTTTGCCCATAGATGCGGTGCAATTTATTGATTCTTCAGACAGAGCCCTAGTGACAGGTTTACTTAAGCTCGATCAATATGTCGACATGATAGTGCCGCGCGGCGGTCAAGCATTGCAGCGCTTATGTGCTGAGCAAGCGACCATTCCGGTGATCTTAGGTGGCATAGGTATTTGCCACTTGTATGTCGATAAAAATGCCGACCTTGAGCGTGCCTTAGGCGTAATCGCTAATGCCAAAGTGCAGCGTCCAACTGTGTGCAATGCTCTTGATACCTTGCTGGTGGATGAGCGCGTGGCTAGCAGCTTTGTACCGCAAATTGCCGAATATCTGCATCGTCTAGGCGTGCGTTTTTCAGTTTGTGACACAAGTTTTAGTCTGCTGGATGGTTTAGGGTTCGATGTGACGCTTGCTAAGTCTGAGGATTTTGGTATTGAATGGCTGTCATTAACCTTAGGTATTAAAGTCGTGAGCGATATCGATGCCGCCGTTAGTCATATTCGCCAGTATTCTAGCGGCCATTCGGAAGCCATTTTGACCGATGATATTCATGCAGCGGCGCACTTTATGAATGAAGTGAACTCAGCCGCCGTGTATGTGAATGCCAGTACTCGTTTTACCGATGGCGGTCAGTTTGGTCTTGGCGCTGAAGTGGCTGTGAGCACCCAAAAACTGCACGCCCGCGGTCCAATGGGGCTTGAGGCATTAACCACATATAAGTGGTTAGCTTGGGGTGATTACACTAGTCGTGTTTAGCGGTAAATACCGATAAACCCAAAGCCGTTAACCTACTACGTTGACGGCTTTTTTGTTTGCGGTATCCAACTGAATAGCGACATTAATGTGTTTGGCTAACAAGTTTAGCTGCTTATGGTGAGCGGGGTATAAGTAACAAGTAACCAGATACAGAAAAATATCGTCGACATAACGACAGTGAATTTACGAAAGGCCTTGATGTATTCCAAGGTATAAATAAAGTACTTTTCTTGTACTCTGCGAGTGAGTAAAACCGAAGGTAGCATAAAACTGCAATAGAGCATGACTACCATAGTGGTAAAACTGTTTCCCCAGAAATGCTCATAAATAAATAAGGCGATGCAGAGTAGCATGGCGCACCAACTGATAGGGCTGATGCTATTTTCTGGATTCCATTGGGTTGATTTTTCCATCTGACTATCCTTAGTCGATTTGTACCTCAGTACAATTTATAGACGGATATCACGGCTTTATCAAACGCTTTCCACTGTTAGACTCAGTACGCTGGCCAGTTTGTTGCCGTTTGAGCCTTGTTCACCATTTATCTAACATGAGTGCGTACAACTTAAAGTGGAGTGAATTACTTACTTAACGTCGAATGACTTGTGCTTAATGTGGTCGAGATCGCTTAAAGTGTCTTGATATCGGCAAATTCGCCTTTGCAAAGCTGAGCTAAGTCTGTGGCCGCTAAGCTTATCTCTAAACCGCGTCTGCCCGCGCTGACATAAATCCTGTCGAAGCCTTGAGCGCTGGCATCAATCAAGGTTGGCAATTGTTTCTTTTGCGCTAAGGGACTAATACCGCCAACCAGATAGCCTGAGGATTTTTGTGCTAGGTCGGCATCGGCCATTTGTAGTTTCTTTTGTCTTAAGCATTTAGCTACGGCTTTTAGATTAAGCTGATGATCGACGGGCACGAGCGCAACGGCAATCGGCGCATGGGCTTTGTCGATGGCAACTAAAAGGGTTTTAAATACTTGCGCTGGTTCAAGCCCTAAGGTGTTAGCGGCTTCTTCGCCGTAGGCGGCGCAGTGTGGATCGTGGCTGTACTCTAAGATATCAAACGCGATCTTGGCTTTTTTCGCCAATCGGACGGCCGGGGTCATTTTATACTCCTTCACAAAATGGGGGATATTAGCGCTTAATCTTGGCTTAAAACGTTAGCCAGCTCTTTTAATTGGCTCATTGCCGTGAGCTAACATTATTTAAGGCTGCTACTCAACGATTATTCCGCTAGCTTTGTGCTTATCTTGTTTTTACGCTCTAAATAACGAGGCAGAAGTTGCTGTAACATCATCCCCGATAAAATAAAGGCTAGGCCGAGATAGGTCGCCATCGCAATCGTTTCTTGCAAAATCCACGCGATAAAACCAATCGACATCACTGGGGATAAAAACACCATAGTGCTGATGTTCGCGGTGCGAGTGGCGGTTTTCAGCGCCATTAACCAGAGCACGAAGGTAATGCCCATCTCAAATAAGCCCACATACATACCTGCAAATATCGCCTTAAGACTAAAACTGGGCAGGGTATCTGTCAGCAATAAGGTGACGGCAATAAAAGGTAAGCCGATAAGAAAACTCAATAATAAACTCACCACGGGATCGCCTTGATCTTTGGTGTTCACGATCCAATATAGGCACCAGAGTAAAGTGCTGGTGAGAGCAAGACCGATACCGAGCGGGCTATCAAAACTAAAGCCGCTGATATCGCCGCCGGTGGCAATGATAAACACCCCAGTATAGGCAATCAGCGCGGCAGCAATATCGCTCTTACGCAAATGTTGCTTTAACAAAGGCGCAGCCAGTAACGGCAGTAATACCGCCCAAGTGTAATTAAGTGACAACGCTTGCTGCGCTGGCAGTAAGGAATACGCTTTAAATAGCACGACATAGTAAAGGAAGGGATTGATGAGTCCAGTCACCAGATAAAACATGGGGCGGCGTAAAAACTGTTGCTTGAGTAAGGAAAGCTTTTTTTGCCAAGCAAGGATCCCGGCAAGGGCAATAATCGAAGTGAGTACGGCAACAAACACCAGCTGCAGCGGTGTGTAGTAACTCAAGGCAATCTTAAAGGCCGTGGCCACTGTCGACCAGAGAAAGACCGCCGCCATGCCATACACGTACGCTAAATTCGAAGACTTCACTCTGCTACCTTACGAGGATAAACATCCGCCAAATGTGGGCAGATTGAATAACAGCTTTGGTTGATAAGCAAGACTATTTTATGTGATTGGATATTTTATCCCGCTGTAGATGCGAGAAAGATAAATCAGAAAATTTTTTTGTTCGCCCTTGTAATTAAATTCCCTGTCCCAATATAGGTATCAAGGCAGAGAAGGTGGCCAACGATGGACTTGATATTTAAACCGTCTAGCCCCATATCAAAACCAACTAAACAAATTTAGATTGAATGAAATTTTTCGGAGGACCTCATGGGTAAAATTATTGGTATCGACTTAGGCACAACAAACTCTTGTGTAGCTGTCCTCGATGGTGGCAAAGCACGTGTGTTAGAAAACGCTGAAGGCGATCGCACAACCCCGTCAATCATCGCTTATACAGATGATGAAACCATTGTCGGTTCGCCAGCAAAACGTCAAGCTGTGACTAACCCGACTAACACATTCTTCGCGATTAAGCGTTTGATTGGTCGTCGCTTTAAAGATGACGAAGTCCAACGTGACGTGAACATCATGCCATTCAAAATCATTGCAGCCGACAACGGTGATGCATGGGTTGAATCGCGTGGCAACAAGATGGCTCCACCACAAGTTTCTGCAGAAATCTTGAAAAAGATGAAGAAAACCGCAGAAGACTTTTTAGGTGAAGAAGTAACAGAAGCGGTTATTACTGTTCCTGCTTACTTTAACGATTCACAACGTCAAGCGACTAAAGATGCGGGTCGTATCGCAGGTCTTGATGTTAAACGTATTATCAACGAACCAACGGCTGCAGCATTAGCCTACGGTATCGATAAGAAACAAGGCGACAACATTGTTGCAGTATACGATTTAGGTGGTGGTACATTCGATATCTCTATCATCGAAATCGACAGCAACGATGGCGACCAAACATTTGAAGTGTTGGCAACCAACGGTGACACCCACTTAGGTGGTGAAGACTTTGACAACCGTTTGATCAACTACTTAGCTGACGAATTCAAGAAAGAGCAAGGCTTAGATCTGCGTAAAGATCCATTAGCAATGCAACGTCTGAAAGAGGCAGCAGAAAAAGCGAAAATTGAACTTTCAAGCACCAACCACACTGAAGTGAACCTGCCATACATCACGGCAGACGCAACAGGTCCTAAGCATTTAGTGATTAAAATCACTCGTGCTAAATTGGAATCACTGGTTGAAGACTTGATTATCCGTACATTAGAGCCACTAAAAGTTGCCCTGGCTGATGCAGATTTATCTGTAACAGACATCAACGAAGTGATTCTAGTGGGTGGTCAAACACGTATGCCTAAGGTTCAAGAAGCAGTGACAAACTTCTTCGGCAAAGAACCTCGTAAAGACGTGAACCCAGACGAAGCGGTAGCCGTAGGTGCTGCAATTCAAGCGGGCGTTCTGTCAGGCGACGTGAAAGACGTATTACTGTTAGACGTAACACCACTGTCTCTGGGTATCGAAACCATGGGCAGCGTGATGACTAAGTTGATTGAAAAGAACACCACTATTCCTACTAAGGCGCAGCAAGTGTTCTCAACAGCCGATGACAACCAAAACGCAGTGACGATTCACGTACTGCAAGGTGAGCGTAAGCAAGCGAGCGCGAACAAGTCATTAGGCCAGTTCAACTTAGACGGTATTGAGCCAGCTCCACGTGGCCAGCCACAAATTGAAGTGATGTTCGACATCGATGCCGACGGTATTCTGCATGTGTCTGCGACAGACAAGAAAACCGGCAAGAAACAAAACATTACCATCAAAGCTTCTTCTGGCTTAAGCGAAGAAGAAGTGGCGCAAATGGTACGTGATGCCGAAGCTCACGCAGATGAAGACAAGAAGTTTGAAGAGTTAGTGCAAGCACGCAACCAAGCTGACGGCTTAGTCCACGCGACTAAGAAACAAGTGGAAGAAGCGGGTGATGCATTGCCAAGCGAAGACAAAGAGAAAATCCAAGCTGCTATGGCCGCTGTTGACACTGCCAGCAAAGGCAATGACAAAGAAGCCATTGAAAAGGCAACTCAAAACTTGATCGAAGCATCTGCTAAGCTGATGGAAATCGCTCAAGCTAAGTCTCAAGCTCAAGGCGGCGACAATGCCGACGCGGGCAAACAGGCTAACGCTGCTGCCGATGACGTTGTCGATGCTGAATTCGAAGAAGTGAAAGACGACAAGAAATAATGACTTGTTTTCAATCAAATAGATTGATTTCAAAGCGTTAATTTCTAGGCGGGCGTTACGGGGCAACCCTAACGCCCGTTTGTTCAACACCAGCTGAGAAGCATGAGATTATGTCAAAGCGAGATTATTACGAAGTATTAGGTGTCAGTCGTGACACCAGCGAACGTGAAATTAAAAAGGCCTACAAACGTCTGGCCATGAAATTTCACCCAGATCGCAACCCAGGCGACAAAACCGCAGAAGCTAACTTTAAAGAAATTAAAGAAGCCTACGAGATCCTAACCGACGCCGACAAAAAAGCGGCCTACGACCAATTTGGTCATGCGGGTGTGGATCCTAATCGCGGTGGCGGTGGTTACGGTGGTGGTCAAGGCGATTTCGGTGATATTTTCGGTGATGTCTTTGGCGATATTTTCGGCGGTGGACGTCGTGGTGGCGGTCAACGCCAAGCGGCCCGCGGCTCAGATTTACGTTACAACCTAGAGTTATCACTGGAAGAAGCCGTTAAAGGCTTAACCAAAGAACTGCGTATCCCAACGCTGGCGACTTGCGATCTATGTGAAGGCAGCGGCGCTAAAAAAGGCACCTCTGCAACCACTTGTGGCACCTGTCATGGTCAAGGCCAAGTCCAAATGCGCCAAGGTTTCTTTGCGGTGCAGCAGCCTTGTCCAACCTGTCATGGCCGCGGTAAGATCATCAAAGATCCTTGCACTAAGTGTCATGGCGATGGCCGTGTTGAAAAGAGCAAAACCTTATCGGTTAAGATCCCAGCCGGCGTTGATACGGGCGACCGTATTCGTTTAGCGGGTGAAGGCGAAGCGGGTGAGTTTGGTGCGCCTCCAGGGGATTTATACGTTCAGGTCAGCGTGCGTGAGCATGCGATTTTCGTCCGTGATGGCAACAACCTTTACTGCGAAGTGCCGATATCCTTCAGTAAAGCGGCCCTAGGCGGTGAGATTGAAGTGCCAACACTGGATGGTAAAGTCAGCCTGAAGATCCCAGCCGAAACGCAAACGGGCCGTATGTTCCGTTTACGTGGCAAAGGCGTCAAGTCGGTTCGCAGCCATGCGGTAGGCGACTTGCTCTGCAAAGTGGTTATGGAAACCCCAGTTAACTTAAACGATCGTCAAAAAGAACTGTTACGCGAATTTGAAGCCACCTTAACTGGTGAGTCGAAAAAACACAGCCCAAAGGCTGAGGGCTTTTTCGATGGCGTGAAAAAGTTCTTTCAAGATCTGAATAGCTAACTTGGTCTAGTGGCGCAGCGGTTAGCTGCGCACTAGAAGAAAAAAGCCCTGCAATGGTTAACCTTGCAGGGCTTTTTTATATTCGGATTTATGCCCAAATATTAAAGTGTTTGAAGTTGGAGCAACCTGCGGTGGTGTTTCACCAATTAGCTGCTTAATTGTCCTGTGTCGTACTTCGGAGTTGAATTCGGAATCAAGCAGTTGCTATAAAACAAAATGACTATGACCGTAAATAGCGTTACTATAATGAAAAGTAACACTTAATATGCACCGTAACTGCTAATGAGAGAGTAACTATGGATTCAATAACTGGAGAATATGGACAAATCAGAAAACCCTTAATTTACTATAAGGGAAATCTCGTAGCATTGAATATATCTGAAGAGTCTGAGTCATATTTTGGCGGTAACTTACCATTAATATCTAACTTTCCCGAGACAGCAAAGTTACATCTTTTGTTTACATTAAACAGAGATATATTAGATTTATTCGACAACATCCAGTTTTCTAGCATAGCATTAATTTATCCCTTTATGCATGATGGTGGTTCAATCAAATATCAAATAAGATGTGACGGAAGTATCAAGATACAATCAGTCCATCCCCGAGAAGCTGAAAATGATTGGCCCTATGAAAATTACCCAACTTCCTTTTTAAAAGTGAAATTTGCACACGAACAAATCCTAAAAATGGATTTTAATGATTTCAAAAATCTACTTCCACAAGGCCAATTCACTAACAATAGTGAAGAAATAATAATAGTCATTCCTCCTCAAGCTGGTTATGAAGTTTCTCTTTGGGGCGATGATGGTGATGCAGAAAATGTTTTATGTGTTTTTAGAATCTGCCCTAAAACTGGTAATGTATATGCAGACAATCAATGTAGCTAACAAGAGCAGACCACGGACTTGCAAACCTATTAATTTAATTGTCCACTAAATAATAAAACTTGTACCAAATTTAAATATAACCACTACTCCCTTCATGATAACGCCCAGAAGATCAGACGGGCATCCACAGTAATTGCGTGGTAGTTAATCTCCAGCTTTGCTTAAGCATTGAACAAGGAGGTTTGTATGCCGTGCCATTGAAATGATTGGACAGGCAGGAAATGTTATTGAGACACTCATTATTAAATTTTAGAAAGATGGAGTGTTAGTTCTTTTTTTAAATACGAATAAGTAACACTGAAACTTCAGGAGTTCATATTCCCTGCGAAGTTGTCTAAATACGGATTAAAAATGCTGTGGCGACATCATGGATGATGGCGCAGGCTCGGGGATACATGGATGTGCCATTGGATGTGCCATCTAAGCCGTTAGGCTATTTTTGTTGGAGTATGAGACTACTAACTAATGCATGTAACTTCGCTAGGGTGAGTGCTGCGTAGCAGCGTTTCGAACGAGAGCCTGGGATGGCGAACTGGCAGTTAGACATGGACGTTGTTCGCCGCGGGATTTCCAAAAGGGGAACAGGCGCTTTTTCCCTTTTGGTAGGGTGTGGGGTGAAGCCCCACGACTTTGATGTAGATTTTGATTTAAAAATCCAAACGAAGTTTGGAAATGGGGTATGCGTGAGCCATCAATTATAATCAATGGCTCCTTTGAGATGTGTACTGGCTTAATCCATCATTTTGGCGTCACATTCCGGTACGCTTATCGCAGGTATCAACGTTCTGAGGAGTACAAAACGTAACAGGTGTGTAGATTGTTTCTTCATACTTTTGTTTTGTGACAATTTTATAAAGCGTCAAAATTGCCTGTCTTCCCATTTCATATGGATTTTGACCCACATTGACATGAGCAAGACCATCTTTCAGCATCGTTAACTGCTCTGGAGATGTATCGGTAATAATAATGACGATTTCTTTGTTATTAATTTTTTCTTGGTATGGAGCAATCATTTCACGATAGAGCGCATCATTATTTTGCGCCCAACCACCCACTGCGATAAAAGAGTCTGCTTTCACAGGCTTACCTTTCATTACGGACTCCATTTGTTTAACGGCTTGACTAAGCTGATCAAAGTTAAACAAAGGTTCTCTAACTTCTGTCCAGCCTAAATCGCCATCGAGTAATTCGCCAGGAGGAGCATCGTATTTTTTTCCTGATAAGGCGGAGCGTACACCCATAAGTCTTAAATTCAGATTGGGAGAATCTGGCCGCCCAGAATGCATTATTAACGTTCCGCCATTTGGCCGTAGTTTTTTTAACTGTTCACCCAATGACTTACCCAGTTCAAAATTGTCTGTGCCTATATAAGCTAGGCGTAAATTCTTAGGTTCTTCTTTGATAGAAGCATCAAAATCAGAGTCATAGGTAACAACCGGAATTCCGGCTTCTTTGGCTCTTTTTAGGCTATTTTCAACGAGGTATTTAGATTGTGTAACAGCGACAGCGATACCATCGATACCTTCATCAATCAGTTGATTTATTACCTGATCTTGCAATCTAACACTGCTAATTTCAGGTCCTCGATATACACATTCTACGCCTTCTATTTGTGCAGCAGCATCTATACAGCCCGTTTTGCTTTGATCAAAAAAAACACTATAAAATTTTGGCACTACGGCAAATTTCAGTTCTTTTCCATAGACTGATGTTATTAGTAATTGGCTTAATGCAATGAACAACAAAAATAATCTGATCACACTTCCTCCTAAAAAATAATCAGACAGCAACTTAACGCTTTACAATCGAATGTAGCAAAGGAATAGATTTAAAGATATGAGATACATCCGTGTTATTGAACATTATTGTTCAGAATCAGTAGTTCACAATACAATGGCGAACAGGCAGTTAGACATGAGCGTTGTTTGGCAATTGAGATCCGAGAAGGGTGTAATGATCAGCCCTCCTTGGTCGATTCTCTAATAAAAATCAGGGGCGAAGCACCACGACTTTGATCCAAACGAAGTTTGGAGATGGGGTATGCGTGAGCCATCAATGATGATCAATGGCTCTTTTGAGAGGTTACTCTTCAGTATCAGTAAATGCGGCTTCGACTTTCTCTAACTCTTGCTCGGTTTTAAGCTGAAACGCTTGCTGCTTTTTAAGCTTGGCTTCTTCTTCAAGTGCAGCTTCTCTTTGTTTAAATTCGTGTCTCTCTGGTTTAGTCAGAAACTTAAACGCGAGCTTGTTGCCTAGCACGTAGGCGACCACGTCTTCACCTTTTGTGCGGCGTTCATCGACGCGTTGTGAAAAACGGGCGTTATCGCGGGCTTTACGTTCTTCGGCATTTAACTTACTCATAATCTGTTCTCCTCATTTAGTTAATCACGGTAGTGTTCCACTACGTTCAGTTAAACAAATGAGTTGTGTTGCACATTCATAAAGCTGATTGGGCGTGATTCTACCATAAGCGCTCACGAAAGCTGTGGGATTAAAATCTACCATCCCATCACCTGCGTTAACTTTGCGCACATAAGAAAGATGCGGCTAGAGTCTCTTTTAAGATACACCATGAACACCGAAGCGACAGTAATTCACCTATTCCTGCGAACTGGCCGTTAGACATGAACCTTGTCGGCAGGGGAGATCCAAGAGGAGATTGCAGTTGATTCTCTTTAGGTCGGCTATTGATTTGACCTTTGGTTTAGAAATTCAAACGAAGTTTAAAATTTAGACTTTCTTAGCAGCGTAACGCAAATGCCGTAACTGTATCGTTGCAAACCGTACCGTTGTAATGAGTAGCGTTGCAAACTGTGCCAAGGCTTGCGTAAAAGCCGAAACAACATTGGTATTCAAAGGCAACTCTCAGTAAACTTTCGCTCCCATGTTTTGATCCGGTGCTGTGATGACCTTTCCCGAGCTTTCTTCTTCCCCTGAGTTGTTAACTTTTGCTGAGCTTGGCTTAAATTCGGCGTTAATTAAGGCCTTGCCTGCAAGTCTTAAACATCCGACAAAGGTGCAGCAATTGGCGATTCCGGCCATTCTTGCAGGACGGGATTTGTTAGCCTTAGCACAAACCGGTAGCGGGAAAACCTTAGCTTTTGGTTTGCCACTTCTACAACAAATTTTGTTGCAACAGCAAACACAGTTACAGGGTGCTAAGTCTGTGCCGCCTCCAAATGCACTGGCGTTAGTGCTGGTGCCTACACGGGAATTAGCGCTGCAAGTGACTGAAGCGTTGCAAGCGGTGGCAAGTCAGTTATCGGCTTCGTTGATCATTCAGCTTCTGTGCGGTGGGGTCGCACTGGAAGACCAATTAGCCGAACTTGCAGCCAAGCCGCGGGTATTAGTGGCAACCCCTGGGCGTTTACTGGATTTATGCAAACAGTCCCACATCAGCCTCGATTCGATAAAACATCTTGTGCTGGATGAAGCTGACCGCCTGTTGGAAATGGGGTTTTGGCCCGATGTGCAAAAGCTGATGGCGTTTATGCCTAAGCTTAAGCAAATCTTGTTATTTTCTGCCACCTTGCCCGAGGCGTTGGATACATTAACCGAAAAGCTGCTGGTGAATGAGCCGCTACGGGTCGAAGCCCACAAAGTGAATTCTGTAGCTGGTGAAATCGAAGAACAGCTTTATTTAGTCAACAAGGGCAGTAAAGCACAGGCATTGATTGCGCTATTAAAACAATATCAATGGCCGCAGGTGCTGGTGTTTATCAGCGCCCGCGATGATGCCGATGCCGTCGCTAAACGACTCGCCAAAGCGGGGATGAAAGTCGCTGCGCTGCACGGTGAAAAAGAGCAAACCGTTCGCAGCCAAACCTTGGCCGACTTTAAAGCCAATCGGATCCAAGTATTAGTGGCGACAGATTTGATGGCGCGCGGTATTCATGTTGATGCCTTGCCTGTCGTCATCAATTTGGATTTGCCCATGAGTGCGCCTGTGTACGTGCACCGTATTGGCCGCACCGCGCGCGCTGGCGAAAAAGGGCTGGCGATTTCCCTCGTGTGCCACGGTGAAATGGCAACTTTAACGGCGATCCGCAGTTTAACTGCGCGGGAGTTACCGCTGGCATTATTGGCTGACTTTCCGGTAACGGATAAGCCGAGTGAAAAAATCACTGATGGCGCCACTGAGATCCAAGTTGAGCGTAAGCGACCACCACGGGATAAACAGGCGAATCGCCGTAGCATCAATAAGCACAGCGCCAAAGAGTTTAAAGGTAAGCGCTGAGTTTGAAGCTATTCATAGCGTTCAAGCTTGGCGTGCCTCAATCACTAAACTGATAACAGAATAAAGCGCATTGGCCGCTGTTATCACTTTCGCTCTGGGTGTAACTTAGTGACTTATTTACATTAAGGAGCTAAGTCATGGGATCGACATTGGCGTTAAGCAAAGCACTTCATAAAGTGGTGAATAACGGTTTAACGACTGAGCACTTTGTTCTTAGGCCATTCCAGCGAGCGGATCTTGAGGCTTTTACCGCCTATCGAGCCGACACTAAGGTCGCTAAATATCAAAGCTGGACGGATTACTGCTATAGCGATGCACTCGCGTTGTTCGAGAAGATGGATTATGCACAATTTGGTGCGGTTGATACTTGGTTTCAGCTTGCGATTGTCAGTGGCGCGTCGGGAACTACACCAACCCAATTAGTTGGCGATCTGGCGCTGCACTTTATTGATGAGCAGCAGGTGGAAATTGGCTTTACGATTGCGCCTGAACATCAAGGTAAACACATTGCTTTTGAGGCCGTCAGCGCATTGCTGGATTACCTCTTTATTGAGTTGCATCAGCATAGAGTCATTGCTATCACCGATGCACAAAATCTTGCCTGCTGTCGCTTACTCGAAAAACTCCGCTTTAGGCGTGAAGCCCATTATGTGAAAAACATCTTCTTTAAAGGCGCGTGGGGCGATGAGTTCCTCTATGCCTTGTTAAAGGAGGAGTATTAATTCCCTTTAGGTGCAAAGTATCGCTAACGCGCGCCGCCAGTGTTTCTCTATTTGGCTTATCTTGTCTATCTCAGTAAAATCTTTCCATTAGTTGAGCCCCTGTTGGCTCAAAGATCTTCACGCCCGTCATGGGATTTAAGGAGTGCCACATGAAATCAATGCGTTTAGGCTTAGTGGGAATGGCGGTTGCGCTCGGATTATCGGCCTGTGCGACCACGCAATCGCCAACGGGGCGAGGGCAGACCTTGTTGTATTCAGCGGCGCAAATGCAGCAGATGGGCGATTCCTCCTTCGAGGAAATGAAAAAACAGCAAAAAGTGAGTAGTGATAAAAAGCTGACGCAATACGTCAATTGTGTCGCTAATCGTATTACCGCAGTGCTGCCGGACCAAACCCAGCGCTGGGATGTGGTTTTGTTTGACTCTGAACAAGTTAATGCTTTTGCTCTGCCGGGTGGGCATATTGGGGTTTATACCGGATTGCTTAAGGTCGCTAAGGGACCTGATCAGCTTGCTACTGTGCTCGGTCACGAAGTCGCGCATGTGTTGGCGCAACATGGTAACGAGCAGGTTTCCCGTGGACAGTTAACGGGCGTTGGAATGCAGATTGCCGATGCAGCGCTAGGGGCGAGTGGTGTGTCGAATCGCGACTTATATATGTCGGCATTGGGACTCGGTGCTCAGGTAGGGGTCATTCTTCCCTTTGGCCGTGCCCAAGAGAGCGAAGCCGATATCATGGGCGTAGAGTTAATGGCTCGAGCGGGTTTCAATCCGGCTCAGAGTGTTGAGTTATGGCAGAATATGTCGAAGGTGGGCGGTAGCCAAGGGCCGGAGTTATTATCGACCCATCCATCGAACAGTAATCGCATTGCTCAGCTACAACAATTGCAAGCACAGATGCAGCCACTTTATGCCAGTGCTAAAGCGCAGGTGAAGAATCAATGTGTGGCGCCGAAATAAGCTGAAATCTATTTAAGATCTAAGTGCCCGTTTGGTGAGTGTTCGCTGTCGTTTGCGCAGAGATACGTGTCCTTAACCTATTTATGCTTTTGGATAAATACGCAATAAGTGTGTAAAAAAGCCTCCTTAGTTAAATAAGCAGTCAGTTTATCAGCATAGCTCGCTGAACTATGGTAAACTGGCGCGCAAAATTCCACTGATAATTGAGAGTCGTTAATTATGTCTGATAAATTCAGTACTGTTGAACAGCAAGCAAGCTACGGTGTAGGCCGTCAAATGGGTGAGCAACTGGCCGCCAATTCTTTTGATGGCGTGGATATTCCAGCCGTTCAAGCGGGTTTAGCCGATGCGTTTGCCGGTTTAGAAAGTGCTGTGTCTATGCAAGATCTGCAAGTTGCTTTCACTGAAATTAGCGGTCGTATTCAAGCTGCTCAAGAGCAAGCTGCTGCTGCTGCGTCTGCTGAAGGCGATGCCTTCTTAGCTGAAAATGCTAAGCGTGATGGCGTGACTGTGACTGACTCTGGTCTGCAGTTCGAAGTATTAGTCCAAGGTGACGGTGCTACTCCAACTTACGAAGATACTGTTCGTACTCACTACCATGGTTCTTTCATCAATGGTGATGTGTTCGACAGCTCTGTAGTTCGTGGCCAACCTGCTGAGTTTCCAGTTTCTGGCGTTATCGCTGGCTGGACTGAAGCACTGCAACTGATGCCAGTAGGCACTAAGTTGAAATTATTTGTGCCACATCACTTAGCTTACGGTGAGCGCGGCGCGGGGGCATCGATTCCTCCTTATTCAACTTTGGTATTCGAAGTTGAATTATTAGATATCATCTAATATTGAAAAAACGCCTAAGCCTGTCTTAGGCGTTTTCTTATGGAATACAAAGAAAGATTGAGGAGATTGAAATGAGTGGACAAGTGAGAGTGGCAATCGTCGGTGCCGGTGGTCGTATGGGACGCACTCTTATTGAAGCGGCCTACAATCACGACCATATTTTACTGGGTGCTGCCATTGAGCGTGCAGGCTCAAGTTTAGTGGGTGTGGATGCGGGTGAGTTAGCTGGTGTGGGTAAATTAAACGTCATGATCATGGATTCGCTCGATTATGCGACCGATGATTTTGATGTGTTGATCGATTTCACCGCGCCAGACGCCAGTATTGTCCATTTAGATTGGTGCGTTCGCCATAAGAAAGCCATGGTGATTGGCACAACGGGTTTCAATCATGCTCAAAAAGAACAGATCAATGCCTTTGCCGAGCAAACGCCGGTCGTGATGGCGCCGAATATGTCTGTGGGTGTCAATTTGATGTGGAAATTACTCGAACTGGCTGCCGAAGTCATGGGTGATTACACGGATATCGAAATTATCGAAGGCCACCACAGACACAAAAAAGATGCGCCGTCGGGCACAGCCCTGAAAATGGGTGAAGTGATTGCTAAGACTTTAGGTCGCGATCTTGAAAAATGTGCCGTATATGGCCGCGAAGGGATCACGGGTGAACGTGACCGTGAAACTATCGGTTTTGCGACTATTCGTGCTGGTGATTTAGTTGGTGAACATACGGCCATGTTTGCCGATATCGGTGAGCGTTTAGAGATCACCCATAAAGCTTCGAGTCGTATGACCTTTGCTAATGGTGCTATGCGTGCCGCTCACTGGCTCGTGGAGCAAAAGCCGGGCTTGTATGATATGCAGCAGGTTTTAGGTTTGCATTAATATTAAAAACGCCGATATGGCGTTTTTTTTTGCACCCAGTTACCAGTGGGTGGACGGTTTCGCGTTTTTACTGTAAACTCGCTGGAATTTGTCAAAATTTCGTAAATTAGCGGAAATTGGTATCTTAACATAACATAAAAACATTATATTTCAGTGGCTTGGCTCTTTATGGAGGTCGCGTTGACAAAGTCTGCCTTACTCGTACTCGAAGATGGAACTGTATTCTCTGGCACAGCAATTGGTGCCGATGGTCTCTCTGTTGGTGAAGTTGTTTTTAACACTTCCATGACAGGATACCAAGAAATTTTAACTGATCCATCCTACTCACGCCAGATTGTAACATTAACCTACCCACACATAGGCAACACTGGTACCAATGATGAAGATATTGAATCCGATGGGGTTCACGCTTGTGGTCTTATCATTCGTGATCTTCCGCTCATCGCAAGTAGTTTCCGTAATCAACAAAGCTTAAGTGATTATCTCAAAGCGAACAATGTCGTTGGCATAGCTGATATTGATACTCGCAAGTTAACTCGTATTCTCCGTGAAAAAGGTGCTCAAGCCGGTTGTATTATGGCAGGTGCAGACTTAGACGAAGCAAAAGCGCTCGCCGCTGCCAAAGCTTTCCCCGGTTTAAAAGGCATGGATCTGGCTAAAGAAGTCACGACCAAAACTGCCTATCCATGGCGTAAAGGTAGCTGGCGTTTAGTGGGCGGCTTACCAGAAGATACGCCAGCAAATGAGCTTAAATACAAAGTAGTAGCCTACGACTACGGCGTTAAGCAAAACATTCTGCGCATGTTAGTGGACCGCGGTTGTGACGTCACCGTAGTGCCTGCTAAAACTTCAGCTGCCGAAGTGTTAGCGATGAATCCCGATGGTGTATTCCTTTCGAACGGCCCTGGCGATCCAGAGCCATGCGATTACGCGATTGAAGCGATTCAACAAATTCTGAAAACCGACACGCCGATTTTCGGTATCTGTTTAGGTCATCAGCTACTCGCGCTGGCCTCAGGTGCAAAAACCTTGAAGATGAAGTTTGGTCACCACGGTGCAAACCACCCAGTGAGCAATATCGAGAAAGGTAACGTGATGATCACCAGCCAAAACCACGGTTTTGCTGCCGATGAAACGACCTTACCCGCCAACATTAAGGTGACGCATAAGTCGCTGTTTGATGGTTCACTCCAAGGTATCCATCTCACGGACAAGCCCGCGTTCAGCTTCCAAGGTCACCCTGAAGCGAGCCCTGGCCCGAACGATGCCGCCCCGCTGTTCGATCACTTTATCGAGCTAATCGACATATACCGTCAGAACGCCAAGTAGTACGCTAGCTAGGAGAAGAGAGAAGCAATGCCAAAACGTACAGATATAAAGAGTATTCTTATCCTAGGCGCCGGCCCAATCGTGATTGGTCAGGCATGTGAATTTGACTATTCTGGCGCACAAGCGTGTAAAGCGCTGCGTGAAGAAGGCTACCGTGTCATTCTGGTGAACTCTAACCCTGCCACCATTATGACTGATCCAGAAATGGCCGATGCCACTTATATCGAGCCGATTCACTGGGAAGTGGTCCGTAACATTATTGCTAAAGAACGCCCAGATGCGATTCTGCCAACCATGGGCGGCCAAACCGCACTGAACTGCGCATTAGAACTTGAAGCCAAAGGTGTACTGAAAGAATTTAACGTCGAGATGATTGGCGCGACTGCCGATGCTATCGATAAAGCTGAAGACCGTAGCCGCTTTGATAAAGCGATGAAAAGTATTGGTCTTGATTGTCCACGCGCGGGCATTGCCCACAATATGGACGAAGCTTATGGCGTACTTGATCAAGTGGGTTTCCCTTGTATTATCCGCCCATCCTTTACTATGGGTGGCTCGGGTGGCGGTATCGCTTACAACAGGGAAGAGTTCGAAGAGATCTGTTCACAGGGCTTAGAGTTATCGCCAACGAGTGAACTGCTGATCGACGAATCACTGATCGGTTGGAAAGAATACGAGATGGAAGTGGTCCGCGATCGCAACGATAACTGCATTATCGTCTGCGCCATCGAAAACTTCGATCCTATGGGCGTGCACACGGGCGACTCTATTACAGTTGCACCCGCGCAAACCCTGACTGATAAAGAATACCAAATCATGCGTAACGCCTCTATGGCCGTACTGCGTGAGATTGGTGTTGAGACCGGCGGTTCGAACGTACAGTTTGGTATCAACCCGAAAGATGGCCGTATGGTTATCATCGAGATGAACCCACGTGTATCGCGCTCTTCAGCATTAGCATCAAAAGCAACGGGTTTCCCGATTGCGAAAATCGCTGCTAAGTTAGCAGTTGGTTTCACTCTTGATGAGCTGATGAACGACATCACTGGCGGTCGCACGCCAGCGTCATTCGAGCCTGCTATCGATTACGTTGTGACTAAAGTGCCACGCTTTAACTTTGAAAAGTTTGCCGGCGCGAATGACCGCTTAACCACACAGATGAAGTCTGTGGGTGAAGTGATGGCGATTGGCCGTACTTTCCAAGAGTCACTGCAAAAAGCATTACGTGGTTTAGAGGTTAGCCGTAACGGTCTAGATCCTGTCACAGACATGTCTAAACCTGAGGCGATGTCGCGTATTCGCCACGAGCTGAAAGAGCCTGGTTGCGACCGTATTTGGTACATAGCCGATGCGATGCGTGCGGGGCTGAGCTTAGATGAAATCTTTAAACTGACCAATATCGACCCTTGGTTCCTCGTGCAAATCGAAGAGCTGGTTCAGCTCGAAGGTGTTGTCGCTGAAGCGGGTCTGGCGGGTCTGGATATCGACTTACTGCGTAAGCTGAAACGTAAAGGTTTTGCCGATGCGCGTCTGGCCGATGTATTAGGCGTGAACGAAGCCGAAGTGCGTAAGCTGCGTGATAAGTTTGACTTGCACCCAGTCTATAAGCGTGTGGATACCTGTGCGGCAGAGTTTGCGACAGACACAGCTTACATGTACTCAACGTATGAAGAAGAATGTGAAGCTAACCCATCGACCCGTGACAAAATCATGGTGTTAGGTGGCGGGCCAAACCGTATCGGTCAAGGTATTGAGTTCGATTATTGCTGTGTGCACGCGGCGTTAGCGCTACGTGAAGACGGTTATGAAACCATCATGGTGAACTGTAACCCTGAAACCGTTTCAACCGACTACGACACTTCAGACCGTTTGTACTTCGAACCCGTCACACTGGAAGACGTATTAGAAATCGTCCGTATCGAGAAGCCAAAGGGCGTTATCGTGCAGTACGGTGGTCAAACGCCATTGAAATTGGCCCGTGCCTTAGAAGCTGCTGGCGTACCTGTAATTGGTACTAGCCCAGATGCCATCGACCGCGCCGAAGACCGTGAGCGTTTCCAGCAAGCGATTCAACGCTTAGAGATGAAGCAGCCTGAAAATGATACCGTGACTACGGTTGAAGGTGCTGTGATTGCCGCTGAGCGTATCGGTTATCCGTTAGTTGTGCGTCCATCCTATGTACTGGGCGGCCGCGCGATGGAAATCGTTTACGACAAGCAAGATTTGCTACGTTACTTCAACGAAGCCGTGAGCGTATCGAATGCGTCACCAGTACTGCTCGATCGCTTCTTAGATGATGCGATTGAAGTGGATATCGACGCAGTATGTGACGGTGAAATCGTGGTAATTGGCGCGATTATGGAGCATATCGAACAAGCGGGTGTTCACTCAGGTGACTCAGGTTGTTCGCTGCCGCCATACACGCTAAGCCAAGAAATCCAAGATCGCATGCGCGTGCAAGTCGGCAAGTTAGCAATGGAACTTGGTGTCGTTGGCCTAATGAACGTACAGTTTGCCGTGAAAGATAACGAAATCTATATGATTGAAGTTAACCCACGCGCAGCCCGTACTGTGCCATTCGTGTCGAAAGCAACGGGCGTGCCTTTAGCTAAGATCGCGGCGCGAGTGATGGCAGGGCAAAGCTTGAAGTCGCAAAACTTCACTAAAGAAGTGATCCCACCTTTCTATTCAGTGAAAGAAGTGGTGTTGCCCTTTAACAAGTTCCCAGGTGTTGATCCACTGTTAGGCCCAGAAATGCGCTCTACCGGTGAAGTGATGGGCGTGGGTGATACCTTCGCCGAAGCTTATGCTAAGGCGCAGTTAGGTGCCACAGCAGAGGTGCCTAAGTCGGGCCGTGCATTATTGTCTGTGCGAAACAGCGATAAGAAACGCGTTGCCGATTTAGCGGCTAAGTTAATTGAGCTGGGTTACCAAATCGATGCGACCCATGGTACAGCCATTATTCTGGGTGAAGCGGGCATTAACCCACGTTTAGTGAACAAGGTACATGAAGGTCGTCCACACATTCTCGATCGCATCAAGAATGGTGAATACACTTATATCGTGAACACTACCGAAGGTCGCCAAGCGATTGAAGATTCTCGTCAATTGCGCCGCGGTGCACTGCGTTACAAAGTTAACTACACGACGACCATGAATGCTGCATTCGCCACTTGTATGGCCCATGCCGCCGATGACCGTACTAACGTGACGTCAGTACAAGAACTGCATCTGCGCGTACTGGCTAAATAAGCTATAGCGTTAATGTTGTTAATTAGAGGGCCGCATAATTTAGGTTATGCGGCCTTATTATTTCGTCAATTTTGAGCGCTTCGTTCATTTTATCTTCTACTTAGATTGCCTGAGAAAACTATGCCTGCGCCAGCCAATAGCCTTGCCAAAGTCAATACTTTTATTGCGCCGCCTTGCCTCGGGCAAATACGTGTGCTCTATCAAGATAGCGATATTCTGCTGATTGATAAGCCGAGCGGATTATTGAGTTTATCGGGGAAGAATCCGCTGAATCTCGACTCAGTGCATTATCGTTTAGTGCAGGATTTTCCGACGGCCACTCTACTACACAGACTCGATTTTGGTACTTCGGGCATCATGCTGGTGGCGCTGAATAAAAGCGTGAATGGTTTGCTGACAAAGCAGTTTCAGGCGCGCACGGTTGAAAAGCGTTATACCGCCTTGCTCCACGGGCATTTAGCCGCTGACAGCGGGGTGATTAATCTGCCGATCGCTAAAGATAGCGACCATTTCCCACTGCAGAAGATTTGCCATAGCACAGGCAAAGTTGCGATCAGTGAATATCAGGTGCTGGAACGATTAACCGAACCTTTCGCCACGCGGGTCGAATTTACTCCGGTTTCTGGTCGCACTCATCAGCTGCGGATCCACAGTCAGCAATTGGGTCACTCAATTTTAGGGTGCGATCTCTACGGCGGCGTGGGTGAGGGCGTGACTGATAAGGCTGATGCAGATGAAGCTGATATCACTAATACGACGAGCAGCAGATTAATGCTGCATGCGACCCGCTTAGCGTTTAATCATCCTATCACGGGTGAGCGTATCGACTGGGTTTGTGAGTGTCCTTTTTAAGCGCTTTTAAAAGAGCAATAGAGTTTAGCTCTCAGCATTCAGCACTTAGAATTTAGAGCAATGGGTTTAGTTGCTAAACCCGATACGTTCGGTTTGCATGGGCGGCGCATCGTTGGGGAGCCAAGTACGGTAAATCGTTGCGAAGGTGCCATCTGCTTTTATCGCTTCTAGGCTGTTTTTCCACTGTTCGATCACATCATTGGGCGTGCCTTGTGAGAAGGCAATGTAAAGATGATTAGCACTAATCGTGAAGAGCGACTCTACATCATCAATGCTCGCGCCTGCATCCGACAGAATACTCGGCGCGGTGAGATTGGCATTACACCAAAGATCGACACGTTGCTTCATCAATTGTTTGGCACTCAATAAGGGCTCGGATGAGGCCGCAACATTCGTAAATCCCAGTTCGAGCAATAGGCGTTCTTCCACCGAGGCACGATAGACACCAATTGCCTTAGCCGTCTTTGCATCATTTATAGTGGTTATTTTTATACCGCTATTTTTTAAGGCATAAAAATTAGTCGTGCCGACAGCAACAGGCCCAATCATAGTAAACATTTGCTCCCTTTCTGCTGTGCGCGTCATAGTAAACAACACAGTATTAGGTTGCTCGGTCAGCATTTTCCAGCCGCGAGCCCAAGGTACGACCTTGATTGGATCTGGGTTGTTTATGCGCTTTTGAATTTCTTGTACTATCTGTACAGCTAGACCATCGGGTTTGCCATCGACAGAAAAGCTGATTGGTGACCATTCTTCGGTATAGATGTTGAGCGGCTGCGCGCGAAGAGAAACTGCGCTGCTAAGGGTGAGTGATAACAATAAACTTGTGACTAATTTCATTAATAACCCTAAAAATTAGAATGTTATAATTGAGTCTCACTGCTTGCTCTTGAAACGATTAAAGATGAAGGCTGTGCTTAAATCAAGTATAGCTAGGGGTTCATTTTCTAAGATTAAATTTACTATACCGTTTTGAACGATAAAAAAAGAGCGCGAGTATGGCGCTCTTAGGTAGGCTTATTTATGGGTGATAGCTTATCTTTCTGTGCCTATATATCACGCTCGATATACATCTCGCATAAGGTTATCAATGCAATGTACAACACGCATACTGGCGTCTTCCATTGAGTGCAGTTGTTTGACCATCTCAGGCAAATTACCTTTTTGTCTCGCATTGAGCGCCGCTTTTCCTGCCTCGTGTACCGCTTTATGTGGTGCATCTAATGCTTTGAAATTACTTAAATGCTGATAATTCTCGGCACCAAATCCTTTGAAATACCATTGCCCTAGGCGGCACTCAGTGTGTGAGTTCACATTGTGGTTATGCTGTGGTTTTTCAATTAATTGATAAACGCTACTTTTCCAGACTGCGTGGTCGAGCTTAGTGGTATTCAAGAATGACGCTGTGGCTGCGTTATGGATAACGTGCTGCATTTGTTTTGAGCGTTGCAGGACATCTTCAACGACTTGACCAATTTGGGTTGAGGAGGTGGCTACATCAACGGCACTACTTTGATTATTATGAACAATTTCTTTAATCTCAGCCGCTTGCGCGACGATTTGTTTCACGAGCTTTTCAATATGGCTACTGGCTTCATGGGCTTTGCTTGCAAGTTGGCGCACTTCATCGGCCACCACGGCAAACCCTCGTCCCGCTTCGCCTGCACGGGCGGCTTCAATGGCGGCATTCAATGCCAGCAAGTTTGTTTGTTCTGAAATTCCTTGAATTGCCGCGACAAATTGATTGATTGAAGAGGTCGTAGCATCGAGTTCTGTGACAGCTTTCATGCTGTTCGATGCTTGATCATTAATATAAGTTGCTCTAGTGCCTAAATTGGCAATGGCCACACGGGTTTGATCAAAAACTTGATTGAGTTCAGACAGTGATTCTTTTTCCGCAGAGAGTAATTCGGCACTGCTGGCTAAGCCTTCGCGCACGGCATTAAGCATATCTCCGCCTAGGTTTTGGCAGGCGATCACTTCAGTGTAGTGGTCTGCATTTTGGCGCGACTGTTGCTGCATAGTCTCATTTTCACGGATCATGCCACGCAGTTCATCTATTTCATTTTGGTGTTGGCGTTCTAGTTGGATGAGTCACTCTTTAAGCGCTTGGTTTTCAGCTTTGAGCTGGGAATTAAACCACATATAAAACCTCTCAAGTCGCTAGGACTATCACTATTGCTTATCGACTTACTGTGACTGGGCTCTGCGGTAAATACTGCAATGTTAATAAAAAGTAAAACGATTCAGGTATGGAAATATTAACTGATCTTTAAGCTTTATTCTTAATTTTTTTAAGGTTATTGAAGCTTTTATGCCTTGTCATAAATGGGTTAGTACTATCGAATGATAAGTGAACCACGCTAAGGTTAACTTAGCTTGGTTCACTTTGAGGTCTTAGGCCTATGGCCTATGGCATAGGTAAGTCGAGCACCACTGTGGCTATGCTGAAATACACGAGTACACCTATGATATCGGCGATGGAGGTGATGAGTGGCGCACTAGCGGCTGCAGGGTCCATCTTTAACTTGCTCAGTAAGAAAGGCAGAGACATACCAATCAAGCTGCCAATAATCACCACAATTTGCATTGTGAGTGCCACAACCAGCGCGATTTCAGGTCCGCCGCGCCAAAATCCGAGCAAGGACACTGCCGCCGCCATGCTGGCTCCTAATAATCCGGCGACAAATAACTCGCGCCCTAGCATAGATAACCAATCCTTGAGAACCACTTCCCCTGTGGCTAAGCCACGTACCATTAAGGTCGCCGATTGTGATCCCGCATTACCGCCGCTATCGATCAGCAGAGGTAGGAAGAAGACTAAAGAGACATAACTGGCAATCGTGTCTTCGAAGAAGGCGATACCGGCCCCTGAGAAGATATTACCAAAGACCAAAATCACCAGCCAAACCACGCGCTTGCGGTAGAGTAAGCCTATGCTGGCGGTCTTAAGGTTATGGTCAATATTGCCGATGGCCGCAGTTTTTGTGAACTCAAGATCCGCCTGTGAGCTGGCGATATCCATAGCATCATCATAGGTGACGATACCGACGAGCTGGCCTTTGCCATTGACTACTGGCAGCGCCATTAAGTCGTAATGGGCGATCATCTGCACCGCTTCTTCGCGAAAGGCATTGGCATCGAGCGCGACGGGGTCGGGTTTCATAAAGTCGACCACTCGCTCGTGCGGTTGCGCCAGCAATAACTGCCTTAAAGATACAGTTCCTATTAAGCGGCCTAACATATCCACCACATAGGTTTGATAAATCGTTTCTTTATCAGCCGCTTCAGTACGCAGAGTATCGATGGCTTCTGCCGCAGTATGGCGGCTATTGAGCAAGGTGTAATCCGAAGTCATGACCGCGCCGACTTTAGCTTTATCATAGGCGGCGAGGGTGCGCATATCTTCCCGTTTGGCCAATGCTAGCGCAGGTAAAATTGCCGCTTGCTGGGTTTCATCGAGCAGATTATAGAGGTCGGCACGTTCATCTGCTGCCATGTGAACCAGTAGCGCAGATAGCGTGGTTTTATCTAATTGCTGTACTAAGCTGGCTTGCAATTCATCGGTCAGATAGCGAAACAAATTGGCGCAAACCTTAGGTGAGGCCAGTTGCAATAATAGGACTTGTTGAGCTTGATTAAAGACGTTAAATACGGCTGCAATATCGGCAGGGTGGCGTTTTTCGGCTAATTCAGCCATGGCGCTGGCACTGCGTTGCTCGATAATCATTTGCAGGTTATGGATGATTTTTTTAGTGTTGTTTGTGCTGTTATTCATGTTCATAGTTCATTCTCTCAACGATCTAGTGACCAAAGTAAAAGGTGATGTCTGCGCCAAGTTGCAGCGCGTTGCCACGAAGGGCATTGCCTAAGCTCAATTCCAGCTGTAGCTGTTGTTGCGGCGAGTGTTGATAAGCGAACTGATAGGTAGTCTCGCTCAATTCTTTTTGATAAATCTCGGCTATCACGCGATGGTGACTACTGAGTTCATACGCCGCCGCGATACCCACAAGCAATTGGGTTGATTGATTAAACTCATGGGTAAAACCTACATTGGCATAGAGACTGACATCAGAATCGCCTAAGGTTTTGCCAAAAATGCCGAAGACTTCGGTGGCTAATTCGTTACTGGCATCGAGGTTTTTCTGCAAGTTAATCACCAGTGCGCTGTGCCAATCATCCTGTTGCTGCTCTGGATCTGAGTGGGAGTTTACGTTGAGTGGTAGCTTAATGCCGACCTCTGCTTGCTCCTCACGAATATCGTCATTGGCATTGGACGCTAATCCTAAATGCCATTCCCATTGATTGCGGCTGCAAGTCGTGGCCGCGTTTAATTGTGGGCGAGCATGATCCGACCTAGGTTGTTGCCAGCCCATTTCTAATTCACAGCGCTCCGCGAGGGCCGGATCATCTACTTCGAGATGGGATGCCGCCGCACTCATGCTGTAGTACAAGCTGATACTTGCACAGGATAAAGATCGCAAAATTGATGTGTTGTTTATGTAAGCCATATTTAGGCTCCTCAGATGTAAACCCATAGGTGTAAATCCATAGGGAAAACGAAGTCCACTGAGGCAAAAAACTTGCTTTGAGATGCAATAAATACACATAACTGAATCCCAGCAAAATGCTGGAATTGCTAAAGCGCAGCCATAGGCTCAGGCTTATTGTCTGTGATTGATATTTTGGGGGAGGCTGAGTGAAGAATGGTTCACACTACTACCCTGCTTAGCAGGTAGCAGCAAATATTGCGGGCTAGTGCTAGGCGTTAAATCCTGTCTTTTGGACAGGGCATCTACTGTCGCTTATGTGTGTGCCCACAGTGGGTCTCCGCAATGATTAAAGTCGCCACATTCTAAGGGACTGAAATGTAAAGTCAACCGCACATGTTGTTACATATGTTTTTGTTTGAATTTACACTTTGAGGAAAAGTTAATTTTATGATCATTCTTGGGCTTGCGTGATTTTGTTGGGAGTGCTGATGGTTTTGTGCACCAATCATTGTTGTGTAATTGTTTGTTTTTTGGCTGGTAGCGGTTGATTTTTGTTGTCGGATTTAACTGTGATATTGAATTGTGGTTTTTAACGGTATGACTTATCTCAGTAAGCTGTGTTTGAGTCGCCAGAGATGAGTTAACACTTTATCCATAATGGGGATTTGGTATTAGTGCACTTCGGGTATACCCTTGTCGTGCCTGCGGTGAGTCATTGTGCTCACTCAGATTAAGTCAGATTAAGTCAGATTAAGAGAGTTTGCTGTATTCAGATTTGGGGGGATTAAGCTGTGGCACACAATATCGATGAGTTGGAATCAATGGCTGCACCTATCGATCATAAGTGCACCGCGAATATCAAGATCGCCAGTATCAATCTGTTTAACTTTATTGAGCCGCCTTTGGCTTACTATGATTTTGAAAATATCTATAGCCATGGGCAATGGCAGAAAAAGTGTCAGTGGTTGAGTGAGTTTCTCGTACATCGCCAGCTCGATATTGTGGGATTTCAAGAAGTGTTTAGCCCTGAACCGCTCAAACGAATCGCCAGCGAGCAAGGTCTAGGGTATTTTGCGGTCGTTGATGAGCCAACTCTTATCAGTGATTACATTTATCGTAGCCCTGTGGTCGCGCTTGCCTCCCGTTATCCCATAGTGGAAATTAGCAGTGTCGAACCTGATGCGCGTTTAGTGGCTGCCATGGGATTATCGAGTGAATTTGCCTTTAGCCGTAAGGTGCTGCGCGCAACCGTTGAAGTGCCACACATCGGCAAGTGTGACTATTATGTGGTGCACTTTAAGTCAAAACGCGCCGGATTAGCACTTGAACCTAAGCTATTTGAACATCAACCTCTCGAACATCAGCCACTTGGGTTAGATAACTTGGCTCCCGCAGCGAGCATGAAACTGCATTCAGAAACCCAACTACTCACAGAGCAAGCCTTAGGCCGCTGGGCATCCACCATGCAGCGCGGCGCGGAAGCTGCGTTATTATTCAATGGCATATTGGTACGCAGGCAAGAGTCTAAACATCCCGTTATCGTGATGGGGGACTTTAATGACAGTCTGACAATGGGCGCCTTAGATGCGTTAACGATACAGGGTGAGAGCATTCACAGTAATGACATTAAAGCCGCTGGCCTTGGGCATTTATCTGATGCGGCGTTAGCGGCGGTGTTTGCTCAGTATCAACTTAAGGATGCCTATGAGTTATTTATTGAAGCGAACTTGAGGGACAGTTTGACTGGCAATACCGCTTACCATAGGGAACACAGAGCGGCGACCCATTACTATGGCCCTAAAGGTTCAGTGCTGGATTATATTTTGCTTTCGAGTGAGTTTGATGCGAGCCATGGCCGCAGTTTAGCGCAAGTCGTAGATTATCAGACCTGCGATAGACACTTAGTCAGACCTGAATATGAACGCGACGCCTACAGTACTGACCATGCGCCCGTCATTGTTGAGTTAGCGCTACGTAGCTAAGTTCTCGTGTTTACTGATTAATTCGTCTTATTTCAAATCATGTCAGTTGTCTTTACGG
Organism: Shewanella sp. SM21; assembly: GCF_025654335.1. Taxonomy (NCBI): domain Bacteria; kingdom Pseudomonadati; phylum Pseudomonadota; class Gammaproteobacteria; order Alteromonadales; family Shewanellaceae; genus Shewanella; species Shewanella sp. SM21. The sequence goes on from NZ_JAKKRL010000003.1 coordinate 273,407, forward strand.
TTTTGTTAGCGTTGTTTCATTAACCATCCCTACATCATTTCGCATGAATATCATTCAGAATTAACCGTTAAAATAAGGTATGATCGGCCACCCGTGGATGATGGTAAATAAGCGCTTCGGCGTGTTCGGTACTCGCACTTAGGTGGCATTGGGTATATCATCCGTTTCCCATTTTTAGACAGCAGCCCTTTTTTAGTGGCGGCCCTATTTTTAAAGGCAACTATGGCTATCAGAATCAAACTTAAACCCGGCCGCGAGAAGTCACTCGAGCGTCGCCATCCTTGGGTATTTTCCAATGCTATTCATAACATTAAGGGAAAACCTGAAGCGGGTGAGACAGTCGATGTGGTCGCGCATGATGGTCATTGGTTAGGTCGTGGTGCTTGGTCGCCTGAGTCGCAAATTCAAGTGCGGATTTGGACTTTCGATCGCGAAGAGGAAATTGATCGCGCGTTTTTTGCCAGACGTTTACAGCGGGCGCAAATCGGCCGTAACGATTTAATCCGCGAGCAAGGCTTAACGGGTTACCGTTTAGTGGCTGCTGAGTCCGATGGTTTACCTGGGATCACCATCGACAGATATGCCAATGTGTTGGTGTGCCAGTTACTGAGCACAGGTGCTGATTTATGGCGCGATACCTTAGTCGAGCTATTGGCTGAGCAATATCCTGATTGCGCTATTTATGAGCGTTCCGATGTGGATTCCCGTAAGAAAGAAGGCCTGCTGCCTGTTACCGGTTTACTGCACGGCACTCTGCCTGAAATGCCGGTGATTATCGAAGAAAACGGCATCAAGATCGCCGTCGATGTGATTAAAGGCCATAAGACAGGTTTCTATCTCGATCAGCGTGATAACCGCGCCATTGCCGCCCGTTTTGTCAAAGATAAATCGGTATTGAACTGTTTTTGCTACACGGGGACTTTTGGTCTGTACGCTGCGAAAGCAGGCGCTGCCAGTATTGAAAACGTCGATGTGTCTTCTCTAGCCTTGGCGACAGCGCGCCTCAATATGCAAGTGAACGGTTTGAGTGATGACAATGTGCATTACAACGAAGCCGATGTGTTCAAGTTGTTGCGCCAATATCGTGATGAAGGCAAAACCTTTGATGTGATTGTGCTCGACCCGCCTAAGTTTGCCGATAACAAGGCACAGTTAAACGGGGCTTGCCGTGGTTATAAAGACATCAATATGATTGCATTGCAGTTGTTGAATCCGGGCGGCGTGTTATTGACCTTCTCTTGCTCAGGATTAATGCCTGCGGATCTGTTCCAAAAAATCGTGGCCGATGCCGCGCTCGATGCGAAACGTGAAATCCAGTTTATTGAACGCTTAAGCCAAGCGAGCGATCACCCTATCGGTAGCGCCTTCCCAGAAGGATTCTACTTAAAAGGTCTAGTTGCCAGAGCTTGGTAAGCCAGCGTTTGATATAAGCTGTCTGCGATGGGCAGCTGAGTCAGATAACATTGAACTATAAAAAAGAGCTATAAAAAGAACCATAAAAAGAACCATAAAAAATGCCAGCCCTTTGAAAAAGTGGCTGGCATTTTTACAGCGTATTTTTACAATCAGCAGCCTTGTGACTGCGATGGATTCTTTAAACGCAGAACTTATTTGGCGGTAAAGGTTTTTACGCCATCAGGGGTGCCAACGAGTAACACATCCGCACCGCGTTTGGCAAACAGACCGTTAGTCACTACACCGACTATCTCATTGATCTGACTTTCTAATTCTTTTGGATTAAGGATCTTAAGATTATACACATCGAGGATCACGTTGCCGTTATCGGTCACAACGCCTTCACGGTACACAGGATCGCCGCCAAGTTTAACGAGTTGACGCGCCACATAAGAGCGTGCCATCGGAATGACTTCTACGGGTAGTGGAAATTCGCCTAGTATGTTGACTTGCTTAGTGTTATCCACGATACAGATAAACTTCTCAGCCACAGCCGCGACAATTTTCTCGCGAGTTAATGCCGCGCCGCCACCTTTAATCATATCCATGCGGTCGTTGATTTCATCGGCACCGTCCACATAGACAGATAAACGATCGACGCTGTTTAAGTCATAAACGGGAATACCCAGCGCTTTCATTTTCTGAGTTGATGCCTCAGAGCTAGAGACTGCGCCTTCGATATCGGCTTTCATGGTCGCCAGTGCATCGATAAAGTGATTCACAGTCGAACCCGTACCAACACCAACAATGCTGTCTTTTTCAACGTACTTAAGTGCGGCCCAACCGGCAGCTTTTTTCATTTCATCTTGAGTCATGTTGACATCCTGTAACGGCAAATGAGTAAAAAATTCTGGGCTTAGTATACTCTTTTCCGATAAATAATGTGGCGCAATTCCACCGTGGGTGTGATCTAGATTGCAGGCATTTTCACATTAGCAAGCAGTCCCAATAACGTAAGTAACTTAAGCAGTTAAGTTGGAAAGCATTTCGCTATACGCAACTAATCTAACTAAGCTACTATGGCAAAAGCAGAATGGTTTATAGATGATTTGTAGAGGGATTTAGCATGGCAGGCGCGAGTTTATTAACCTTACTTGACGATATCGCATCAATTTTGGATGACGTAGCGGTAATGAGTAAAGTGGCGGCAAAGAAAACCGCGGGTGTACTGGGGGATGATTTAGCCCTCAATGCCCAGCAAGTGACGGGCGTAAGCGCCGATCGTGAATTACCCGTCGTGTGGGCGGTGGCTAAGGGATCATTCCGTAATAAGTTGATTTTAGTACCAGCAGCAATGCTTATCAGTGCTTTTATTCCCTGGGCTGTCACCCCTTTATTAATGTTTGGTGGACTGTTTTTATGTTACGAAGGGTTTGAAAAACTGCATCACAGTTATAGCCATAGAAAAGGCCAGCAACAACACGAAACCCAAGTAGAGAATGAGTTACCTGAGATTAAAGATTTCGCCGCCTACGAGGCCGAAAAAGTCAAAGGGGCGATTCGTACCGACTTTGTGTTATCGGCGGAAATTATTGCAATAACCCTTGGTATCGTGGCGGACAAATCCCTATCGACACAGTTTTTTACGTTAGCTGTCATTGGGATCGTCATGACCATAGGCGTGTATGGCTTAGTGGCGGCGATTGTGAAAATGGATGATGCGGGTTTGTACTTGAGTCAACGTGAAGGTGCCTCTGTATTAACTCAAATGAACCGTAAATTAGGTTTTGGTTTATTGAGCGCAGCTCCCGTATTAATGAAAAGTTTAACGATTATTGGCACGGCAGCCATGTTTATGGTGGGCGGTGGGATTTTAACTCATGGCCTACACCTAGTCGGCGAGCAAATCCACCATGCTGAACAAGCGGTTGCTGCCATTGGTGTTGTTGGGCCTGTGTTTGCTGTGCTGACGCCAAGTATTCTTAATGGCTTATTTGGTGTCGTTGCTGGCGCTGTTGCACTTATTGCGATGACAGGAATACAGAAATTGCGTAGTTAACTAGCTGCGCGCATCAACCATCAAGGATGAGCACGATGAAGTTAATGAAGTACTGTGTCTCCCCGAGTAAGTTGGCTTGGTTACGTAAAGAGTTTGGCAAAGATGCCGATGGATTAATAGCGGCAATGGATGCTGCTGGCACGGCTTATCTTGATAACCTCAATGCCTTGACCGAGCTGCAGAAAAGTGAGCAGGTATCGGCCAAGGCTGAAAATGCGATTAAAGCTAAAACTCAACTTCAAGCGCAGCGTCAGTGGGCATATTTGTGGCTGCAGCAACGTATCGCTTTGACTACACGTATTGATGATATTGAACTTGCAGCGTTAGCAGCTTTTGAATTTCAACATGTCCGCATCGAGGTAGTTGAGCCGTCGGAGTTCGATGCGGTTGTCGCGCGATTACAGGTTGAGCAAGTCTTAGGTTTTGATACTGAAACCCGTGCAAGCTTTGAGCGCGGCGTGCAACATCCCTTGAGTCTTATTCAAATCGCGACAGTGGATACCTGTTATTTATTTCAGCATGCCATTTTGGGTGAGCAATTCACCCAGTTAAAAGCCTTATTAGAAGATGAAACCATACTCAAAGTCGGGGTTGGTTTACGCAGTGATGCACACGCTCTCAGGCGACAATGGGGCATTAATGTCGCATCAACATTAGATTTAAATTGGGCACTGGCTCAACTTGGAGCGGAGAAGGAAATGGGGACGCGCCAGTTAGTTGCGGCGCTTTTGGGTGTTCGTATCGACAAACCTAAAAAAGTCACCTTATCGAATTGGCAGCTCGTGCCTTTATCCAGTGCGCAAATTCATTATGCCGCCGCCGATGCCTTGGCCGCACTCAAATGCTTCAACGCGTTAATCACTCAACTGACACCCTTTTATCATGCATCGAGTGCCGCAAAAGCCGCATTATTAATTCCTTCAAGTTTGATAATGCCATTGGCGAAATATTTTAAGGATGCAGAATGAAACACAAAACCCAAGATGCCGCAAAAGTTAAAATCATGTCATTACATTCGGATGCGAGCTCACAAGGCACCAGTACTTTAGGTTTGATTTACCGCGTACTTGGCATCTTACTTCTGTTAAGTGTTATCACTTTTGGGATTAATGCTTGGGCATAAATAGCGGTATTGCCAGCAGTCGAAAATAAAGGAGAACACTATGTTAGATGCTATTTGTGAACTCGAAACAGAGGATCATTTAATTGCGAGAACGACTTATAGTGTTTTTAAGTTTCAACAATTACCCGATGAGGATATCGAGCGTTTGCGGCAATGGTTAATTTGCCCCGCCTGCGGTGGTAAAGCATATTTCCGTAAAGCCTCAAAAGACGGTAAAGCCGCTTGTTTTGGCTCGCGATATCACCAAGCTGATTGCATTGAATTTAAACCTTCGGCACAAAAATCCCGTGAAGAACAAGATGCCCTCGAAGTGCAGCAACAGCTGGTGGATGCCGATGCGTTAATGATCGATTTTAGCCGTAAACCTCGTCGCCATACGCCTGCAAACAAAGTTTCGACAACACAGGCATTAAGCGGCAAGACTGAGCCAACGCCTAAATTGTCCTCTATGCCTGAGTCATCGAAAGCGTCTGTTGCATCGTCAGTGGATGATCGGATACAAGAGTCGAAAACAGGCTACCAAGTTAACACAGCTGGACATACCACTGAAAAACGAGTGCCCAGCCAAGGGCTCGAAAAATTACTCCACAGTTTATTGCGCGGTACAGATTTGGCGAAATCGGATCTCCGGGTATACACAGACGCTGAGCGAAAATACCGTTGGCGGGCGAAGAACCTGTTTGTCAATTTTGCCGATGCGGACCCAAGCGACAATAAACCCCACATGTATTGGGGCACGATATCCCACACTGACCCGACGATGAGTTGGCTTAATCCTGCCGACAGCAAAGATATCGGCATTCCTATCGATGGGATAAAGCAACCATTATTAGCGCAATTTGAAATAGAAGATAAACGCTGCTTTGAAGGTGCGGGTTTGATTTTATTTGGTAAATGTTTTTGGAATAAAGAAAAGACCCGCAAAATTATTCAGCTATGGAATAACGATTTGCAGCGGATTTTTATCTCAAAGTTGGAAGATTAATTGGCTTTGGGGAGAGAAATTAAAAAGAGGGGAGAAAAGGGGCGATTCCCGACGCACAAAAGCGTTACAGCAAAAGTCCCTATCTATATCACGCTGATGAAAGCGCTTACTTGCCGCAGCACTTCTTGAATTTTTGACCGCTACCACAAACGCAAGGCTCGTTACGATTCGGTTTTTTCTCGAAAGTCGTGGTCTTAGGCTTATTTAATAAACCTTCTAATTCAACAATATCTTCAGCGACGTCGGCATTGACTTCGATATTGGCGAGCAGTTGGTGTTCGGCAACTATCGCGGCAACTTCGAGTTTACGCGCTTCGTCGGCAACAATTAATTGTAATGGTAATGCTTCTGTACCCGGTTTAGCGGCACGCTTAGTGTTGTAGCCATAGCTTTCGTGCTTCGGCTTAGGGGTTTTACGACCCTTGAAGAAAAATTTGTCAGACATGAGTGGTTCCGTCGAGCTGTGTATGAAATTGACGATGCTTATACTATAAAACGCCGATTTTATAAATCGAACTCAGATCTTTTTTCGATAAATGCGCGTCTTTAACCCTTAAGAACCTCAAAATGGCCGAAACGGCACACTTATTCGACGTCATCAAACTGATTTGTTGTGGGATCATTTAGTCGAGTTACTATTAACCTATGGGCTCTAAACTAAGTATCTACTACGTCATTAAGCTAATATGCGATGGCTTTTTAATCTCAGTGGCAGTTAAATCAACAGCAATAGCCTAACTTGTTTGAAAAACCTTCAGTTAATGAGTTTTGCCATAAAAAGTACTTTACCTTTGGAAGTGCTTTTAGCATAATGCCCCACGTCAACAGGGGTGTAGTTCCAATTGGTAGAACAGCGGTCTCCAAAACCGATGGTTGCGGGTTCGAGTCCTGCCACCCCTGCCAAATAAAACAACGGCTTGCATAGAAATATGCGAGCCGTTTTCTTTTTGTTGGAATAAGTGTTGAAAAAAGATATGCAGTTCATCGCATCTCTATTCACCTTTATTACCGCCTAAAGTGGGTACCACTGGCACTCTTCTGTCGTAAGTGTTTACTTGCGCTAACGTCTTATGACCACTGAATTGTTGTTTCTCTGCCAAAGTTCCTTCAAAGTCACTAATGCCCTTGGCTTTAAGATCATGAAAGGTGAAGTCTGTTGCTAGATGTGGGTATTGCTCCTTCATTTTATTAATCGCCCGGCGCCATGAAGAGCGAATACCTTCCGATGATAGCTTTCCGCCCCTGTCTTTATTGATGACATAAATGCTGGCAACACAAGACTGTAAACTTTTGGCTTCATCGATGATGTTTCTTAACCTATTTGACCAGCCTTTGATTTGGCGCTTGCCGGTTTTACCTTGCTGAATAAATAATCCTTCCTCTGTTACTTGTGACCATTTCAGGTCGATCACATCTCCCTGACGAGCAGCACATAAATAACTTATCTCTATTGCCAGTCGTAGGCGCAGCTCTGCGCAGTCACAAATAGCTTGATATTCCACATCGGTGATATAACGCTCCCTCGCTTTTAACTTAAACTTTTTAATCCCTTTTGCTGGATTGTTTTTGCAGCGGCCGCGCTCATATCCCCAAGCAAATACTACACTGGCAGAGGCTAACTCATGGTTTGCCTGTGTTTTGCTGCTTACTCCGCGCTTATCCATATAAGTACGGATATGGTGCGGCTCAATGGCGTCGGGACGCATTTTGCCAAATACCTTACCGAAGCGTTCAAGCTCTTGTTCTCGATCTTTTTGAGTGCGGGGAGCTAACTCAATAAAGTGAGTGCTTGTTAGGTATTCATTGATCAAACTGCGCATGGTGTAGACGGCATTGAGCTCACCAATTGCGGACTCATAGGCTACCCACACTTCGGCACGGCTCGAATTGATACTACATAGGGTGATCGTTTTAGTGCTGCCAGCTTGCTTGTAGATGTAACTTACATACTGACCACGTACCTTATTGCGGTATACCCTAGGTGGCATCCAGGCATCTTCTGCTTTGCGTTTACGCATTATTACATTGCACCAAAATCAGGTTCATCATTGGCAGCAGCTTTCGCTTTCATGCCATAGGGATTATTGACAAAGTGCCAAGTGACACTGGGTTTGCCGTCCTTTCGAATAAAGAAGTTAATCCCCATTTGCCCAAGCCATTCAATTTGTCCTGAAGCACGCTTATGGCCTGACAGTTCCTCAAGGTCTTGCTCTGTTAGGATTTGTTGCATGATGAGTCCTTTATCTCTTAACGGATGCTCTGTGAATACCTTTGGCGGCGCGAATTGCTACGGCACGATTAGTGGTAAATCCACCTCCGGGTAAGGCCCAGCCATCTTTTACGGCGACGATCCAACCTGAGCCTATGATGATGTCCTGGTTATTTGCTTGTTCTGGTAATTGCATAGTGTTGTTCTCCTTTATTGTCGGTTAACTGACAAATCTTTATTAATCCAGTCGATTTCTTTTATCCGCTCAACTGTAGCGGCCACACTTTCGAGGCGTTTACGGGCTCGGGAGAAGTTACCAGCGTCGATGCTATTCCTAGCGATCGCCACAGAGTCTTGAAATCCGAATACGTAATAATCTTCTAATGCTTCACAAATTCCCTTCGAGTCGATACGGGTGAGTGAAACCAATAGCTTGAGGCGCTTAGACGATTCACCACCTTGGATTAGGTAATTCATAGCTGTTCTCCGTTATAAACTTCCCAAGAAAACATTGGCCTTTTAGTCTTTGGGTGTACTTTCCCTGTTGGTTTTCTATAACGAATATGCAGCTCTTTATGGGGTTCCTGTGTTTTCGCAAGCTCAATGTATTGTTGGCATAGCGTTGGCGTTGAAAGTGAATGACTGAGTTTTTGTGGTTTCATTTTTTCAAAGTTCGCTAACGTCAATTCTTCAAGTTTTTGTTCGTACTCGGTAGGTGATAGGTCTCGGCGATTAGCACCATAACCAACACTTGTACTGCATTTTTTCCGCGCAAGTTTTTTGGCTACACCCAAGGAAATTCCGTATACATAAAACATATTGTGTCTCCTGCTCCGGCCCAGATGCCGCCATTTAGGCTCTCGTTAAGGCTAAGTGGCTTATGTTTTCAGATGAGACTTTAGTAACTGATGCTTTACCTGAACGGGGATCAACATATAGCGAATACTCATGGCCAAGTTCGCCGCTACGACCAACAAACTGTTGGTGGAATAGCTGAGTCGCATTGTTAAAAAACAAATGTTGTTCTAGATCTTGCAGACGCTGTTGCACGCGTTCGCTCTCCATCGGGTTGCTGTTTGGATGGCGTATAGCGTGTAAGACGACGGCAAAGCGGATTGAGACCAGTAGACGATGTTCCTGGCGTTGTTTGGTGGTGCTTGGTGTATGGGTGAGTATCATTTTTCCATCCCTCAGTGTAGGTGATGGGTGAATAATAAACATTAAAGGTGTTATTTGTAAACACATTAAATCTATTTAAATGTGTTTTTTATGGTTGTTTCGGATATTTAGGTATAAAAAAACCCGCATTCAGCGGGTTTTCTTTATAAAGATATTTTTTTAAGCAGCAAGTCGCAATCTGGAACGTAAGCTAGGTTGCAATGATGTAGGTAAAGTTGAAAGCATTTTATCAAGATCTACATAAGGAGATATTGCGTTCACTTCATCTGCAAATTGATGAAGTAAATCACTTATCTCCACATCTCTATCCCATTGTACTTTATAGCTTTTTGACCCTACTTTTTGCTCAATTTTTACTAGATATTTATCTAGTGTGTATGTGTATTTCATTCGATGGATAACCGTATCTAGGCTTTCATCATCTACTTCTGAAAAGCAAACTACCATAGTGATAAACTCTCCAGCTTTACTGAAAGAAATATCGTTATACTCTTTAGTAAAAATGGCATCAGTAATTTCAGAAGGTTGAACACCTTTTGTTAAAAAAAGATGTGCTAGTTTTTCAATTATACATTTGATTTTATTATCTATTTTCATAGCATTCTCCGTAGTTCAGCAATAATAGCGTCAATATCCTTAATAGACTGCATTAATGAACTATTGTCACGGTCGGCTACCGCACCGTGTTTTGCGAAGAGTTTAGCATTGATAAACATAACAAGCACAGCATCATTTGCTGTACCAGCTTGAACATTTCTGACTCGACCTAAGAACTTTGGCGCTAGTTCTATCCCTTTTTCTGATAAATTATAGTCTGTTAGTAAATTCGCGGCTTCATCTTGTGCTTTTTTCTTTAAAATGTCCCTCATTTGCTTGCGGGCAACATGAGGCCTTTTTGCTATCAAATTGGGATCAATATCATGTTTTGCTACTTTATGGGTCTCTTTCTGAATCAGCTGTTCTTTTAATAATTCCAGATCATCAGCGTCTAAATCATCTCCACCAAGAAGTTTCATAGCTTCGATTTTTTTAGATACTTTATTAGCAATTTCTATACGCTTTTGTTCAAAAAGGTCATTAAAATTAATATCGTTTAGATATGAATCCTGAGCACTTACAAATGATTTATCTGAGGTGACACCTGCTAATGTCTTATCTTTTTCATTATATTCAATATCAAGATCAGGATACTCTTTAACTCGCTGTCTTTTACCTCTGGCTATTTCACCCTGAAAATCCTGCCACATTATATCTAACCCTGTTTCTTCGTGGTAAATTATCAGGGCATTGTTATCTATTTCAAATGCTGTAATTTCATTGTCAGGGATAGTTCTCAATACTCGGCCAACAACTTGAGCAAATGCATTTGTGCTTCGATATGGCCTGAACAAGGCTAATATTGATAAATATCTATGATCATAGCCTTCCATAAGCATATTCACCGATACTACAACATCACATTCGTGTAACTCTATTCTCTTAAATTCCCGTTCTATATCATCTCTTGGCATTTCACTATGGATAATGATAGTTCTTAGGCCGCAACTGCTATACCATTTAGCCAAGTCAGTGGCATGTAAGATGCTACAACCTACAGCAAGTATTTTATGCGGCACTTGAGGTGATGATTGTTTTAGCTCTTTTAGTCTTGTTACACTGTGGTTGATAACATCCATCGAGCATTCTTTAGATAAGGCAACAGAACGCTCAAGCCATTCTTTATCTTTTAATTCTAATACTTGGTCTTTTGTAAAGATGACACCTGGACTATCTGGAATGGTGAAAAATAACTCATGTGCATTTACCGTCTCTTTTCTCAACCATTTCACATACTTATCACGCATTACTTCTGATAAAAGAGTTTCATGAATCCTAACGCCAGGCAACTCTTGCTTATCACCTCTATAAGGTGTGCCTGTTACATGTAATTTCTTAGCTTTAGAGAAATATGCTAAAACCTCTCGCCATGTATCAGCTGGCGCATGATGAGATTCATCAATGATTATCATGTCAAAGAAGTTTGGTTCGACTCGGTTTATTAAACCGGAATCTCTTATACTGCCTAGCTTTTGGATATTAGAATAAACAATCTGACTCTGATAAAGATGTTCGTCTGATAAATCTGAGCCATATTCACAAGTAATAGGGAGATCTTGTGCGCTGAATAGTACATCGTAATTAATCCAAAAGTTATCCTCAAGCATTTCTTGAGTTTTACGAATGCTTTGCTTTGTGACTAACCCAGGAGTGATAATTAGAACTCTACCATTACTAACCCCAAATGGGGCTATTGAAATTAATCCACTTTTACCTGTTCCAGTTGGTAGAACAACTAAAGCTTCACCCTCTGGATTTTCATGGAAAAATTGTTGAATTTTTATATATGCTTCTATCTGAGGCGTTCTAAGTTTATTATTTCCTAAGATATTAGCTGTTGTATCAATAAAGTAAGGCATACAAATTCCTTTTAAAATGTTCTTCCTGAAAATATCACCACACCAACAATTGTGCAGTTGCCATTGATAGGAATAAGTTGTTCTGGCCAGTTAGGGTTTAAGGGTTTTAAAAATTTATGGCTTCCCTCTATTACCAGTTGCTTAAAAGTTGCTTCGTTCTGGTCGTTTAAGCGTGCAACTACATAAGCACCATGGCGCCATTCCACTTCTGGATCGACAAAGATTAAATCGCCATCGCGAAAGGTGGGTTCCATACTAACCCCTTGCACTTTCAGCACAAAGGTATTGGCGCTACAACTTACTGGACAAGGAAAACGCTCGGCTTCGAGGGCGTGAATTTCTTCAATGGCTGACCAAGCACCAGCGCGAACCCAACTGATTAATGGAAAGAATCCTTTAATTTCAGGACCAACAGATATGTTGCTTATTTCTGAAGGCGGAAGGGCTTCTTTACCAAACAATAGCCAATCAGGTGAACATTTTAACACCCTAGCAATCTCTACGATATTTCGAGGCTGCTTGGTTGTTCCATCCTCAATCTTATGGATTGCATTTTGCGATACACCTATCTCACTAGCCAATTGCGCTTGAGTGATATTTAGTGCTTTTCGACGGCTTCTGATTCGTTCACTAATGGTCATTTATTAAGGTCACAACTTCTAGTTGTTTAAACACCTATTCTCACAACTTTTTCATGTCTTGACAATTCAACTAAAGTTGTTTCAAATACACATTAAATCTATTTAAAGAGGTGTTTATGTTAGCTATTGAAAAAGCAGTTGAGATTATTGGTGGACAAACAGTATTAGCCAACCAGTTAGGGATCAGACAAGGCCATGTGTGGAATTGGCTCCATCGTCATAAACAGGCCCCTGCCAAATATATCCGTTTTATTTCCACCGCAACTCAAGGTGCGGTCAGTGTGGATGAGTTACTACACGATCACGAAACTAATCATCAGCTCAAGCATACAGCTTAGGGATTAATCTTCATGAAACACAAATCACGGTTGGATTTATTAATGGTGGCGATTCACCGTTGGCTTGAAATGCCTAAGGTGAGCCGTTCGATTATTGCCTCTGAGATTGTTACAGCGGCTAATGAGCTTGGGCTAATGCCTTTGTTGGCAAATGAAGGGATAAGTTTTAACAGTACAAGTGACCCGTATAACGATTCGCGGGTTAATGCCCAAAAGATTTTTAGATGGCTTGGGCAGTATCAAGAAACCCATGCTATGCCTGAACGTTTATTCCACGTTGAACAAGCCATTTTGGCGGCTATGCCTCAGCCCTTGAAGCTGAACTACCTTAACGCTGTTTACGGCATGGTTGGGGTGACGGTAGTTGCCGACCATGGATTCTCTAGGTATGAGATTAATACCGCGGCGTTAGCTATCACTTTGACCAAAGAAAACTCCGAAGCTCAAGTCGCCGTTATTCAACTCGGTAATTCACCTAGCCGTGATGAGGTTGTGACTGCATATCGTGAGCTAACTGAGTCAAGGGGAACAACCCAAGCAGCTCTTGATTTGCTTGAGAAGCATTATCCATTTGTTGGCAATAAAGCCGGCTTAAAGGCAGTGGAGGGGAACCATGTTTGATGAGGAATGTTTGATCTGTTGTTTTTATGGTGCAGCAAACTGCAGCGCACATTCACATGATTTGGATAGTCAGTTAAGTGACAAAGACCCAATAGAGCTTGAAGCTGAAATTACTGCCCTTAAAGCCAAAAAAGCAAAGCTACAAGCAGACGGTGAGGTTGGGATAAAGCGTGAAGTTCTATTGGCGCGGTCTAATTGCGATTCACTTAAGTCCGAAAAAATGAAGAAAGCCTGCCGAATGTTTGGCGACAGAGTGCAGGCTTAATACCCATCTAAAAGGCAATAGCATGATAGATAAGCAAATGAGTTTAGTCAATTTGACTAATTTGAGGGAAAGAACGGGGGCTTGCGTATGAGTATGGAGCTAATGGTGCTGGCGATGAAGGTGAAAGTCGGCAACCCTTTACGCAAGCTGGTTCTAATCAAACTTGCTGACAATGCGAGTGATAGTGGCGAGTGTTGGCCGAGCTATCAATATATTGCTGAGCAGTGCGAGATTGGTAACAGTACGGTGCGTAAACATATTAAAGATCTTGCTGATGATGGTCTGTTGACGATTAAGGCCAGAAAAGGTCCAAAAGGCAATGACTCAAATGTGTATAAATTGCACCTGCGGGAAGGTGAACGCAAACCGTCTAAGCACGAGCCTTTGCAACAGAGTGAAAATCCGTCTTTAACACCAAAACATGCCGCAAAGGCTGATAATTCAAGGGTGCTACCAGATAGCATAGGGGGATGCCAGCAGATAGCAGACCCTATGTCACCAGATAGCATAGGGGTATGCCAGCAGGTAGCAGACCCTATGCCACCAGATAGCACCGAATCAGTCATTAAACCAGTCATTAAAAGCTCTAAAAAAACTATACAAAAAAATGCGCTGGATTTTTCTGCTTGGCCAGCCATGCCGAGTGAACAGACATTGGCTGATTGGCAGGCTATGCGAAAACGACAAAGGGCCGATGTTAGCCAAACGGTGATTAATCGTTTAGCGCCACAGTTGCACTTAGCCGTTGGTGCCGGTTTTAGCGTCGATGATTGCTTGGCCGAATGTGTTACTCGAAATTGGCGTGGATTTAATGCTGTGTGGTTAGGGAATGCGGGCGTAAGCCCTAATCATATTCCGACTGCTTCAGAGGATTGGACTCGCCATGTATTTGACCCGGAGGACCCTTTGGTATGAGCGCACAGAGCATACAAACCTTAATGCATTCACGGCCGATTATTGGGAATGGCGGGCAGGGGAATCGGGCGGAACCGACTACTGCAGATCGGGCCATTGTGGATAGTATTTTCGTCAAACTAAGAATTTTATTTCCTGTTGGTGCGCCTCGCCAAGATGAAGAAGGAATACATAAATCTGAATGGCTTAAAACACTGGCAGTGCAGGGGATTCGTACTCGTGAACAAGTTCAGCATGGTTTAAATAGGGCTCGGCGGGAGGTAGGTGATCGTAAGTTTTGGCCTACTCCAAGGCAATTTTGTGCCTGGTGTATGCCATCTGCAAATGATGCAGGATTGCCTGAGTTGGAAGCTGCTTATCGCGAAGCCTTAAAGCATTACCATCGCCCAGATAGGCACCGCTGGAGCCATGATATTGTGCGCTTGGCTGTACGCGAGACTGGAAGTTGGTTATTTGCTCAAGGGGCTGAAAAAGAGGTTTTTGAGGTGTTTAGCCATAATTACACGCAATTAGTAAGGCGGTATGTGGCCGGTGAGGATTTTGATTTTGAGTTACCGAAAGCTTTACCTGCAGAAGTGATTGTTCCAACTGCTCCCTCTAAGGCGAGGCAGATACTGGCTGAGTTAAGGGCTAAGCATGGTTTGGGTGGGGGGATTGATGCCAAAATTGGTTAAGCCTTTCGTGGGAGTGCAGTTTGGTAAGGCTAACATAACAACAATAAAACGCTGGTTAGTGGAGTCTGATGCGCGTGAATTTAGGGATTGGCAATATCCCAATGTGAAGTTTAGGGCGAATAAAAATAGGACTAAAGCTAGCGTGTTCTTGGTGTTGCATGAGGGTGGGAAAAGCCTTTGGAAGAAGCAAGGCAACTTTCCTGCTATGTGTTTGAAGACGTTTTTTAATGGCTTACCACAATTACTGGCCAAACGTGCGATTGGTGAGATTAGCAATAGTAGTGAATTGCTAACGCTTGAAGAGCTGTTGCTTTGGTATGCAGATCATGTTTCGACCAATACAACCTTAAGTAAAAGTTGGCGAGATAACTGTGTCTCAATGATCCATAAGCAGCTCTTACCAAAAGTCGGGCACCAAAAAATCATTGAGTTTGATTTTATTAGTATCGACTCTTTACTGGTAAAAGCGATGCTTTCTGCCGAGTATGCTCCCCATTATATCCGTCTATGTGTAAACGTTTTAAAAAGAGCTTTCTCGGCGGCATGCGATTTACGTTTATTAGCAGTTAACCCGCTAGCTGGATACAGAGTGCAGTTTAGCTTGAAGTTGGGTCCAGCGTTAGAAACAACGCTCACAGAGACGGATTTAACTGAACTGTTTGCTGCATTACAGGGGGCTAGTCGTCCTGCCAATTTACTGTTTTTACTTATGCTGATGTTTGGAACACGGATTAATGAAACCCGGTTAAGCCGTTGGGAGCACTTTGCTGGTGATTATTGGATTATCCCTGCCGTAAATGCCAAAACCCGCCAAGAGCACCGGCTGCCATTAACCCCAGCAGCAAAGGCTCTATTACTTGGCTATCGCCAATGGCAGTTAAAGCATATCGGTAAGCGAGCTTACTTATTTTGTGGTGATAGTGGGGTGATCTCCAAAAGATCTGCACAGTATTGGAGCGAGCAAATTCGCTTTAAAGAGTTTACTAGCCATGCGCTTCGTAAACTCTGTCGAACCATTATTGCTGATATGGGCGTGGACACTATGGTTGGCGAGCGCATTTTAAATCATGCCTTACCGGTATTACTGCGTACTTACGTACATAGCACCTTAGATAAAGGTGTTTTGGCGGCGCTTGAGTCTTATCACCAACACCTGGTTAAGCGCGGATATGTGGGGGCAACATGACTCGTGGATTTGAGATTTTAAAAACGGGTCGCCGTATTCGTGGTTTGACCCAGGCAGAAGTTGCTGAAACCTACGGTGTGAACTCAAAGACTTATCAGCGTTGGGAGCGCGGGCAAACGCCAGTTTCCTATGATGATTTAACGGCGATTTGCGACCAGGTGTTTCGTATTCCATTGAGTGAAATCCAAAGGGCGGCGGTTTATGCAAGATGATGTAAGAGAAAGGATCACCATTAAACAGCTGCGAAAAGAGCTGACTCAGTGGGGGCGTTATTGGTCGAACAAGGAGTATGGGCAAGGGCACGCCAGCCGCAGCGCCTGCGATAAGTTGGGAGAGGTCCGTTGCTTTGGTTCGGTTATCAGCGAAGGCACAGTCCCTGCTCATATTGCCAACTATGATCGGCAAATTACCCGATTAAGCCATGATTGCCGCCGCGCCTTACGTGTCCACTATATCTGTAAACGCAACTGGGCTTTGGTTGAATTTGACTCTGAGAAGTCATATCTATATTGGTTGAAAAGAGCGGAAAGAGAGCTTCTTTAGATTGCTAAAGCAATTAGTTAGCGATAATCTGGCATTTGAGCTTTAGGGATAGGATGCAAAAGGTACTTGCTTTTATTGTTGACAGTACCGTCATTAAATCCTAGTATGCATTTACCGGCTCGGCACAGTGCACGTTCAAATTTTTAGCGAACGTCCACAGTCCCGAGCCTTTTATTTTGTGAAAAAAATGAATAAAAAAGTGGCTTTTTTTGTTGATGGTGGGTACTTCATGTCCCGCATCAAGTATTACTATAGAAAATATTATTCCACATCTGGAGTCGATCTTACTCCTAAGCATGTTGTTGATCTCCTCTATTCTTTGATTAGAAACCATCAAGAAAATCTTCATCGTGATGAGTTGTATCGCATTTATTATTATGATGCACCACCATATAGTGAACAAATGAGGGAACCTGTTCCAAGAGAACCAGGGCAAGGTCTTTCAACCAAATCATTCAAAAATGCTTCTAATACGATTTTTCAATTTGAATTACACGAGCTTTTAAAGAATCGCCGAAAATTGGCACTTAGAATGGGCAAGTTATCTAATGCAAAGGACTGGATCTTAAAACAGGATATACAGAAGAAATTACTGTCTGGTGAAATTGAAGTTGCAGATCTCAGACCTGAACATTTTAAGTTGGATGTGAAACAAAAAGGTGTTGATACCCGTATTGGTATTGATATTGCGACATTAACACTGAGTAAGTTCGCTGACGCAATTGTGTTATTTGCAAGTGATGCCGACTTTGTTCCTGCAGCAAAACTGGCTAGAACTCATGGTGTTGATGTTATGTTGGATCCTCTATATGGCAATGTGGACCAAGAGCTAAATTTACACGTGGATGGTAAAAAATCTTTTGATATAGTTGCTGTTCTTGGAAGGGGGATGGGTGTATCTCCAAATCCTAGACCATCTTGGTGGATTGAACGTTAGATGCTTCATTTATAAACTAAATCGTAAATTAAAAGGAATTTATTATGTTTATACTCGATATGGATAAATTAGAAGTAGGAGATATTATACTTACAAGGGAAAAGGCTGTTTTAAGTAAGGGTGTTCGCTTTTTTTCTCAGGGAGAGTATTCCCATGCAATGCTGTATGTTTCTCGTGGAAGTTATATCCATTCAGATAATAATGGGGTTCATTCAGGCAATATTCAAAGAAAACTCTTTGAAAAGTCTGATGATGTAAAAGTTGTTCGTATTACGGAATCTTCTTATGTAAAAAACGCTTGTGATTATGCAAGGAATAGAATCGGTACTGAGTATAGCGTTAAAGATGCCATTAAATCTGTTTTGCCTAAAAGAAATAAAGTACCTAGTAATAAGCAGTTCTGCTCAAGGCTAGTTGCAGAGTCCTATAAGTATGCCGGATTAAATTTAGTAAACGATCCTCATTTTTGTATACCATCAGAATTAGATAGATCTCCTTATGTTAAAGAGGTTTTAGGTTGTGTAAGGGAGGCTAGTGGATCTGAAATACTCTTTGCAAACAGTGAGACAGGGTTGAAAATTCAAGATTCAGCAACTAATTTGATACTTAGAGAAGCGCGCAGAATTACGGGGAAGAATATACAAAATTTTCAGGATTTAAGTGATGCTTTACTTTTAGATGGCTCATTTGATTCTGAAATATATGAAATAGCAATGAATAGTGGTTATTATGATTTGTTATCAAAAGATATGGCGAAAAATCCTTGGCGATATGATGGGGAAACGTTTATTGCACGAAAAATACCGAAGAGTGTACTTATCACTCAGGCTATTGATGAAGTTAAAGCAACTAAAGAATTGCATTCTCGATATTTGAAAATGTATCAATATTATACGCATTTGTGTTCTAAATCCGAGCTAAAGTATTTTATGAGAGAACGACAATTATATTGTGACTTACTAAGCGCGACAGAGTTAAATAAAAAATCTGCTGAGTATGCTTTAAAGGCACTTCAAGATTAGTGTCTTAGGTTATATCTTTTTCCCAATAAAAATTAATTTCCCTATTATATTCATTGCATCTTCTTTATTCTTAGGTGCAATGAATTCTTTCTCATTATCAGTAAAAAGACCTAATTCGGAATCTACAGGCTTTTGAGCTGTATCAAAAATTGCAATCTGCTGAGCACCATCGGTGCTTTCTAGTGTTCGTGTTATTAGTGCCATATTTATACTTTTCTCTATGTTTGCTTGATAAGTCTATGAGAACACACCTTTCCAATCGCGCAAGAAATCCGCCATACCACAAAGCGCAAATTCAAAGTATTTCCCTTTAATTACATATAGTTTCTCCTTGAAAACATTATTCTTCTAGCTGTTTGTTTTTCGTGATTTTATTCGTCTTATGAAGTAAAGTACGACTAAATTATACTTATACGAATAAAATACGTATGGCTAAAAGAAGCTATAAAATTACTCCTGATCAAATGAAATCGCTTCGACAGAAGGCTGGAATTACTCAAAAGCAAGCCGCTGAGATAGTGCACGTATCTGTTAGGCAATGGCAAAAATTTGAGGAATCAGAGTCCTCAGATACACATATCTATATAGGTGATGCAGCTTTAGAGTTGTTTTGCTTAAAGACTGGCTTGCCATACCCTCCTCACTTTAATGACGAATATCATTACGGGAAGGTGATTAGTTTTGCCGGTGGTGCAGGAGGGATGGGGCGGTCTTCTCTCACTCGAGATATGGCTATTCTTCTCGCTAATGATGGTTATGATGTGTTGCTCATTGTTAGTAAAAAATACAGCCAGTTGACACATGGTCAAACTTTTGCAGCCTATACTAACCAACCATTTCCGAAGATCCTTTTTGAAGAAGATATTTGTTGGAGTGGTCGAGACTTTGTAAAAGCAACATTTACAGATATACAAAAGCATTATGATTTTATCTTTTTTGACCTTGAGACTGGTGTCCGTCACTTAGTCGCTGACCATTTCCCAATTGATCTTATCGTGACACCTGGTCGTCTAAATGACCGCTTTTACACCTCAATAGAAAATAGCAGAGCATTCCTTATGCGCAGGAATGAAGGGGATTTTGCCAAACCAACTACTAAATTAGCTTTCTTATTAATCGATGTAAAAATGGACTATGCATTTAGGTTTTCAAGTTATGTTGATGAGTCTTTTAATGATGAATTAATAGACGAGATCATGTTCTACCCCAAGAGCTATCAAAAATCCTGCTCGAAAGATTTAAAGTACCTTTATGAATTGGAGAGGGAAGGGGTTTATGTTTTTGATGCTTATACCACGTCTACCTACGATTATCACAGCGACATAACCAAAGAAAAGCATAGGGGGGATGATGCTGTGATGCATTATCTTGATAACCCAAACACTATTGCAGCTCATGATTTACGTGCTGTGAAAAAGGAAATGCTAAGACTACTTGGCGTTAATTCAATGGGGTCGTAATGACTGAGATAATCCTGAGATCATCTTATTTTCTTAGTCAGCCCTAAGCCCTGTAACACCAAGCTCTACAGGTAAGTTATTGCATCAGCCTCAGAGAAGGATGCAATGGTTTAGTCAATTTGGGATGAGTTTGGTGAATCGGTAAGTTAAAAATGTCAGTTAAGCGACAAAATTTGAGCCTGAGCCAAGGCAAAAAAGGTGTTTTCTGTGGCAAAAGACTTAAAAAGGGACATTTTTAGGGCTATTTGAAACGCCGAAAAACTGTACATTACAGCTATGCTCACCAAAGCAATAACCTGAGAACTTCACCTGTTGCCCTATTCATTTGGATAGGGCATTTTTTTGGCCTAAAGCTTATGAATGTATTAATAAAAGCCAGCGAATGGAAAGGGCGTTTAATTGCCTACGGTGGCGGTAGTGGTATCAGTATTTTTTCTAGTGAAGTGGCGGCTAAGGCACAGGAAGCCGCAGATATGGCAGCACAAATTCCTACCTCAGCTTTTACTATTTCCACGTTAGTTTCAGTTGGTGGCTTGTTAGTTGTGGCAGGCCGATTAGTGTTTGATATTTGGAAATATTTAGACGAGCGTCAGCAGGCTAAGAAGCCCAAATAAAACAGTCAACTCATTCCATAAGCCCTGAATATTCAGGGCTTTTTTGTTTCTGGAGGATTGCTATGACCGTGTATTACGGCCTCGTTAATAAGCAGCAAGTAATGGTGTTTGCTCAAGCGGTTTGTGGGGTGTTAGGCGGTGGTGATAAGGCCGTTGATTTATTGATTGAGACTGCAGCAGCCGAAACGCTATTGGGCTCTTATCGTGACTTAACCACTTATGCCGCTGGAACAGGTGTAACACAGGTAGATGAAGGCACGTTTGATTGGTTAAAGAGTAAATACAAAAAACATCGACTGGCTGATGAGCTTTATCAGGCATTTGGCATCTATCTGGGCAAGGTTAGCTATGTCGAGCTAGAAACCTCGCCATTACTGAGTTTTATCTTTTGTCGCTTACGTTATTTCGCTGTGCAGAGTCCGATACCTGAGACTCGTGAAGGGCGAGCGCTGTACTGGAAGCGGCATTACAACACATCGGCAGGCAAGGGCACACCAGAGGAGTACTTGGTGCGGTGTGAGCTTGCAGGTGTTAATGCGTTACTTCCATAGGAGATTGATTATGCAAAAACTATTTTCAAATACGAAATTAGCCACGGTTTTCGGGTTGATGCTTGCTTTAGTGTTAATGCCATTTGCGGCATTGGCAGCATCGCCAGAACTAATTCCACCTATTGAGGCATTGCCGGGATGGGCAGGAGTGATGATTGCTGTGCTTTATGGTGTTGCTCATGCTGTTGCATTACTGCCAACGTCTATTACCTCTCGTTTACCTAATGCATTGAAAGCAATACTGAATTTTGTTGCTGCTAATTACGGTGCAGCAAAGAATGAGAATAAGCAGTGAATTGGCTGAAGTTGTTCGTTTTACTGCTTGAGTGGGGCGTGCAACTAAAAAGGCGTGATGATGAAACAAAGCGTGAAGAACGGTTGCTACTGGCTAAGACCAATCCTGGTGATTATTTGCGTCAGTTTGGGCGGGTGCAGCATGTTACCGCCCCCCAAAACCCCATGCGTGGCAACAGTTCCAGTGCTAACGAATGTGATCGAGAGTGATGAAGTTTTTATTGTTTCTCAATCAGACATGGCTCAGCTCACGCTTTACATTGAACAATTACGCCAATGCGTTGCAGTCAACTCTATGTAATCTTCTGATATGAAAGAAAAAAGGTACTCCCAGGAAAGGAGTTAACCAACGGGGCGTAGACTCGCGGAGTCTGCCTCGTTTCATATTTTCAAACTGAGTCCTTTCTCCTTTCTGGTTTGAGAAAGGACTTTTGATAAAAAATTTTTGAAATCAGATCGTTGTTTTAAATATGAAGAAAGGACTTTGGAGCAAAAGAAAGGACTTTTGTTTGATTTTTACTCAATTTGAGAAGTCCTTTCTTTTGGTGCGTTATGGCATATGTAAATCGTAATGAATTTGCTGACATTTTGGGTAAGTCACCCAAATGGGTTGCTAACCAAATTGACTCGGGGTTACCCGTTGAAGGAGGTGGGAGTAGAGGTAAGGCGTTAGTGATAAATACTGAGCTAGCGATCAATTGGTTGATCGAGCGTGAAGTAAAACGACAGGTTGGTGAGCTTCAAGGTCCCAACGGTGCTCCTGTAGAAGGCACCAAAGATGGTGAAGAGTTGCTTTTAACCATGGCTAAACGGCGTAAGGCCGATGTCGATGCCGCGAAAGCCGAGCAATCAGTGATTGATTTGGAAGATGTTGGGCAATTTTTATATGCAATTTCCGCACTCTATGGCAGTGAACTCAACAGCTTGGGGGCGCGTTTAGCTTCAGAGGTCGCACAAATACATGAACCAGCCATGTGCAAGCATCGAATCGACAGTGAATGCCGCCGTGTCCGCGCTGCCACAGCTGAACGCCTCCGTGGATTTGTTGCTGAATACCGTGCTCAACAGCGCAGTGATCGTGGATGCGAAGCCTCTGAGGAATGCGGCGACTTGGGCGACTGAGAATCGGATCATGCCACCCGGCTCTCCGATACCTGGGCCCTTTGATACCTCGACAACGCCTTACATGCTTCCTGTTTGTGAAGCATTTGCTTGTCCGCAGTTTAATCGCGTGACCTTTGTGATGGGAACGCAAATGGGTAAATCTGCAACGATGCAGAATGTCATTGGTTGGAAGCTTGACGATGATCCTGCACCAATCATTTATGTCGGCCCTACAGAATCTAATATTAACAACGTCGTCGAACCGAAAATCATTGAAATGTTCCAAGAGGCCAAAACCTTATGGATGAAGTTTGACAAGAAAAGTACCAAACATAAGAAACGTGTCGCGGGCGCATCGCTGCGTTTTGCATGGGCAGGTTCGGCCACAGAACTGGCATCTGATTCAGCGGTTATCACGCTCGTTGATGAATTGGATAGACCCGATGAGAACGCCACTGGTGAAGGGGATTTAGCAGAAATCGCCGAAGCGCGTGGTGATGCGTATACCGATTCTAAGCTTGGACTCACCAGCACGCCAACACACGGTATTGTGAGGGCATCGCCTCATCCTGATACAGGCTTAGTTCATTGGGCGCTTTCTGATAAGGGGAAAGTTTCAAGCCCCATTTGGCGGCAATGGGAAAAGGGAACTCGCCACGAATGGGCAGTACCTTGTCCCGACTGTCATGAATACTTTATGCCTAGAAGTGAGCTTCTATGGTGGCCAGGCATCGGGACTGAGGATGAGTGTACACCCGCTCAAGCAGTGAAAGCGGCGAGATTAATTTGCCCTCATTGTGGGAGCCAGATTGAAGATCGTCACCGTAAAGAAATGAACCGTCTCGGGGTGGCAATTGCTCCTGGTCAGGCTGCTACGCTTGCCGATGGGCATGTGCTTATCACTCAGAATGGCTATGAGCATGTCATTCCCTATGCGGGTTTTTTGAATACCTCCGATGAAAACAACCATTTCAGTCTTTGGGTCAGTGGTTTGTGTAGCTTTTCTGGCAAGAAAAGTTATGGCTTTCTTGCTCGTAAATTGTTGGAAGCACAAAAGAGTGGTAACCCCAATGCATTACTGACTGTCTATAACACTGGTTTTGGTGAGATATACGCCATAGCCGGCGAGGCGCCAGAGTGGGAAGAGGTTTATGCGCTGCGATCGTCCTACGCATCCGGCCAGATCCCTGAAGGTTTTGACCAACTCATTTGCACGGTAGACGTGCAGAAAAACAGGCTGTACTACGTGCTACGCGCTTGGCGCCCAGGCATGTCTAGCCGCCTGATTGAGTGGGGCGAGATTTGGGGAGACACAGATAAGCCAGAGGTCTGGAATGAGCTGTCCGAGTTTCTAGAGCAGGAATGGGATGGCAAGCAAATCCAACTGATGGGTGTCGATGCTGGTTTTAGAACTGATGAAGTGTTGGCGTTCGTGCGTCGTCACAAGGGCAGAACTCGCGCCCTTATGGGGTTTGAGCGTTTGCCTAAACCGTTTCGTTTAGTTCGTCTTGAAGTAGACAAGAAAGGTAAGACTCGCCTGCACGGTGATAAACGATGGGACTTTGATACTACGCTGGCCAAAGCCTGGGTACATAGCCGAGTGCGCTGGCCCAAGGGCAAGGAAGGCGATTGGTTGATCCCCTCAGATATTACCGAGGAATACTGCCGCCATATTGTTGCCGAAGAATTTAACGAAGAAACAGGAAAGTGGAATCAGACCGCCAAGCGGAACGATTACCTGGACTGTGAGGGGATGCAATACATGTGCGCCCGTATGCTGAGAATTGACCGCAAGAAGTCGTCTGCTTCACCAGATGAACCCGATGGCTCCGAGCATGAAGATGCCGAGCCAGATGAAGAAACTCCACCAAAAGCCACCAGAAAGCCAGTCAAGCGCAAACGGTCCAGCCGTAAACGCACCGGCGGCGGAGGCTTTGTCAGCCGGTATAGATAATGAATGAACCCAAGAAAATAAGCGCCGGTACCTCAGTTGGCTGGTCATTTGGTCACGAGTTAGCGGATGGCCAGTGGCAGTTTAACTATGCCCTGCGCGGCCAAGGTGCCATTGACATAGACACAACCGCTGCAGACGGACTGGTGACAGTCTCCAAGTTAGCCGATGTGACAGCAGCCTGGATTCCCGGGCTGTATGACTGGCGCCTGTATGCCAGTAATGGCGCTGACCGGCAGTTAATCGCGTCTGGCCAGATGGAGATTGAGGCCGATTTTGCCAGCTTGACCGCTGGGCACGATCCCCGCAGTCACGCCAAGCGAATGCTGGATGCGATTAACACGGTGCTCGAGGGCCGGATTCTTTCCGATCATGAGAGTTACACGATTGACGACCGCCGCCTAGACCGCATTCCCATTCTGGAATTGCATAAGCTGCGTAGGGTTTACATTCAAAAAGTAAGAAGCGAGAAGGGTAAGGGCTTCCGACTTAAACGAGTGTTGACGAGGTTGCCAGCATGACAGAAGCCAAACAAGAAACCGATGGCCGCAAGACGCGCCGCAGCCAACCAGGCAGCAAACGCTTCGCGCTGGCAAAGCAAGGGCTGACAGGACCACGACTTGGTGGCATGTCACTGAGCATTAACGAGGAACTGCGCCGAGACTTGTCCGTGATAAAGGCTCAGTCTCGCCGCGCCGGTAACGATGACGGTTACGTGGTCAAGTTCCTGTCTATGTGTGAAACCCACATAGTCGGCCCAGAAGGATTCGCTTTCCAGAGTAAGGCCAAGTCTTTTGGTGGTCAGTCAGATGACAAGGCCGCCAATGATTTGATTGAGGAACACTTTGCTAACTGGGGGAAGAAAGGCACTTGTGATGTGACTGGCCGTTATAGCTGGCAAGACATTCAGACGCTGTTTATTCGTACAGTTGCCGAAGATGGTGAAATCCTGGTGCGCTTTGTTGAGGGGTTCCCTAATCAGTACGGCTTTGCGCTGCAGCTGCTCGATTCGGCCCACTTAGACATTAACTATAACCGTGAACTTAAAGATGGCCTGCGTATTCGCATGGGGGTGGAATTAGATGGATGGGACCGCCCAGTGGCGTACCACATTCTCACTCACCACCCTGGAGATAGGGTTTATTTTTACGGCAACACCCGTTATGAACGCATCCCGGCCAGTGAAATGTTACTGGCCTTTTTGCCTTTCAGGGTAGGTCAATGTCGTGGCGTTCCCTGGGCGCATGCTGCGCTGTTGGAAATGCACCACTTGCATGGCTACCGCGAAGCGGAGCTGACCGGTGCAAGGGTTGCAGCATCCAAGATGTTGGCATACGAGCCAGACTCTGACGTTGAGCCAGAGGATGAAGACGATGAGCCCGATTTTGTTGAAGAGGTCGAACCCGGCATGGCCGTGGTTGTTCCCTATGGTTACACCCTAAAAGAGCTGAACTTCAATCAGTCAGGCAGCAACTTTGCGGCCTACATGAAAGAAGGTAAGCGCGGCGCTGCCAGTGGTCTGGATGTCAGTTACAACACCTTAGGTAATGATGGTGAGGGAATTAGCTTCTCTAGCCTACGCCAGTTCGTGTTGGAAGACAGGGACGGCTGGAAGAAGAAACAGCGCTGGATGCGTCAAGAACTGTGTGACTTGGTTAAATCCAAATGGCTGCGAATGTCACTGCTCAGCAATGCCATCCCTGGCTTGCGGTTTAGTGAACTTAAACGGCTGGATAATCACAGATTCCAAGGCCGTCGATGGGATTGGGTTGACCCGCTCAAAGATGAGAAGGCCAACACTGAGGCCATCAACAACATGACCAAATCCCCGCTGCAGATCATTCGTGAACGGGGGGAGGACCCTGAGACAGTGATCAACGAGTTGCTGGAGTTTGAAAACATGGTGGCACAGGTACGCAAGCAGCGAGCCGTAACCACTCAACAACAAGGAAACCAGAATGGCAAAGAAGAAGAGCAAGACTCTTAAGCTTGGCCGCCAGTTTCGTACCCTCACCTTTGTCCGTGAATCCATTAATGAAGAAAACCGCACCGTTGAATTGAGTTTCTCAAGCGAGGAACCCGTTGAACGGTGGTTCGGCATGGAAATTCTCGGGCATGCGCCTGGTGAGTGTGATTTGTCGAGACTGAATAATAGCGGCGCGTTCCTGATGGATCACAACACTCGTGACCAACGTGGAGCGATTGAAAGCGCAGTTATCGACCAAAAGAAAGGTAGAGCCATTATTCGCCTTTCCAATAGCGAGCGCGGCGAAGAGCTATGGCAAGACCTCAAAGATGGTATTCGACCGCATATCAGCGTTGGGTACCGTGTTTTGGAGATCATCCACGTTAAGCGAGACGAGAACGGGGTTGATTGGTATCGGGCAACCAAATGGCAGCCCTATGAAATTTCATCTGTATCTGTGCCAGCTGACACTTCAGTGGGGTTAGGCCGAAGTGATGATAACGACGACACAACTGATTTTAACATTGAACTAAGAGAGTTAGATATGGACCCAGAAGATGATGTTTTAGAGCAAGAACAAGAACAAACCCGCGTTCAAAAGCCAGCGGCCAAGCCTCGTGCTAAAGCCCCTGCCGTGTCAGTTGACAAAGAAGCCGTGCGCAAGCAAGAAACTGAACGCTGCCAAGAAATCATGGCTATGGGCTCACAATTTGGCATGAGCCGCGAAGCCCAAGAAGCCGTGGCCAATGGCGACCCAGTTGATAAGTTCCGTCAATTGGTACTTGATGGTGTGCGTGATAAGAAAGTTAAACCTACAGGTACAGAAATGAACTTGGGGTTAGACGCTAAAGACGTTCGCCGTTATAGCCTTATCAATGCGGTTCGCGCCAGTATCACCGGCAATTGGAAATCTGCTGGTTTTGAGCGTGAAATCTCTGTCGCCCTAGCAGATAAAATGGGCAAAGATGCTCGCGGCTTTTACGTCAACTATGAAGTATTGGCGCAACTGGGCCGAGCGGCTCAGTCTACAGGTGCAGGTATGGGTGGCGAGTTGGTCGCAACTGACTTATGGAGCAGCCAGTTTATCGATCTGCTGCGCCCTAACTCAATCGCAGCCGGCTTAGGTGTGCGTTTTGCGACTGGCCTGGTCGGTAACGTCGATATTCCCAAAATGACCAGCGGCGCGTCTTTCTACTGGATTGATGAAGACGAAGATGGTACTGAGTCAAATGTAGGCTTGGGCATCATTAAGATGTCACCGAAGACCATTGCCGGTGCTGTGCCAATTACACGCCGTCTGATGCAGCAATCCACGCCAGATATTGATTTACTGGTGCGTGATGAAATGCTGCGCGGTATCGGTCTGGGTATTGATAAGGCTGTGTTCCTCGGAACTGGCCTCAATAACCAGCCGCTGGGTATCAAAAACCAGACGGGTGTGCATGCTATCCAAATCCCTGCAGGCGGTTGGGACTGGAAGACCATTGTGGCGTTTGAAACCGCCGTGGCCGAGTCTAACGCATTGGCGGCTAATATGGCTTACGCCATGCGCCCATCGCTGCGTGGCACCCTAAAAACCACAGAAAAGGCGGCTGGAACGGCTAAGTACCTGTGGGATGGCGACCAGGTTAACGGTTATCCAGGTGTGGTATCTACCCAGCTTGAAACTGATGCCATGTTGCACGGCGACTTTAGCCAGGCACTGGTCGGTATGTGGGGTGCTCTTGACCTGACCGTTGATAAGTCAACCAAGGCTGCTAGCGGTGGTACTGTGCTGCGTGTGTTCCAGGATGCAGACGTTGCTATCCGCCATGGTGCTGCCTTTGCCTACGGCAAGAAAGTGTAATCACCCTTAAGTTACGGCGCCCATGAGGCGCCTTTTTTATATCTGGAGAGAACTCATGAAAGTTCAAATTATTTCTGGCGTGATGATCCGTGGTACCGCTGTCTTTCCAAAGACCGGCGAAGGTAAGAGCGTGGTTGATTCTGTCGTAGAAGTCACCAAAGCAGAAGCGCGTGATTTAGTACGTGCCGGTCAGGCAAAAGTGGTTAAGGACTCAACCAAGGTCACCGTTGAAATCAAAGACCCAGAAGGAGAAGCCGATGCGCTTGATGATTTCTTCGGTGATGAAGAAGAGCCTGAAGAGTGATAGGCGCTAATGACTTTGGGGTGTTCTTTAACCCCAAAGACTTCGGTACGCCAGCCATCCTGCATCTATCAAGCGGAAATAAGCATGTTGTGGGGATTTACAAAAATCCACAGCAGACGGCCAAGCTGAAAGGGGGCGGTTTTGTTGAGGGGAATAACGCTTCCCTACTGCTGCCCGATAGTGATGCTGCAGGGCTTAATATTCGGGATTGTGTGACCGTGGCTGGCAGCGAATGGCAACTGGTGAAACAACCCATTCCAGAAGGTTCAGGTCTGATCCGGGTTTATCTTGGAGTCAAAGATGCAAAGCAATCAACAAAGCCTGCTATTCGATATTGATCCAAGTGAGCTTGAGTCTGTTCAGTTGATGTTGGGCGGCACTGAAAAGGAGCTTTTGGCCGCCTATAACCGCGCGATTGCTAGAACGTCCATCACCATGAAGTCACAAGGTTCCAAATTAATGCGTGACGGCATGGATGCTAAGGGTCTCAAGGAAGTGCGTAAGCGTATGCAGGCGCACAAGTATTCATTTCGTGTTGGTCAAACTGATAACGCTAAGTTGGATGAACTCAAGTTGTGGTTTGGTTTAAATGACATGTCTATTGGCCGTCTGAAAGGCCGACTGTCTAGGCTAGGAAGTAAGCGTTCTCCAGCCGGCGCGGCTTTTACATCAAAGACCCTTGGCCAGCAAAAATACGAAGACGGCTTTCTTGGTCGAGTTCGCGGTAAGCGCTCCATCTTTGCACGTAAAGGGGCGGCCAGATTTCCTATCCGAGAGAAGAAAGTGGCTGTGGGAGAGGCGCTCCAGTTTAGGCTTGAAGATGAAGTGTTTATGGACTTGCCGGAAGTGTTCATGCAGCACTTCACCACTGATATGAAAGGCCGGGTGGCTGGCCGTAGTTCAATCGCTAGTCGTCAACAGAAATGGAATAAATACGCATGAGCAAAGGCATACACCTAACGGAATATCACGAGGCTGTGCGCCTTTGGCTCAAATCTAAGGCGCCATGGCTCAAGGGGGTAGAGTATTACCCTGAGATTACGGACACCCTAGAAACGCCTTGTGCGTTTATCTCAGTAATGGGATGGGAGCCAGTTGGAGATCAACCGGGTAATGGCCAGTTGGCGGTCAATTTGCACTGTGAAGTGTTGGCAGTTATGGGAGTCAAAGAAAGCACTTATCAGCTTGATGCCCGTAATGCGGCCATGTTCCTCAGTGTTGTCCTGCAGGACACTAACTTTGGCATCAAGGCTATGCCGGCTAAAGTCGTCAGCGCCGACCCAGATGCATTAGATCCTGAGCTTGATGCCTATTCAGTGTGGTCAATCAAATACGTGCAGAAAGTTACCATCGGCATGCCAACGCTGGAGCCTGATGAAGAGCGTGGCATACGCCTGGCAGTGAATCCGGTAAACATGGATGACCCTGCTGAATATCACCCACTGGAGGACTTCAATGAGGCAAATGCTTGAACTCTTGGTGCGTGAAATGCTTGGGCCATATCTTGATCGTATTGAAGAGCTAAGTACTGAGGTGGAAGAACTACGCCGGCGCCAGCAACTCATGATCCGTTTGGGTTGCGTCAGTGAAATACACGGAAGCAATAAACTGGTCAAGGTTAAGCATGGCGACCTGACCACTCCTTTTATTAAGTGGTTTGCTCAATCTGCAGGGCGGGTATCTCATTACCGTTGCCCGACGAAAGGCGAGCAGGCACTCATTTTGAATTTTGGCGGCGGCAACACCGGCGCCCAAAGCATTGCGCTGGTTGGTATAGATTCCACCCAGTTCCCTTTCCCCGCTGATAACCCTAAACAAGTGGTTACGGCCTACGGGGATAAGTGCGCAGAAATATGGGACATGGATGCCGGCACTTTGACATTAAAGGCGAGCGAGAAGATCACCCTCGATACCAAGCTGGTGTATGCGACTAAGGATGTCAAGTCTGATGGCGAGGTCAGCGACCACACGCGCAGCATGCAAGATGATCGCAATATTTATAATGGACACACGCATCCAACTGGCAACCCTAACACGAGTACACCTAACGAGACGAAATAGCGATGAACATTGATTTATTTAAAAAAATCCAATCTGGCGGTCTGAGTTTTTCGAGTCCATCTATCGGAGTGGGTAATCAAGCTATTTCGGCGGTAAATCAAGCCGACAATGCATTAAGGCCATTAGAAAGTTTAGGTGTCGTTAATCCAGATATTCTAGCGAGTACGCGCCAGCTGTTGAGTTCTGCAAATGGCAGTTTACTCGGGAATGTGTCTCAAATAACGGCTATGTCAAATGACACGTTACGGCTTTCGTCTATGGCGCAACAAGCTAATAGATTAGATGCTCTGACGAATCAAGTGCCGTCTAGCTGCTTCAATACCGAGGCTTTATTTGCAACGGTTAACGGGGCATGTGACGAGTTTTTTAATGCGATTGGTGATGCTGCAAATAGCATCGTTGAAAAAGTTGCAGCTTACTTTTCAGGTTCAATGTCATCGTCTGCTTTAGAAAGTTTTTTGTCTGGCATTGCGGAAATGTTTCACTCTGCAATGAGCAGCATTGCTGAGCGGTTTGTAGCAGAGCAACGATTCTTAACTGATATGAAAAATAAGTTGATGGCATCGTCTTTGGCTCAATCTATTGAAGCCTTATGGAACAATGACTGCACCCGCGCAGCGTTAGATAAGACGCTGCCGGAGAATATAAAGGCGCTTCTATGATAGGAATCGACCGTAATACAGGCCGTAAGATTGACGGCTTTGAACAGTTGGTGAGCCGCATCATCCAGGTGATGACCACGCCGCTGGTTGGCCGTGCTAAACGGCCGAGGTTTGGCAGCAGAGTGCGGGAAACCTTGGCCGACAATATGTCGGACAGCATGCTGGTTCGTGCCCAGGCATTTGCCATCGAGGCTTTTTATAACCCGGCCAACGGGCTGCAGGATTTTATCCCTAGCAGCTGCATGGCCAAGCGCGGCGCCACTGGATTGAGCCTGTATTTTGAGGGCATGTGGCATGGCCGTCCCGTTAGATTTGAGGTGCCACTGGATGTTTCCCCATCAAAACCCATTACCTAAATCGGATGTGATCACCACGCCGACTTTTGAAACCTTGCTGGCCAATGTCAAAACTAGCGTACTGGAGTACCTAGAACAAAAAGCCCCAGGATATGCCGCCGCAGTGCGCGAAACATTCGCCAACGAGGCTGAGCTGATGACCAAATTTACTGAGGCATTTACCGTTATCCTGCAGAGCCACTTTCGGCAGATGAACGCCCAAGCGCAGCAGATGTTCGGTATGTATGCCACGGATAAAGCTATGGTTGACTTGATCGCCAGCCAGCTGGGCGTTAAGCGTCTGGTGCTGGAAGAAGGTGATCCAAATGCTTACCCGCCAGTACCGCCAGTGATGGAGAGTAACGAGGCCCTATTGACCCGTTATTATCTAGCGGCCTACGCCTTGGCCACCACGGGTACGCGCTCAGGTTACCGCTTTCATGCTATGACCTTGGGCGGTAGGCCGATGGTTAAGGTGGACAGTCCTGAGCCTAACAAGGTGGTGGTGACCTATGAGTTTGCCGAGCATGAAGATGCTGGCAAAACCAAAGATGCCCAGGCACGTCAAGTCACGCCAGGCGTAGTGGATTGCTACATCTTGGCCCATGCCGGCAACGGCATACCAGAGCAGGCATTGGTTGATGCGACCCAGAACTACCTTGGTCGGGATGACATAGCCCAAGAAACGGATCTTATTACAGTGAAGACCCCAAGTATTCAAAACTGGTCGTGTAGAGCACAGCTTTATGTTCGTCCTGGGCCAGATGCCAACATGGTTAAAGTCGCCGCAGAGAAAGCCGTGCAGGAATATGCAACTAGCCAGCATAGGTTGGGCGGGAGCATAGAGCCGTCAATGATCTACAGCGTTTTATTGAAATCAACTGGGGCTCACAGAGCCGATTTAACCGAACCCGCGCAGCCAATACGCTGTGCTCACAGTGAGGCGCCGTATCTTGAGTCAATCAACATTACCGTCAGCACTGAAAACCTATAGCGTCCTGCCAGATAACCGCAGCGCCCTGGAACGGGGGCTTGAGCTGGCGTTGAGTGAAGAGCTTTATGCTGTTCCTCAGCCTTATCCTCAGTTACTCGATGCCAGGTATACCCCGCCTAATATGCTGCCGTATCTTGCTGCCGAACGGCAGCTGCCGGTATGGGACTCGGCAGACCCTGAGCATCTAAAGCGAAATTTGACCGGCAATGCTTGGCAGGTTCGCCGCCTGAGTGGCACTCGTGCCGGCTTGAAAATGGCGCTGGAGTCACTGGATTTTCTGAGTGAGATCACGCCTTGGTATAAACAGGTTCCGCAAGCGGCACCCTATAACCTCGCCGTGCTGGCGTGGGAGAAAGGTAATAAGCCGGTCAACGTCGCCAACGTGCATAAGCTGATGGCTTATATAGCTGACAGTAAATCAGAGCGTGATGTGATCGAACTGTCGCTGATGTTTGGGGTAGATACTCAGCTCGGCTTAGCCGGCGCCAGAGCCCCAGCGACCAATGTCAAAGAGACTCATGGTGCAGCAGGGCTTTGGCCTATGCCTAACGCCACTGTGTCGCTGGCCATTGCCGGAGGTGCTCTACCAGGAATAAACATTCAGCCGCTGAACTTGCTGGCTATCACGCCCATCGTTAGCGGTTATGCCCAGTTGGGTATCACGGCCGTAGCCGGCCATTACAGCATCACAGTCTCAGCCGTTAACGCGAGCGCAGTTATATAAGGTAATCAGATGACCGACCAACTCAAATTAGTAATTACCCGTAAGGGCTTGGACGAATGTATTGGTGCCAAGTCAAAAGGGATTAAAGCCGAACTCAAATGGGTATCGGCAGGCGACAGAGCCTACATCCCAAACCCAGACCAGACAGCGCTGCAGAACGAAGTTCAGCGGGTGGAGTTTGGCGAATATAAGGACGGCGCAGGCGCCACTTTGCAAGCCACAGCTAAGTTTAGCGGTCCACAGGAATACCCTATCAAGGAACTGGGGTTCTGGTTGGCGTCTGGTACGTTGTTCGGGGTGATATCTGCCCCTAACACCACGCTGAACTACAAGCCAAAGGATGGCCACTGTATTCAGCCCATCACCTTGGACTTGAGTGCTTTACCCAGTAACACAGTGACAGTGGTTGTTGGCACCGAGAATCTCAACATACTCATCGATGAGGAATTTACCAAGATGGCCATCGCCCAGGTAGACACCATGCACCGCCAAATAAAGCAGGAGTTTCGTCTGCTGGATTTGGAAAAGAAACATGCCTAAGGGGGGCGTATGGACGAACAAGAGCTGCCCCTTGTCACTGGCACTACCTTCGACTTTGAGTTGACTTGGGAGACTGAAAACGAAGCTGGCGTGCTGCAACCTGTGGACATTACGGGTTGCAGTATCACCCTGCAGGTGCGTGGTTCAGTCAGTAATACCTTACTGGTTAGCTGCACAAGTATGGCGGGTGACATTACTGTGACCGAGCCCACCAAGGGCCGCATGGCCATACATATCAGCCCAGAGAAGACCGCCGGCCAACAGGCTGATGCGTGGCAGGATGCGCACTGGGAAGTGCGGGTTACCTTTCCAAGTGGTGACGCCTACAGCCTGGTGCGCGGTTGGGCGCGGTTAACGGTGGGAGCCGTGCAATGAATAACCTCAACCGTATAACGCTGCGCCATACCGTTCGGCAAGTGGTGAGAATGGATATTGGTGGCAATCAGGTCACCATTAAGCAGCTTAGCCGGCTACGGCTTAATGTTGTGTCCATTGGTGTTCAGGGGCCAGTCGGTACCGTTGCTGAAAGCGTGTTGACCATGGCGCTGCAGGCACAGCATGCCGCCGTCATGGCAAGCGAAAAAGCCGAGCAGGTAAGCCAAGCGCAGTTGGGTATGGTTAGCGGCATGAGCCTAACACTGGATCATTATATTGGCGCCATTGGTGCCCAGGAGTAACCCATGGCTGAACCCCAAACGCCAATAGACATCATGCTGAGTAAGCTCAGTCAGCTGCTTGGCACGATTGATGGCAAGCTGCGTAACAAGCTGAGTAAATCCGGCGGCACCATTGATTATCTGACGGTAACTAATCGCCTAGCCGCCACCGCCGATTATGCCCATGTGCTTAAGGTTGCCAGACTGTTTAGCTTGACTGGTGATGCCAGTGGCCAAGTTAGTTTCGACGGTAGTGGTGATGTAGAAATTATCGTCAACATCGCTGAGCTGGCTAATAAGGCTGACAAGGGGGTGACTTACACCAAGGATGAAGTTAATCAGCTTATCCAGAACCTTATCGGTTTGGCGCCGGCAGAGTTGGACACCATCTACGAGCTGGCTGCTGCGCTTAAGGGCAATCAGGACAGTATTGGCACCATTATCACCACGCTGGCCGCTAAGGCCAACAGCGCCGATGTGTACGACAAAATAGCAGCCGATGCTAGGTATTTGGCAAAGGGTGCTAAGGCCGCCGATGCCGCTTTGTTAGAGGGTAAAGCGGCTGCGTTCTACGCCAAACAAACC
This sequence comes from Shewanella sp. SM21, assembly GCF_025654335.1. Classification (NCBI taxonomy): domain Bacteria; kingdom Pseudomonadati; phylum Pseudomonadota; class Gammaproteobacteria; order Alteromonadales; family Shewanellaceae; genus Shewanella; species Shewanella sp. SM21. The sequence goes on from NZ_JAKKRL010000003.1 coordinate 308,602, forward strand.
GGACTAGATAGTACCAATCAGGAACTCAGTAGCCTGATAACCCAATTAACCGCCGCTTTTGATAACGGCACTAATTTAATTAACAGCGTATAAAGGAGCACCTATGAGCACGCAAGAAACAGCGGCGCTAATTGAATCGGTCAATCAGATGACCGCAACAGTGGCCGGTAAGATGGGACAGATTGACCAGAAAGTAGAAAATGCTGCTAATGAGTTTAAAGCGTTTCAAAATAGTTCTGATGCTCGTTACATGATGCGTAATGGTACAAAGGTGTTTGTTCAAGGCGATCCAGAAAAGTTTTACCCTGTATTTATCCCAGGCGCCCACATTGGTTTAGCTACATTACAAATTGCACGTACCGTTCATGATGACCGTCAATGGTCAGGAGCTATGACTGCTACGTTCCTATTTCAAAATAATGCATGGGGTGGCTATCCGTCATTTCTCATCATGGATGCGTTTGGGCATTCTTTATATTCAGATAATACTCCATCGTATAGTCGTACAGATGGGTTTATTGCCGATTACATTAATGGCACAAACTTTATCAGTGGTGCTATTTTTTGGCTTCGTGGTGATCATTCTTATGTAATAACATCATCACTACTCGTACTTACCGATCCAGTAGTACATGACCAATTAGTTCAAGATTTAGTGTTTGATCATAGAATCCATGTGTTCCGTTCTGGTTTTGACATTACATATGGCGGAAACCATCAAACCGCTGGAATCTTAACGCAACGTAACTTAACTACTGTGCCAACATTATCTTATGTTCGAGGTGCTTAATAATGAATCTTTACGTCCAAGATAATACTACTGTAATTCAAGAACGATGGAAAAATATCAGGAATACGCGCTCCTTGCTGTTATCTGAAGCCGATAAATTAGTTAATATCGCAGAAGATGCAGGTCGCGATGCGACTGCTATTCGACAATATCGGCAAAAATTAAGAGATGTAACTACAGACTTTGCTTCGCCTGACACAGTTGTTTGGCCAGTTAAACCCGAATAACTAACCGCCTCATAGGCGGTTTTTTTATACCCATAACCCGGCCATATTGCCGGGTTCTTTATTTCAGGAGGCCCTATGGCTACCCAGAAAGCCCAGGCTAATCCACGCCAGAAGTATCAGGTGCTGGAAGTCTATCAGTGTCCGAATAAGAAGCACTGGCACCAAGCCGGTACCGTGCTTGAGCTGCTGCCCTGTGAGGCAGATTTTCTATTACTGTCAGGCAAGATTGGCGTAGCCAAGGCTGACAAATCTACCAAAGGAGATAACTAATGCCTGAGATTGCATCGTTTGTGCATAACGGGATCAGCATCGAGCGTCAAGCCGCGCCGCCACCTATGGGACCCTTGGGTAGCATTGTCCTGGGCTTGGTCGGTACTGCGTCGGATGCAGACCCTTTACTGCCTAAGAACAGTCCTATTCGTGTGGCTAATCTAGGTGATGCGGCCAAGTTAGATGTTGCCGGTACCGAGCGCGGCACTTTGTGGCGTTCTTGCTATGAGATTTTCCGCTTAGTCTCAGTACCTATCTATGTGGTGATCGTCGAAGAAGGTCTTGATGCGGCGGCCGCAACTAACAACATCATCGGAAGAATAGATGCTGCAACTGGACAGCGTACCGGTATCGAAGCCTTGCCTGATTGTCAGGAAACACCGACCCATATTGCGGCCCCGGGCTTCAATACTAAGCCGGTAGCTGATGCACTGGCAGCCATGGGTAAACGCCTGTTTGCCATTCCTGTGGGTGATGGTCCAAATACTAACGATCAAGCCGCAGTGGCTTACTCACAGTTATTGGGCGGTGATGGCACTGGTTATGAGTCTTTCTATCTAGTCGATCCACAAGTGGCGGTATACAGCCAAGCGGCCAAAGGTAACGTGTACTTCTCGGCGGCTGCCGTGGCGTTGTCTTGCTTTGCCAGGGTTCGAGCTTGGGAGAGTCCAGCCAAGGGCGGCATGGGTGCGTTAATCCAAGGTACTGCTCGCACTATTGATTACAACATCATGGACAAATCAACAAATGGTGATTTGTTGAATAAGAACGGTGTGTCCTATTTTGCCCGAACTTCAATGGGTGGCTTCTCGCTTATTGGCAACCGCTGCGTGATGGGGCGTTTCGTGTCTCAGGTGGGGCTTGAGTACGCGATTGTGCGCAAGCTGGCTAAAACCGCACAGAGCGCCATGGGCCGCAATCTCAGCAAGAGCTTTATGGAGCAAGAGATCACTAAGCTGAACTACTGGCTCAAGACGCTGCAGGCCGATGAGACTGTGATGGGCGCTCAAGTGTATCTGCACCCCACGCTGAATACGGTAGACAACTATCGCAACGGCGAATGGCATATTGCCATTAAGTACCATGGGTTCGCCCCTAACGAGCACATGGTGTACCACTTAATTGAGGATGTCGGCATTGTCGAGTCATTCCTAGAAGGAGTTCTGTAATGGGTGGACAACGCTCACGTATTACCCGCGCCGGCATGATTAACGGTCAGCCGCTAATTAAAGAGCTGGAAGAGTTTACTGCGCCAGAAATCAAAAAGGCCATGCAGGACACCCGGGGTGGCTCGTTCATTCCTGGGCAAATCATGGTTGGCCTAGAAAAGATGAACAGTAAGTTCAAGGTCAAGGGCGCCAACCAGGAACTGCTTGCCGCTTTTGGTCTTGCTGCTGGCGAAGTCTGTCAGGTGGATGTGAAGGAATCGCACCAGGATGAAGATGGTAGTAAGTTTGCCATCGTCTACAGCCTGACCGGTGAGGTTATTTCTGTCACTGAATCCCCAAGCAAGATGGGAGAGTTGCCCGATTCTGAGTTAGAAATGGCCGTCAGTGCTTACAAGAAAACCGAAAATGGCAAGTTGATCTACGAGATTGACCGCAACGCGCAAATTTTGAATCTGGGTAAAGGCGATCTCATGGTTGAGCATCGTCGCAATATCGGCATGGCATAATTTTTCTTCGTTGTTACGCACAGGCCCCTCCATTTAGGAGTGGGCCTTTTTTCATTTTGGGAGTTTGAAATGTTTAAACCTGATACGCATCAACTGGTATGGCCGATTGAAGACGACAAGAAACAACCGCTTAATTCGGTCCCTGTTAAATTACTGACCATGGGTCAGCACCGAGAAATGAGCAAGACCCACAAAGGCAAAGATACCGACCTGCTCCGCGCCTGCATTTGTGCCAGTACCGGCCTGACGTTGAGCGAATTAAAGCGCCTTGTCACGCCAGATTACACCAGCCTGCAACAGGAAGTGTTGGGGCTGATGCATACGAGCGCCGTGCAGCTTATGGAAGGGTTAGCCACGTCTGCAGACCCTGTGTTGCTGGTGCCAATCCAAGGGGATGATGGCCAGGATAAAACCGGTTATACGCTTCGCCCACCTACTGTGGCCACGACAGACTTGATGGACACGCACAAGGATGAATGGGACCGAACCCTGTTTATCAGCTCCAGTTGCTCAGGTTTCAGCCGTGAAGAGCTGGAGCGCCTTTCGCTGCCTGACTGGAATTTACTGCAGGAGCGCCTGATTGATTTTTTGGAAAAACCGGCGGACTTCTTTCGCCAAAAGATGTTGAAGTCCTAACGGATGTTATTCCCCTGGTTTACCACGTATCCCCGGGGGAGGTTTTAGGTTGGCGCATTGACGAAGCTATGCGCCGCTATCACTTGGCCGCCGCAAAGTTGGGGATTAAAAAGGGGTAAGCCGTGGGAGATACCAACAAAAAAACATCGATCATCTTATCGGCGGTAAACCGCTTTAGCGGTCCGACCGATGATGCGACCAAGAGTGTCGGCAAGTTGCGAAGCGCTGCTACCGAAACGAGTGCCCAGTTAAAGGAATTAGGTGATAAGCAAAAGCTAATCACCCGTTTCAAGAGCTTGTCTGAACAGCTAGATGAAACCGGTTTAAAACTCGCCGCGGCTAAGGCTCATACTAAGCAGTTGCAGCAAGCAGAAGTAACCGGAGCCGAGGCCACTAAGAAACACGCCGCAGAACTTAAAGCCGCTGAAAGAACTACCGCTCAATTGACCTCTGCTTATGGTCGCCAAGCACGAGAGCTGGGTGGCTTACGTAGTGACTTGGGTGCAGCAGGGCTTAAGGTTAACGCCTTGGGCGCTGAAGAGTTACGCCTGGCAAAACAAACCACTGCAGCGAACAAGGCACTCGCGCAGCAATCGGCGAAGCTGAAACACATTCAGACCCTACAAGGCCGCATCGATGCCAGAAATGCCCAGAAGGGCGAGCTGGTTGGTCAGGCCGTTGGGGTGGCTGCTGCCGCAGCACCTATGGTGATGGCGGGTAAGCGTTCGATCGAGTACGAGAGCAAGTTTGCCGATGTAAAGAAAGTCGTTAACTTTTCAAGCGAGAAGGAAGAAGCCGATTACCGCCGCCAGATGATGAAGATGGCCGGTGACTTGGGTGTGAAGCAAGACGGTATTGCCGACATAGTAACGGCAGCCGGTCAGTCTGGTATCGAGAAAGACCAGCTGCTGCAGTTCGCCGAGTCGGCAACCAAAATGAGCGTGGCATGGGACGTATCTGCTGAAGAGGCGGGTTCTACGTTAGCAACGTGGCGAGCGGCTATGGGCCTCACCCAGAAGAACGCCCTCGACTTAGCTGACGCGACCAACTATCTCAGCAACAACATGAACGCCAAGGCGAAAGACATTGCTGCAGTGATGGTTCGTCAGGGTTCTACCGCCATGGGTGCTGGTTTCAGTTACAACGATACAGCCGCATTGTCTGCCAGTTTGATCGCCGGTGGCGCCACGGAAGAAACTGCGGCCACTGCCCTGAAAAATATCTCAGGCGCTTTGACTGCCGGCTATTCGGCCACGGGTAGCCAGAAACAAGCCTTGGGTAAATTGGGGTTCGACCCAGAAGAACTCGCCAGTGCCATGCAGCAAGATGCCAAGGGCACCTTGTTGGGCGTATTACGCGAACTGCAGGACGTCTCAGCCGATGAGCGTGGGGCCGTCATATCGCAACTGTTTGGCTCTGAAATCAAGGGTGCCGTGTCCAAGTTGGTCACGACCATGGATGATGACAAAAACGGGGTAATAGCGGCCTTTGGTCGGGTTGCTAAAGAGGCTGACCGCGCCGGCAGCGTCAATGATGAATATGCAAACCGGTCGAAGACTAGAGGGCATTTGCTTGCCCAGTTGAGCGGTAAGTTTGATCGCATGGTGATAACCCTAGGTGATCGCCTGCTGCCCGTCCTCGATGCCGTGGTGCCGCCCCTGATGACAGTGGTGGATGCGGTATCAGACTTTGCCGAGGCAAACCCTAAGCTGGCCACAGGCCTGTTAGGAGTGGCTGCTGCCATTGCGGTGGTAAAAGCGGGGGCTATCGCATTCAAGCTGGCCAAGCTGACCATGGGCAATGGCCTAGACCGCTTTAAGTTGGGCAAGACCAAACTGTCCAGTTCTACCGATGAAACAACCACAAGTGCCAACCGAGCATCTAGGGCGCTGGATAGGCTTAATCGTAAACTTGGCGGCTTAGGTGCTGGCTCAGGCGGTTATGGCCGTCAGGGCCGAACCAGGCGAGGTGCTGCCCGTCCTAGTGGCCGTCTTGGTCGTATGCGCGGAGGTGCCAGCCGCTTAACCGGAGGCATAGGTGATCTGCTTGGTGGCTTTATGCCAGAGCCTGCTTTGGCTGGTTCTAATGCACCAGGTCGTCGTCCTGGTCGTGCCGGTAGGTTTGGTCGCATGGCAGGCTTACTTGGTGGTGGCGCCGCTTTGTCTATGGTTTCAGGCGCAGCTTCAGCCGGTGATTTAGCCATGGCGGGTGCAGATATAGCCGGTGCGGCAGGTAGCGTGATGGATATGCTACCCGCAGGCGGTGCCTTATTGAAAGGTGCTGGGAAGATCTTTAAACCAGCGGATATTTTGCTGCAAGGGGCTGGATTAGCGTCTGCCATATCTGGCGGTGATTCTAAGCAGATAGGCGGCACTGCAGGGGATATGGTCGGCGGCATGGGTGGTGCAGCAGCTGGCGCTATGGCCGGTGCGGCATTAGGTTCTGTTGTGCCTATTGTCGGCACTGCTATCGGTGGGATCATTGGTTCCATTGTTGGCGGTTTAGGTGGTGGTGCTGTGGGAGAGTGGGCAGGCACTAAGATAGGCGGCTGGTTCAGTGAGGATAAAACCGACCAACCCGCGCCGGCTGCTGTCGCTCAACAAACCAAGCAGCTCGAACAGTCCAACAAGACCATCACATTCTCACCGACGATTCAGATCACGCCTTCGGGCAATCCTGCCTATGACCGTGATGTGGGTAACGACCTTATGGCCAGAATGAAGGCTGAGCTTAGCCCGATGCTGTTGGGTAATAGTGATGTATCAGCCAGGGCAGATAGCAGTCTGTCAGATAGGAGCGACACATGAGACAGATGATGTCATTGGGAGGGTTTGTCTTCTCGCTCAGCGAGGGGACGCCCTATGAGGGATTGCAGCGTACCAGTGATGGGGGATGGGTAACTGTTCCCAGGTACGGCCAAAAACCTATCAGCCAAAACACTGGTCAAGCGTTGGAAAATATTAATGTTACGGGTACCTGGTTCCGTGGTGAAGGTATGAGCAATATGGACAAGCTCAGAGCACTCCAAGCGAAGCGAGCGCCTTTAGTGCTGACTGATGGCTATGGGCGCAATTTAGGGCTGTGGACAGTTAAGCGCCTGCAGGAGAAACAAGACCGCATTATCGATGACGGTACCGCTTTTGTTGTGGGCTTTACCATAGAACTGGAGGAGTATGCCGGTGAGTACAATACGCAGTCGTGATGGTGATTCTGTGGCCCTTATTTTGTGGCAACAGCTGCAGCGGGATGATGACGAAGCCGAAGAGGCGCTGTATCAACTAAATCCTGGTCTGGAGCAATACGGCCCTATCTTGCCGGCAGGGATAGAGGTGAAGCTGCCTGAGCTTGCAGCCAAAACGCCGGATAAGGTGGTGAACGTATGGGATTAGGATTTATTCCACAAGTGTCAGTTCGTGGCCCTGGTGCTGGCATTATCAATAGCCGGCTAATCTCTTGGGAGCGAGTGGACGCCTCAGGTATCCAGTCTGACCAAATTACTCTGACGGTGGACACAGCCGGCCAAACTGGTATGCCAAAAGAGGGCGCCACTCTAGGGTGGTCAGAGGGGTATGACGGCAAGTTGGTTGATAAGGGCGAGTTTAAGATCACCCGCATCATCCCGCGCCTGTTCCCGCCGACCGTTACCATCGTGGCCACGGCTGCACCGTTTCAGATCGATGACAAAACCCGCTTCAAGGAACGCCGAACCCGCTCATTTGATAACGTGACATTAGCTGAGTTGTTTCGCCAGGTGGTTAGCGCCCATGGGTTCAGTCCCCGGGTGGCGCCCGAGTTTGAGGGCATCACCCTGGCACACGTTGACCAAGTTGACGAAACCGACAGTGCTTTTTTAACTCGGCTGGCTAAGGAGCGAGATGCCGTGGCCAAGCCGGTGAATGAGCTGTATGTGTTGGCAAAGCGTGGGCAGGTTAAGACCATCACTGGGCAGACTATCCCGCCCGTAGTGGTTTGTGTTCCTGGTAATAATGATCCCAATGATGCTGGTAAGTTTATCAACTGTCAGTTGGACAAACCTAGCCGAACTAATTTTAGCGGCGTTAAAGCTAAATGGATGGACAACGCCACGGGGCAAGAGCATGAAGTATTCGATGGTGCAGAACCGTTTAAGAAGCTACGCCAGGCATACGAAAGCGCTGATACTGCGCAACATGCATGCCGCGCCGAACTGACCAAGGTTAACCGGCAAGGTTCCAGTGTCAGGCTAGACTTACCAGGTGATCCTTACTTGGTTGCCGAGGGCCTGCTGACTCTTAATGACTCGTTCCCGCCAGAAATGGCCGGTGATTGGTCCATTGATAAGGTCACAGCCCGGGGTGATAGCAAAGGCGGCTATCGTTGTTCGGTTGTGGCCACACAACCTTCAAAATAAAAGGATAAATTAATATTATATTTCTAGGTAAGTAATTAGTTACTTATTAACTGTCAAATAAGTAACTAATTACTTGATGAAATGTTCAAAGTAACTTTTGATTGTCTTGTTAGGATGTAATTTAATATTTTTAGTGATTTAAATATTTGGGATATTTTATATATGTAGAACATTGATGTTATACGTAATATTATTTTCTATATATATTTACAATGTTATTTTTGGCTGATAGCCTGTGCGGAAATTAATATCACCAATGAGAGTGGTTATGCCTAATTATGACTCTAACGCTATGCCTGTGACAGAACTCTTGGCGCGATATACCTATAGACATGAAGATGTTAGTAATGCAGTACTCTTAGGTAGACTAAGGGCAGAGTTGTTTGTGAGTGACTTAAAAAGTAATCAGTTGGGAGTGTTGCAGTTGAGCGACATTATTGAGGTTTGCTCTAGGGAGTTGCTAACAAACGATGCATTGTTGCAAATGTACTGGCGAGAGTTTTTTTTCGTAATCCAAAAATCCATTTATTATGCGCATTCATAATAAAATTGTTGTTAGTGTAAATCACATAGGTTATTTGAAGGTTATTTTTACCATTATGCAATGAAAAATAATTATGTGTAGAGTTTAGAATAAGTAAACTCAACCTATTTAAAGGTATCCATCGACAGTTTGGGATAAGGGTGAATCTAAAGTCAAATTTACTGCGTAAACTGTTGTAATTTCTTTTTTAAGCTTTAATAGAATCATATAGTTATAAAGTAAACTGGAAAAAATGTTTTTCAACAAAACAACATAACAAGTTGTTTTTACAGTTTTTAATCTCCCCCTCCAAAACCGATGGTTGCGGGTTCGAGTCCTGCCACCCCTGCCAAATAAAACAACGGCTTGCATAGAAATATGCGAGCCGTTTTATTTTGTGTTGAATAAAACGAAAAAAATGATTTTGCTTGGATTGAATAACTCGCCATTTTTTAACGCTACCAATTGCTGGTACTATTTCCATTTTTCTGTCGTAACCCTCCAACATAACTGCGGCTTGTAGGCTATTTACTGTCAATGCTTGTTCATCAAATAGGTTGTTGGCGAAGCCACTAATCCGTCAGTTTTTAGCCTGATAATCGACGCTAAAGCGAGTTACCGCATAATCCTCTGCAACTGTCATCGCCGTTATAAATCGAGTTGCCTGTGCTATCAAAGTCTTGGCTGTGTTCGAAATAAGATAGGCCAATAAAGCCACGGTTATTTAAATCAAAACGGTATTTATCCTATCTAAAATTTACCAATGTGTGACTGTTTGTGCCGTTACCTGTGTAAAAGTCTGCATTGAACCTTTGTCCGTCATGAACCCGCAGTACATTGATCAAGCCTATTAGCCGTCAGAAATGAGTATTCCACGACACTTTATTTTTTGTTCATCTTTGGGATCTTAGTTCCAAAATCTAAGATTTAGTTTGAATTGAGGGTCATAACAGTACAATATAAGAACTATATTGAATGCATCTTAAGTGTGTTCATCATCGTTCTGCTACTCGGCTAACAACTATGCTAAATATTGATGATCCTACACAAACCGAACGTACTCACGCGTTATGGCGCTTAGGCTTTAGACCTTTTTTCCTTGGGGGAGCAATATTAGCTGCGCTATATATCCCTTTGTGGCTATTAACTTGGTTTACTCCCCAATATAGTTTTTTCCCTTCATCCTTTTGGAGCAAGATACTGCCGCTATGGTGGCATCCACATGAAATGCTGTTCGGTTTCGCTATGGCAATTGTGTGTGGATTTTTGCTGACTGCCGTTCAAAATTGGACCAACCAACCCACATTAAAGGGATGGCCACTCGCATTGACCTTTAGCTGCTGGTTACTGGCACGATTATTACTCTTACTCCCAATGCAAGTTCCGCTCATTTTGCCCGCCGTGTTTGATTCCTTGTTCCTTGGTATGGCAAGCCTTACTCTATGGCGCTGTATTTATAAGGTGAAGCAATGGCGCAATATTGGTTTTCCGATCATGTTGTTTGCTGCACTCGTGATTAACAATGTCAGCTATTACGCCCTTTTTGAGCGCGACTTTATTCTTGCCAACCAGATCTGGCAGGCGATGTTATGGTGGTTAGCCTTACTTATCACCATAGTCGGTGGGCGTGTGATTCCATTTTTTACCGCGATGCGCATTAAGGCCACCAAAGCAGAACCCTTAACTTGGATTGAATACCCGCTGATCCTGACGATGATCTTGCTCGTCATTCAATCACTCATCCACCTTATACCTCTGGAAGTCGAGCGAGGCTTACTGCTCATTGCGGGGCTCTTGCAGCTGGTCCGATTTGCACGCTGGTTACCCCATAAAACACTGAAAGAACCTATGCTGTGGTCCTTGCATCTTGCCTATTTAATGTTGCCTCTTTGCCTGTTAGCCATGAGTTGGTATCTCGATAATGAATATGCCTATCGCAGTCTGCTTCACCTATTTGCTATTGGTTGTATGGCTACCCTGTGTCTTTCGATGATTTCCAGAGTGTCACTCGGGCACACAAGTCGAAATATTTATGAGGGCCCTAAGATGATCTTGGCATTTATTTGCTTACCGTTAGCGGCACTGCTCAGGGCGCTAATGCCCATCTGGTTTCCGGCCCACACCCAAGTCTGGTTATGGTTGGCTGGCAGTTGCTGGTTTATCGCATTTGCACTGTTTGTATGGCACTACTTGCCGATACTCTCTCGCCCCCGTATCGATGGGCGCCCAGGTTAATATTGATGTTAGGACAAAAGGATACAAAGTGAAAATTTATTTAAAAACAGTTACATTGCTAAAAATGATTTGCTTGCTCGTCATAACTATATGTACATCTGTAGCGGCTTCCGATACTAGCAATCAACAAAAATACCCTAACCAATATCAATCTTGGCAAGCCACCTCTGAACAAGTTGAACGCGAAGATATGCTCGCCAATTATCCCGCCAGCATCATACTCTGGGCAGGATCTTCCTATGCCAAAGAGTACCATAGCCCACGTGGGCATCATTTTGCCGTTGCTGATGTGACGCATACTTTACGAACAGGTGTCCCCCCTAAGGCAGGAGAGAAAGGATTATCCGCTAGTTGTTGGACCTGCAAGACACCGGATGCCCCTAGATTGATTGAACAACTAGGATTTGAAGGATACTCCGCTAAAAACTTTACCGATCTGGGCAAAGAGATCCAAAGCGTAGTGTATTGCAGCGATTGCCATGAATCTGGCACTAATAAGTTAACTTTACCTCGCCCCCATGCCCAAGAGGCTATGGCTAAAATTCACCTGCCATTCGATAAACAAGATACCGATATGCAAGGTGCGCAGGTATGTGGTCAGTGTCATGTCACTTACTATTTCCGTCCGGAAAAAAGTAATGTTGTTAATATTCCCTGGATTTTTGGCAGCACAGCCGACGATATTGAAAAATATTATGACACTCGCCGCTTCTTCGAATGGATCCATCCTCTTTCGAAAACGCCCATACTCAAAGCACGTCATCCTGAGTTTGAACACTGGAGTCGCAGTAAACATGCCGAAGTCGGTGTCACTTGCATTACCTGTCATATGCCAACCCAGCAGGATGCAAAAGGTGTTGAATTTACTAGTCATAAAGTTGATAAAGCCTTACCGCATTTTGATAACAGTTGCAGTGGCTGCCATAGTAGTAAAACCAAAATTGAAACCAAGCTCGCGGCCAATAAATTAACGATTGAGACCAAAGCCCGCGAAGTTGAAGCTCTGCTCGTCAAGGCCCACTATGAAGCCAAAGCGGCATGGGATGCAGGTGCTAAATGGGAGAATATGAATGAGCCCATTATGGCGATACGACACAGTCAGTGGCGCTGGGACTTTGCCATGTCTTCACATGGTTTGTATGCACATAATCCACAAGAAGGTAAGCAGCTTTTAGATAAAGCTATCGAACAAGCGAACGAAGCACGTCATCTGCTCGCTGGAATATTGAAGCAACTTAACGTGACTCAAGTTAGTTATCCAGATATCAGTACTAAGGAAAAGGCCCATCAAGCGATAGGGTTAGTTGAATCGGATTTAATCAAAGAAAAACAAAAGTTTATTGAAGAGGATGTTAATAAAAATTGGCACCCTGTCGTAAAATATGGTTACTAGTTTATTAACGGGTAGCTGATAATTTGAGGGATTTTAAAGCTCAAAAGCGAGAGGAAGCTCGAGTATTTATGCTTTGATTCAGTGAGCGTTATGCCAACAAGGCTTGGTCGGTTCTACAGTAATGCTCATCTTCTTTGCACGAATAATAACTGCAGTCGAAATGATTCATGTCATTTCGGCTGCAGTATATAACTCATTGAGATGTGGTCAGTAACGACAAATTAATCACTATAATCTGTGTAAGACATCTGTAATTCAGTTTTTTAATGCGTAGAAAGCCGATCCTACTTTGAGGCAACTGATTGATGAAATTCTATTATCTTGGTTGGCTGCCAAAGTGATTGGTTTCGATGCGAAACTAAAACCAATGTACAACTCTGTTCGCAAATAGCCTTGGCTACACGCTTTTCTGTCTCTTCATCCAATGCCGAGGTGGCCTCATCCATTATCAGAATCGGCGCATTTTTGATAAGCGCTCGTGCTAAGGCAAGCCTTTGGCGTTCCCCTCCCGATAACCCTGCGCCTTGTAGGCCGACTTCTTGGTAAATGCCCAGTTCTGATCTGTCTAATACTTCATTCAGAGCCACTTGGCGTGCCGCTTTATCTACGGCTTGATCGTCGGCATCAGGGTTACCAATACGAATGTTACTGGCAATGGTGCCTGTAAAGATGAGTGGATCCTGCGGCACATAGGCGAAAAAGCGGGCAAGTTCAGTTGCGGGAACTGACGTGAGCGGCACCTTGCCCAAAGTGATCAGGCCTAGGGTGGGATCATCAAAGCGCATCAATAGCTTAAGTAAGCTGGTTTTACCTGAACCGCTCGGGCCACAAATCAGCACGCGTTCACCTGATTCGATAGTGGCATTGATATTTTGCACCGCAGGGGGAAATGTTACGTTATTCAGTTCGATTGTATGATTGTTCGGTGTCTTTTGTTGCGCTTGGCTTGGCTCTTTGAGCGTTGGTGCATGAGTCGCTTGTCGATAGTGTTTAATAGCCGCTAACTGATCATTAATGCCTATTGCCGCCACGGCGAGAGTCTCAAGTGGCGCCGCCGCGCGCATGGTCAACATCAAGACTGCGAGCAACATTGGCGTATTGTTTATACCGGATAGCACCAGATAGAGTGCCATGCCTGCAATAGGTAAAAAGCTGGCGATAGCCGACAGTAATGTTGCTATAGCAGCGGCGCGATTAGTTCGTTCTAATGCGATTTCTTGTGTTTGCCAGTTTTGCTCTAACCGTGTTGTTGCGCCGCTATATCCTGCTGCTGTACGCAGTAACTCTAAGTGGTCGATCAGTTCAAGGGTTGACTGATCTGCTGCCAATTCAGTGTTGTTTCGGTCCATATCTGCGCGGGCAAGGGCTCGTTGCGCCATACTCTGAATCACAAATGACACGAGCAACAGGCTAGCCAACATCAGTACCAGTGGCATGCCACCGATCAATCCTATGCCAAAGGTAATGCAGAGCGGAATAAGCGGTGCATGAATAAATACCTGAAATTGATGTGCCGGAATACTCATAAAGCCAGGAATACTCCGAGAGACAGTTTCTATGAGTAGTGTCCTGACACTCGGTGTAAACCAAGAGAGTTTCGCTTGTTGCATGGTCGTGCCTAATGCACTGTAGAGCGCATTGGCCAGCCTTGCGCCAGCCCAAAAACCTGAACGCGAAGCCAGTATTGTGGTGAGTATGGTTATTGCAGCAATCGATAGCACTTTTTGCGGTGATTGCTGCTCAATAATGGCTAAAGCCAGTTGAATGTAGCATGCCGCTTCCAATATGGCCGTCACAGCCCAACCGCAGGCAACAGGTATTAAGTGCTTTATGGCTGCGTAATTTTGGGGACGATTTATCATTGGCCTTCTCCTTCCCTGTGATGATGCTTGAGTGTGAGCTTGTCATCCGCCAGCTCGGCAAGCGTTAAGTCATGGGTGACCATCACAATCGTTTTGTGGTTTGTTTTTGCGTGATGGCGTAGCGCTGTGAACACGTTAAATGCCGTTTCGCTGTCTAGGGCCGATGTGGGTTCATCAAGCAATATCACCCTAGCGGGTGAAAGAAATACACGAGCAAGATTAACGCGTTGTATTTCACCGCCAGAGAGCGCGCTTGCATGAGTAGTTAAGGGTTTATCCAATTGCGCGCAGTGTAATGCTGCTAAGTAATCGTCATCCGTGGCATAAGGTGCGGTGAGCGCGAGATTGTCGGCGATGGAGGTTGCCAGTAGTCCCGCACCTTGCGGTAATAGCATGATCGCGCGATTAATCGAGGCTTCATCCATCTCATTGAGTGCAATACCAGCAAGTCGAATATCTCCGGTATTTAGCGGCTCCATGCCAGCTAATAAACGCAGTAATGTGGATTTGCCAACACCACTGATCCCTGTAACTGCCGTCACTCTGCCAGAGCTAAATTGATAGTTAATGGGCACAGATTGATTGCTTGTAGACAGTGAAGGCACAACATTCGTGAGGGTGAGCGGCATATTTTCTTTAAGCTCAATATTGCCGTTACCAACAGGAACTCTCGATTGCTCAAGAAAATCCGTTAGCCGCTGAGCGGCAGCGCGGCCCGTTGCGAGATAATCAAGCCCATGCCCGAGCTTTAGGGCTGGCGTGACTATGGCCAGACTGAAGAATAAGGCCGCAGCAAGGTTTTCTGGCGGCCATTCATATCCGATGGCATAGACAATGGCAAAAGTACAGACAGCCTGCAGTAGTGATGTGGCCACGGCGACTGAAGTGGATACCTTGCTTACCCGCTCAAGAATATCCCCAATAAAATGTGTCGTTGCCTTTTGGTAATCGGCCATAGCACCCGTTTGTGCGCCATAAATGCGAAATACAGGCGCACCACGGGCGTAGTCATCTACTGCTGCAGTGATATTTCCCATCACATTAACTCGTGCTTCACCCTGTTTTGCAGCAAGCCTTGGGATCACCACCAAATAGAAAAGCGCGGCGACGAGGCCTGGGATAAGGGCAAGTAATGCCACTAAGCCCGCACTTAAGATCAGCAAACCAATAGTGATGGCAGGGACAATGATAAAGGTCGCTAACTCTGAGGGTAAATGCGCGATCATATGATGCAATGACACTATGTCATCGACCATTAATCGCTTTAACTTTTCGCCCTTATATTTTGCCAAAGTACTTGGTGGCAGCCTGACAAGATGCGCTGCAACATGACGTCTTAATCTTCCAGAAAATTGCGCCTCAGCATTGTGGTTAACCCAAGATGCGCCAGCTGATAGCAACGCTGATGCGACCCCAAATATGAGCGCCCCCGCTAACCATAGCGAGTGATGGCCAGCAATAAGCTGTATTACGCACCAGAGTGCACTTAGTGCCATCACGCCAGCACCTGCCGCTAGCAGCATTCCGAAAGTGAGTGCGGGAATCGCCGGACGTAGGGCGAAGGCTAATG
Source organism: Shewanella sp. SM21 (assembly GCF_025654335.1). Taxonomy (NCBI): domain Bacteria; kingdom Pseudomonadati; phylum Pseudomonadota; class Gammaproteobacteria; order Alteromonadales; family Shewanellaceae; genus Shewanella; species Shewanella sp. SM21. The sequence goes on from NZ_JAKKRL010000003.1 coordinate 324,173, forward strand.
TTGAAGTGGGACTGAAAAGTCGCTGCATTTTAATGTTCACCTAAAAAATCGAAGTGGAACAGGCTGGGCTTCGGTCTGGAAAGTGTGATTAACACAAGGCCAATGAAGCGATGAAGTCTTGATATTGCAGAGTAAAAAATAGTCTGAGTGCCAGAGTTTATGGGCAAATGAACATCCACGAGCCAAATTCCTTGTTTCATAAAAATTGAACCACCATGAGATGGCGACCATATTAAGCGGTCATTTTTATTTATCAACACAGTGTTGATAAATGTTTTGAACGGCGATAATATAATTGATAACCATTCTCATTGGCAACAAATCTTTCGTATAAGGAGTTATTACACATGCCCCGATTTGGTAAGTTTTACCCACAATCAAAGTGGGTTATCGGTTCTCTTGCGCTGGGGCTTAGCGCTATTTCAGGCTCAACTATTGCTGACAGTGGAACTGCTCCAGATAAGCAATCCAAGCAACAAGATGCAGCGGGAAATATTGAAGTCATCACAGTTTACGGTCAGAAAATCGAGCGCACGCTGAAGGAAACGGCTAGCTCAGTGACAGTGATCACTGAAGAACAGTTGAGGAAAAATGCCGACCAATCAACGATTTCTGAAATTCTCGGCGGTACGCCAAACTTAATTTATGCCGGAAATACCGATGCGCCCATTATCCGCGGTACGGATACTAAAGGGCCTGTTGCAGCGGGTAATGCCTACTTATCTAAGCCTGTGCCGGGTGCAACTATCAGTGTGGATGGTAAATATCTGAGCCCCGCAGAACTGGATTTAGGCGCAGCAGGCGTGTGGGATGTGTCGTCTATTGAAGTCTACCGTGGTCCGCAAACGACCAGTCAAGGAGCCAACAGTATTGCTGGCGCTGTAGTTATCCATACCCATAACCCCACTTATACGCCAGAATTTGCAGCGCAAGCACTTTATGGCAGTCGGAATAAGCAGCGCTTTTCGGTCATGGCGTCCGGTGCGCTAAGTAATGACTTTGCCGCAAGAATTAGCGCAGATTACAGCGCTAGAGATACCTTTGTTGATTACGTTAACCCAGAGTTTACTGCCCATGATTTAGATTTTGAGTTTAAAAACCAAAATCTACGGGCGAAGTTGCTATGGGAACCCGAAAAATACAGCAACTTTTCCGCCATGCTGACTTATTCCTCCACTGAGGCTAAACGTCCCAGAAACGAGGTGGTATCAGAACCCTATGATGACTTAGAAAATCGTTCAATTTTTCAGGATAATCAAGAAGTCAGTAATCATGTCGGGATTTTTGATCTTGAATATGTGTTCGACAATGGGATGAAGTTGCATAACCAACTGCAGTATTCAGAAGGGCAGTTTGATTATCGCTTCGCAGCACCTTATCAAGGGATCGCAAAACGAGATAATGAAAACTTTTCGAATGATATAAGGCTGAACTTTGGTGACAAAAGTTCAGAGTTTAGTGGGGTTGCCGGTGTCTTCTACTGGGATGATAAAACCAACAACAAGCTGAACAACGTATTTGGTAATGCCGACGCCGACCTGAGACATACCAGTTTTGCCCCCTACGGTGAAGTCATATGGCGCTTCTCACCTAAGTGGGCATTCACCAGCGCACTCCGTTATCAGTCTGATGAAATTAGCCACGATGGTATTGCCAGCTACATCCCAAACGTGCGCCATCAATATGAAGAGACGTTTACGGCGTTATTACCTAAGGTTGCCCTGTCCTATGATCTGACAGATAACGTCTTGGTCGGCGCGATGATCAGTGAAGGTAACATTCCTGGGGGCACAGGCATTAACTTCCGCGGTGGCGAATATTATACATTCGATGCCGAATCGGCATGGAACTATGAACTTTTTACCCGTATCGATCTGCTTGAACAACGCTTAATCATAAATAGTAATCTCTTCTACACCCGCTTTAAGGATTCACAACGTTCAGTTACTGACTACCTCGATGGGCGTCCCTTTGGTTCTGTCATTATTAATGCCGATGAAGCGCAAAGCTATGGGATTGAATTAGATTGGAACTTTAAAGTAGCCGATAGTTTTAGCCTATATGGTGGGCTGGGTTTACTTGAAACTGAGATAAGTGAATTTAATGACTACCGTGGTGAGGAGTTTGTCGGCAACGAGTTTAGTAAAGCGCCGGGATATATGTTCAATATAGGGTTTGACTATTCAATCACAGACACTATCAAAGTGAGCGGTGATGTGCGCCATACGGATGGATACTTTTCAACGGATACCAATGAGCCTGAGTTAAGAGTGGGATCTTACACTACGGTAAACCTGAATTCTTCCTATCAAATCAACCAATATTTTGAAGCCTTTGTTTATGCACGCAATTTGCTGGATGAACGTGCACCCGTGGCAAAAATGGCTGACAGAAGTACCGGAGGCGTGGATGCATATTTACTTGAACCACGAGAAATAGGTGTAGGCGTTAGGGCGAAGTTTTAGCAGCTAGCTTCTACCCGCGGTATTGGGTATTGCCATGCAGCGGGTAGCAAGAGCGGTTAGAATGGCATTTTTGCCTTGGAAACCTTATCGATATGACACAAGTACCGGAGCAACCTATTCAAAAACGCCAGCGTGGCAGACCAAGCCGTATTTCCCGTGAGGCTATCGCCAGAGCTGCGTTGGCGATTGGGGTTGATCAAGCGACTATCCCAGCTATAGCGGCGCATTTAAAGGTCGATCATTCTTCCCTCTACCATCACGTAGCAGGTCGAAATGATGTTATCTCCATTGCCGCTGAGCTTGCTATCAATGAGCTGGACTGGCGAGCGCCAGCGGCCACAGATTGGCGGAGCGAATTGATCATATTGACCGATGCCATTTGGACACTCTATGAGCGTCATCCTGGCCTCGCTGAGTCTATCCATCAGGCCAGTGTTACGCCGTCATCGGGTATACGTTCTTTTGCTGAATCGGTCGAAAAGCTGCAACGCAAAGGCTTCTCCCTCGATGAGGCTGTGCTTGCCGTTGATATCTTAGTTGACATGGTGGGGGAGTGCTTTTTGGGATGGTGGTCAACCACTAAACCAGAAGCCGATGGCCGGACACGTAAAGAGCGAATTATCGCAATTTGGGAAGATGAAGCCACCAAGCTCCCTGATAAAGCTGAGCAGATAAATGCGATGGTAGACATCATGAAGGTGGGCGCCCGCAAATGGTGGGAGCGAAAACGTGACTTAGTGTTAGCGGGTATTGCCGTTACCCATGCCCAAAAGGCAGGGGGATCTGATAAGGCTCAAACATAGCGCGTCGATATGAAAACCTCATAGCGGCTGCAGATTAGTACAAGATTTATTGCGTATAGGAAGTATCAGTTTGTGAAGGTGGTTTATGCACTGACGTGCTTTTTTGTGCTTTGTTTTGCCTCATTGCTGCTAGGCGCAAAGTATGCCTCTGTGGCGCAGATGCTGACGTTATCGGATGATGTCTGGTTGGTGTTATCTGCGAGTCGTCTGCCGCGGCTCTTTGCCTTGATTTGCTCAGGTGTAGGGCTCGCTGTCTGTGGCGTGATATTGCAGCAGATTGTGCAAAACAAGTTTGTTGAACCTGCTACTTGTGGCGGGCTTGATGCCGCTAAACTAGGCATATTAATTTCAATCATTCATGCCCCGAGTATGGGGGTCACCGCCAGAATGTTGGGGGCTTTAGTTTTTTGCCTGCTTGCGAGCTTAGCTTTTGTTCTGATTATTCGTGGTATTCGGTATAAGAGTCCGGTGCTCATTCCAATTATTGGGATTATGTTTGGCAGTGTACTCAGTGCGATAGCGGAACTTTATGCTTATCAAAACAATATGATGCAGAGTATGCAGGGATGGATGCTGGGTGATTTTTCAAAAATCGTGCAGGGTAACTACGAAATCATCTATCTGATCCTTCCCGTAGTCATACTGACCTACCTTTATGCACAGCGCTTTACCATTGTAGGAATGGGCGAAGGCTTAGCTACCACACTAGGTCTGAGTTATTTCAACCTAGTTATCTTAGGGTTAGTGCTGGTTTCCCTGACCATAGCGACCACAGTTATCACAGTCGGGAGCATTCCATTTATTGGTTTGATTATTCCTAATCTTGTCGCTATGCGTTACGGCGATAATTTAAAACGTACCTTGCCTATTATCGCCTTTGCTGGCGCAACACTACTGATTATCTGTGACTTGCTTGGTCGGCTTGTTTTGTATCCCTTTGAAATTCCTATAGGTCTAACAGCAAGCTGTTTAGGTGGACTCATATTTCTAGTTATCGTTTGGAAAATCAAATGAAAGACAGTGCATGGCGTTTTTTGAGCTGGGGGCTGCCTATTATGTTGGCAGTCACATTTTTATTGATGGGCTCAGGCTTTGATTTTGACTATGTCATACCGAATCGATTGGTGCGTTTGGGCACTATTTGCCTTGGTGGTGTCTGTATTGCGTTTTCTTCGATACTGTTTCAGACCTTAGCCGGAAATCGCATTTTAACGCCATCTATCATGGGGTATGAAGGGGTTTATTTGATTTTGCAGGCACTGTTGATCCTTATCTTAGGGACGGGCAGCAGTATTCTGATCACCGCTAACAGCAATTTCTTTGTCTCAGTCGTGGTGATGTTGCTTTACTCAATGGCGATTCATCGTTGGCTATTTACTGGAGATCGACATGATGTGTTCTTCCTACTGCTTGTGGGCTTAGTACTCACTGTGGTGTTAGGCAGTTTTACTCAGTTAATCCAATATTCTATCAGTCCCGGTGAGTTTTCTATTTTCCAGAGCTACAGCTTAGCGTCGTTCAACCGCGCTCAACCAGAGCAATTGCTTATCTCTATAGTGCTTGTCAGTGCCGTGTGTATTGCCGCTTGGAGAGTGCGTGCTGTGCTTGATGTATTACTGATGGGGCGGGAGCAAGCTATCTCTCTTGGTATTGATTATCAAAAAGTGGTGCGCCTGCTATTGGGTCTTATCGCGGTATTGGTCGCAATATCAACCAGTTTAGTGGGGCCGACTGCTTTTATGGGGATATTTGTCGCGAATATGGCCTATGCACTGGCAAGGCATCCATCACACTCATTTACCTTGATAACAGGGTGCGCTGTTGCTATCTCGGTTTTTCTGATCGCGCAAATGCTTGTTGAGCATCTGTTTAATTATCAAACCAGTGTTGGGCTGTTAATTAATCTATTTTGTGGCGCCTATTTCTTTGTCTTAATTCTTAAACCTCGGAGCGCAGTGTGATAACCGTCAATAACTTATATCAGTCTTATGGCGCGAAACCTGTGCTAAAAAATGTCACTGTACAATTTCCCGAACATCAGATGACTTCTCTCATCGGCCCCAACGGTGCCGGCAAAAGTACCTTACTGATGTCGATTGGTCGGTTACTGAATATCCAGCAGGGCGAGGTATTACTCAAAGGTACTGCTATCCACAATATTCCCTTGAAGGATTATGCCAAGCAAGTGGCAACCATGCGTCAGTTTAACAGCCTCAATTTACGCCTGACGGTCAGGGAGTTAGTGGCATTTGGTCGTTTTCCCTATAGCCAAGGGGCACTCACAAAGGAAGATCATCGCGCCATTGATGAAGCGCTGTCGTTTTTAGCTTTACAGTCATTAGCCAATGTATTTATTGATGAACTTAGCGGCGGACAACGCCAAATGGCTTTTCTGGCAATGGCGATTGCGCAGCAAACGGATTATTTATTGTTAGATGAACCGCTCAACAATCTGGATATGAAACATGCCGTTAGCATCATGCGGGCACTTCGCCATCTGTGTGACGATTACAAACGAACGGTAGTGTTAGTGGTTCACGATATCAATTTTGCAGCTAACTACTCCGACTATATTGTCGGTATGAAGCAAGGCGTTGTGCACTGCGCTGGACCCGTTGAAGAGGTCGTTACAGCACAAAGGTTAAAAGCCCTGTACGAACTGGATCTTGAGGTGCTGAAAACGAGTCAAGGAACAGTATGTAACTATTTCAACTTCAACTTACAAGGAGAATACAAGTGACGTCGAAATGTAGAAGTGGGACTAAAGTGATAGCGATTCTGTTATTTAGCTCGGCTTTTTTGCTGGCCTGCGACAATAAAACTGAATCAGTACAACTTGCATCATTGGATACGAGTGCTTCAACGGCTGAGTTGGATTTTGCCCCGATAGAGGTAGAGCATAAGCTGGGCACTACTGTTATTACAAAACGGCCAGTACGTGTTGCGGCCCTAGATATGAATGAAGTCGACTATCTCGAACAGTTGGGTATTCCCATTGTCGGTATGCCAAAGGATTTTGTTCCTTACTACCTGAAAGACTACAGCAACAATAGTGATATTGTTGATTTAGGTGCTATCGTTCAACCCAATATGGAACGTATTTATGCACTTAAACCCGATTTGGTGCTGATGTCATCCGTTCAAGCTAGTCATTATCAAGCGCTTTCCAATTTGGCTCCGACCATTCATTTGGATATTGATTACCAAGACAGCAACAGCGATTACTTTGATATAGTCAAACAGCACTTGTTGGTGCTGGGTAAATTATTCGATAAGCAAACCTTGGCAAAACATAAAGTGGATGAACTGGAAAGTAAGATCCAAGCCGCCAGAATGGTGATTAAGGACAGGCCAGAAAAAGCCTTGGTGGTGCTACATAATAATGGCGCTTTTCGATTTTTAGGTATTCGTTCTCGGTATGGGTTCATTTACAGTGCGCTAGGGGTTAAACCCGCTAGCTTGTCAGAGCAGATGGGATTACACGGTCAACCTGTATCAAGCGAGTTTATTCTTGAAAACAATCCCGACATCATTTACGTGGTTGACAGAACCGCAGTGATGGAGCGAAGCCCTGTATTGGATAAACAATCTATCGATAACCCTCTCTTGCGTGAAACTAACGCTTGGAAGACGGGGAATGTTATTTTTGTGGATCCCGAGGCTTGGTATATCACAGGTGCGGGCATAACATCCCTTAATATCATGATTGATGATGTGTTAAAGGGTTATGTAAAGTAGCTGGCTGCAAATAGTCTATGGACGGCATAGCTAATGACTCATGAGATAAGTTACCTCTTGTAACATTTAAGCCCTACGGCTTAGGTAAATCGGTTTGCAACTTTAGTAGTGCTTAACATACAATCGCCTGCCAAATTATCTGAGGAAGTAGGGTTTGAATAGTGTGATACAAACAAGACGCACCCTAGCGATATGGCTTGCTGCCATATTGGTGCTATTGTCTGTTGCCATTGCTGTTCACAGTGTTTCTCATGCTAGTGAAGACTCTAAGGCCAATTGTTCGCTGTGCTTACATCAGCACCAGTTGCAACATGCGCTAACCAGTACACCCTTTCATTTCCAACTCGCTCAACAGGGTTATATTTCGGTTGAGTTTCAGGCAGTTTCCTTTAAGCGACCTTTTAGTCGTTTCTTCAATAGTCGTGCTCCGCCCATAACAGCATAAGTTACTGTTTATTCAATTTATCTTAATTAACTTTGAGCGCCTTGGCTTAGCTAAGGCGCCTATGCTGTTTATTTTCGGAGTGAAAATGACTTCTTTTTATGTCCCTAAGCGCACTGCGCTGTTGCTGGGCGCCTTGTTTGTGCTCAATCCTATTTCAATGCTGTTGGCCGCAGAAAGCAGTCAATCGAGTTCACAAGCTATTGATACTATGAGTGACGCAGTGCTTGACACTGATATTGAACGTTTAAGTATCCACTATCGCCAAGCCTATCGTGGCAATGTGTCCTCAACTGAACTTCCCCAAGCGATCAGTGTGTTAGACGAGCAATTGATAAAAGACGCGGGGCTGACGCGGTTTCAAGATGTACTGGACTATTCTGCCAGTGTGGCGCGGCAAAACAATGGCGGTGGTTTATGGGATAGTTTTTCCCTACGCGGCTTTCCGGGCAACGAAAACATGCCATCGGGGTATTTAATCAATGGCTTTAATGGTGGCCGAGGTTTTAGTGGTCATAGAGATTTATCAAACGTTGCCTATGTCGAGATTTTAAAAGGCCCAGGTTCGGCACTTTATGGCCGCTCGGAGCCCGGTGGCACAGTTAATATCGTCACTAAGAAACCCCAATATGAAACTAGTGGTTATTTAAAAGCATCGGCTGGGAGTTTCGACCAATATCGGTTAGAAGGTGATGTGACCTCAGGTTTAACCGATAACTTGGCATTTCGGATTAATGGCGCTTGGCAGGAACACGATAGTTTTCGTGATTATGTGTTTAGCGATAAAAAAATCGTTACGCCGTCTGTGCGTTGGCAGATTTCCGAAAAAGCTTCCTTGCTGTATGAAATGGAATATCTCAAGCAGGAACGGCTATTCGATCGCGGCATTATTGTACTCAATAACGATATTAATACCGTTCCCCGCTCGCGTTATTTAGGTGAGCCTAATGATGGCGCAACGGAGGTGAATGCCACAGGGCATCAGCTGACCTATGACTATGAATTAAATGATGATTGGTCATTAACTGCTGGCTATAACTACCGAGACTCTAGCTTGAAGGGGTATTCGTCTGATGCTGAGTTAGCAAAAGGGCGGCAATCGCTATTTGATGATGGTCGCACGCTGACTAGGCAGCACAGATATCGTGACTACGCCTCTGAGGATAATTCCCTTCGTCTTGAATTAAGTGGTCATCTCGATACCAATTTTATTCGTCATAATTTGCTGCTTGGTGCCGATGCCTACCACTACAACCTGAAGACGGGGCTTTATCGCTATCGAGGCAAAAAAGGCGAATATGCGATTGATATTTTTGAGCTGCAATATGGCAGCGTTCAACCTGAGGTAAGTTTACTGTATGAGAATGAGGAAACTCAGAAGGCATGGGGCACTTATCTTCAAGATCAAATGGATTTAACTGAAAAGTGGAAATTACATCTAGGACTGAGGTTTGATAGTTATCAGCAGGACATTAGTGAAACGGCTAAAGAGACGCTATCGGAACAAACCGATAATCGAGTTAGCCCTAAAGTGGGTCTCGTGTATTTATGGTCCGATGCATTAAGTTTTTATAGTTCTTACTCTGAAGGATTTTTACCGCTTTCAGGAACTGACTATGCGGGGAATCCCTTTGAGGCTGAAGAAAGTCAATCTGTAGAGCTGGGCATGAAGTTTAATGCTGCTTGGCTTAACGACCTTGCCATAAATGGTAGTTTAGCCGTGTTTGATGCCAAAAAGAGCAATATTTTAACCTCAGATCCTGTGAATGTAGGGTTTTCGGCTACTTTGGGGGAAGCGAAAAGTACAGGACTTGAATTAGATATCGCGGCCGATCTGACTGAGTCATTACAAGGCAGACTATCCTATGCCTATCTTAATACGCGTACAGCCAACGATACTTTGAATCTTGACTTTGGCGTACAAATACCCGCAGGAAGTCCACTGGTTAACGTGCCTAAACAAACCGCAAGTATTTTGTTGAAACAAGATCTCAATGATTTTTCCATTGATGGGCATTTGGGATTAAGTTGGCGCTATATTGATTCGCGCCTCGGCGATTCTGCCGAACCTAGTTTTCAATTGCCTTCTTATCAGTTACTTGGGGTGTTTATGAACACCCACTTAAGCGACAACTTAAGCCTTGGAGTGAATCTGGATAACTTACTGGATGAACATTACATCGCGAGTAGCTATTCCGCTCTTTGGGCCGTGCCGGGTGAGCCACGTAGCATTAAAGTGAGTGTCAGCTATGAATTCTAATATCAGTGCTAATCCAGCGTTATCTTCAGGTTTTGCCGAGCAAGAATTGGGTCGTTCTATTGGCCGCACCCGGATTAATAGTATCGATATGATGCGCGGCGCCGTGATGCTTATCATGTTACTCGACCATGTGCGGGAGCGGTTTTTCTTTCACATGCAGGTGAGCGATCCTATGGATTTGAGTTCGACTTCTTGGGGGCTTTTTGTGAGTCGCTTTGCCGCCCATTTTTGTGCGCCAGTCTTTGTGTTCTTAACTGGGGTTTCTGCATGGCTTTATGCCAATCGTAGCCATGGCGAGCCACGTTCAGCACGTATGTTTTTGATTAAACGCGGGCTGTTTTTAATTGCGCTGGAAATTTTAGTGATTAACTTCTCTAACCTCTCTTGGATGGTCAGCTATTACACCCTTTGGTTACAGGTGATTTGGGTGATTGGTCTGAGTATGTTAGCGCTCGCTGCGCTGATAAACCTGCCTAGACCTTGGATGGCCCTTTTAGGATTTGCGATTGTTTTTGGCCATAATCTGTTGACGCCAATTGGTTTTCAGCCCAGTGAGTGGGCTTACGGTCTGTGGACCATATTGCACGACCGCGGTTATCTCGTCAGCGAAGGTGCGCTTAGGGTTAAGGTGAGTTATCCCGTGCTGCCTTGGATTGGGGTGATTTTACTGGGTTATGCTGTAGGGCCACTTTTTAGTAATAAGCCGAACGGAAGCCATCTTAATGCATCGGCTCGCCAGCAAAAGCTGTTGTTTTTAGGGATCAGCTGTTGGGTACTTTTTGCGGTGCTACGTGGGTTTAACCTTTATGGCGAAACCTTGCCTTGGCAGTCGGGGGCACATTTGGGTGAAACCTTGATGTCGGTATTTAATTTAACGAAATACCCGCCATCATTAAGCTTTTTACTGGTGACCTTAGGCGGCATGTTCTTTTGCTTAGTGGCCTTTGAGCGGTATTTTGCATCAAGTGGGAAAGTGGGTGGGAGATTAGCGCGAGTGGGCCATGGGTTGTCTGTGTTTGGCTCAGTCCCTATGTTTTTCTATATCTTACATTTGTACGTGCTGTTACTGCTTTATACTTTAGCGAAATTCATCTTTGGCGCAAACCATGGTGAGTACTTTGGCGTGAGCAATATAGGATGGGTTTGGTTCATTGCGGGCGTGTTAGCCATCGCGTTGTATTATCCCGTTAAGCGATTTAGCGAGTATAAAAAACACAGCACTCAGGCTTGGATTAAGTACCTCTAATCTATTCTGTTTGATCAAGCTTTAAAGGCAAAAGTCGCCAAGTGTTTACTTGGCGACTTTTTGCTTTGGTCAGAGCAATAATCTATTTAGCGATTATTCTGCGAGTAAGCTGCGTAACATCCAAGCGTTCTTCTCATGCAGTTGGATGCGCTGGGTGAGTAAGTCCGCAGTCGCCTCATCATTCGCTTGATTCACCAGCGGATACAAGGCTCTGGCATTGCGGATTACTAGCTCCTGATCGCTTAATAGTTCGCGTGACACCTTGATCTTCTTTTTATCTCGGTCAGCGCAGCATAAGCTGAATATGAACCGAGTGCTCTGGCGCCTAATGCACGTACACGCTCTGCGATAAGGTCGACCGCAAGGGCAAGTTCGGTATACTGCTGTTCAAATAGCAAGTGTAAGCTAGTGAACATTGGGCCAGTAACGTTCCAGTGAAAGCTATGGGTCTTAAGGTAAAGACTGTAGCTGTCAGCCAATAGTTGGTTTAGCCCTGCGGCGATTTCTTCTCTGTGAGCTTGATTGATACCTATGTTAATCATGGCGTTTTCCTTCTATTGTCTTACTGAGTATGTTTAGTCTAATCTTCTGATATTAAATGTAAAATGAGTAAATTAGATTTTGTAAATCTATAAATTCGATTGAACTTTCGAGTGTTAAATCTCGTAAGCGATAAAGCCAGATATCATCTCCTTTCGCCGTGCTGCAGTAACAATGCCATGGCAGAACTGCTATTCTAGCGGCATATTGTGAGTCGATACTTTAATTGAATAAAACTGACCCTAATGAATAAATCAGCCTATTTAACCGCCATGAATGTGACAACTTGGCGAGTGCGCGACACTAAGGTGAAACCTTATTTAGTGATTTGGGATGAAAATGGTGAGTTACCAGAAGCAGAGCCGCTTATTGACGCTGTGCTAACGCTTATCGACATAAAGCGTGACGAATGTGATTTTGACTGTGAGCCCCATACGGGGAAACAGATCGTTTGGGATCTGCGACGTCAAAAAGTTAGGCCACGTACCGCATGGTTAGTGTCTGAGCCGTTGGCCGATTTATTGGTGGGTTGGCAGGCTAAAAGCGCGCTCTGGCAGCAGATTTACCAATGGCGCGACCAAGTTAGCGGCCAAGCTCCAAGCAAGTCTTAAGCTTTACTCGTAAATACATTAATAACCAATACTTTGGAATACCAGCGTTGAACATCTCACCAGTAGATAGTCTATTCACAACACCATTCGCAGCACAATTGACAGCAGGTTTGCCTGTTGAGCTTGTGGCTCTCACGCTTGAAGATGTTCCCCAAATGGCGCAGCTTGAATCCTTGGCCCATAGCCATCCCATGAGTGAGGGGAATCTTGCCGATTGTTTTGGTCACTTGTACCGTGTCCTAGGTTTAAAGCTGAGAGCTCACTTAGATGTAGATGCAAATACTGAGGCAAATATTGACGTCGCTTCGGATTCAGATACTTATCACGTCGAAGGACTCTTAGGGTTTGCGATAGTGCAGCAAATTATCGATGAAGTGACTTTATTGGATATTTGCCTATTACCGAGTCAGCAGGGCAAAGGTTACGGTAAGTTATTACTCAAGGCTGTGATGGCATCGGCCAAGGTATCGGGCGCTGTGGTGCTTATGTTAGAAGTGCGAGAGTCCAATCTTGCCGCCCGTGCTTTATATCAACAGGCTGGCTTTATTGAATCGGGACGTCGTAAAGGTTACTACCCGATAGAGGGCGGTAAAGAAGATGCTATCTTGATGGATTTAGCGATAACCCAAGAATGAGTCGAGCATTAGCATTCATATCGAAAAACGACAGCTATACGAACCACTCTTCATAAACAACAGTCATAAACAACAGTCATAAAAAACAGCCAATAAAAAACAGCCAATAAAAAACAGCGCCTAAGCGCTGTTTTTCTATTTTAATAACCCTGAACTCTATATTACTTAAACTCAGCATCACCTGAAGTTTGCATAAAGTTTTCCGCATCTAAGCAAGAAGGTTATTTCACTTCTTTACCTTGGGCCTGCAAGTCTGCATGGTAGCTTGATCGCACTAATGGGCCACAGGCTGCATGGGTAAAACCTAACTCATCGGCTAAGGCTTTAAGCTCGTCAAACTCTGCTGGTGGCACATAACGTTCAACCGGCAAATGGAACTTAGACGGCTGTAGGTATTGGCCTAAGGTCAGCATTTCAACTTTATGTTCACGCAGATCACGCAGTACTTGAGCGATCTCTTCGTTGGTTTCACCCAGTCCCATCATCAGGCCTGATTTAGTGGGCACATTTGGATGACGTTCTTTAAAGCGTTTTAGCAGATCGAGCGACCATTGGTAATTCGCACCTGGGCGCGCTTTACGATAATGCATGGGCGCCGTTTCTAAGTTGTGGTTAAACACATCAGGCGGCTCAGTCGATAAAATATCTAAGGCAGCATCGATACGACCACGGAAATCAGGCACTAAGGTTTCGATCTTGATGTCCGGATTTAGTTTGCGAATTTCGCGAATACAATCGGCAAAATGCTGGGCGCCACCATCTCGTAAATCGTCACGATCTACAGAGGTAATCACCACATATTTCAGCTTCATATCGCGGATAGTTTGCGCCAATTTAACTGGCTCTTCAGCATCAGGCTTAAGCGGACGACCATGGGCCACGTCGCAGAATGGGCAACGACGAGTACAAATCGCACCCAAAATCATAAAGGTTGCTGTGCCGTGGTTGAAGCATTCCGCGAGGTTAGGGCAAGAGGCTTCTTCACAGACAGAGTGCAGGCCATTTTTACGCAGCGCTTGCTTGATGTCTAAAATGCGTTGATTCGATGCCGGCAGTTTAACCCGTAACCAATCGGGTTTACGCAACATAGTGTCGCGCTCTGATGGGACGATTTTGACAGGAATACGAGACACTTTATCGGCATCTCTTAGTTTTACTCCGGGTTGTAAACGTTCAGGCCTATTCATGACGCTGCTAATCCTTGATGATGAACTAGGTGTTGATAGCCCAGTAATTGGCTAAAAGTAATAGTAAGTTGCTCGCCCGCTTCAATCACGGTTTGTGGTCCGCCAAGTGCTTTGCATTGCACCATTTCAAGACCGGCATAACCGCAAGGGTTGATGCGGCGAAATGGAGCTAAATCCATATCGACATTAAGGGCTAATCCATGGAATGAACAGCCTTTACGAATGCGTAATCCGAGGGAGGCAATTTTACGTTCATCCACATATACGCCCGGCGCATCGGCCTTGGCATAAGCGTTAATGTCGTACTTGGCGAGCATATCGACAATGCTTTGCTCTATATGAGTAACGAGTTGACGCACGCCGACTTTACTACGTTTTATGTCGAGAAGAGGATATACCACTAGTTGTCCAGGGCCGTGGTAAGTGACTTGGCCACCACGGTCCACTTGGATCACAGGAATATCGCCAGCATTCAAAATATGCTCGCTTTTACCTGCTTGGCCTTGGGTAAACACGGGGGGGTGTTCTACTATCCACAGCTCATCTGGGCTCTCATTATTACGCGTGTCAGTGTAGTGCTGCATGGCATGCCACACTGATTCGTAATCTTGTTTTCCAAGATGCCGAATGTGCAAAGTCGTGTCTTGCAAGGGCAACCTCTCCCCTTAGAATTGAGTGGCGCTATTATACGCCTCTTGACCATAAATGTAAGACAGATCACATTTCATGGCCTTGAGGAATATTTATAGTACGCGGCGTACGCCTTCGATGGCGGCAAGTTCAGTGTACAAAATTTCGATATGGTCTTTGCTGGTCACTGTCACGCGGATAGTAATGGAGTGATAGCTACCTTTGCTCGACGTTTTTGTCGAAGGTGAATAATCACCCGGTGCATGTTTTTGTACCACAGCCACGACTTTGTCAGTTAGCGTTTCGTGGGCTTCACCGACGACCTTAAAAGGAAATGCGCAAGGGAAATCCATCAGTTCATCAAATTTAGTGTCTAACATACTCAGTACTCTTAGCGGCTATATTGGGATATATATGGTGGCGATTATACCCGATTCAAGGGCGATGCACTCCCCAAAAAAATAAAGCCACCCTAAGGTGGCTTTATTTATGGGACTTAGCTTAGCTAAACCATCCAGAAAACATCTGCTTAAAGTAATCGACTAATTTACTAAACCAGCTACCTTCGTTGACTTCTTGCAAGGTCACCAGTGGGAACTGGGCAATGTCTTTACCATCAAGTTGGAAGAATAGACGGCCTACAGTTTCACCTTTTTTCAACGGTGCATCTAATGGCTTAGTCAATTCGAAGTTTGCTTTCAAGTCTTTACCGCGGCCACGGCTGATTGTAATAGGTGTATCAGTTGCGACGCCTAAATCAACAGTGCTCTTGTCACCGTACCATATCTGTTGGGTTGTGAAGCTATCACCCGCTTTGTAAGGCGTGACAGTTTCAAAGAAACGGAAGCCATAGGTCAGTAACTTTTTACTTTCAGCTTTACGGGCTGATTCACTTTGAGTACCCAGAACCACAGAAATCAAACGCATGCCGTCTTTGGTTGCAGATGCCACTAAGTTGTAACCTGCACCAGAGGTGTGGCCTGTCTTTATACCGTCCACGCTCATGCTGTTATCCCACAACAAACCATTACGGTTATATTGTTTGATACCGTTGAAGGTATAAAATTTTTCGCTATAGATGCGGTATTCTTCTGGAACGTCGCGGATTAAGGCTGCACCTAACAATGCCATATCATAGGCAGTTGTTTTGTGGTTTTCTGAGTCTAAGCCATGGGAGTTTTCGAAGTAGCTATCACGCATACCCAGCTGTTTTGTCCATGAGTTCATCATGTCAACGAAGGCGCCTTCGGTGCCAGCGATATGCTCGGCCATAGCCACACACGCATCGTTACCCGATTGGATGATGATACCGCGGTTTAAATCTCCGACTTTAACGGTAGTACCGACTTCAATGAACATCTTCGAGGAGTCAGAGAAGTTTTTAGACCAGGCATTTTTACTGATAGTCACATCATCATCGACCGAGACATTGCCCGCTTTGATTTCTTGACCTATGACATAGCTGGTCATCATTTTAGTTAGGCTGGCTGGGTTAAGGCTTTCATAAGCGTTACTCTCAGCGATAATCTGGCCCGAATTATAATCCATCAAGACGAAAGCCTTGGCGGCCACTGCTGGTGCATCAGGTGTAATAATAGGCTGCGCAGCATAAACGGGGAGAGACACACTGGAAATTAGCAGCAATGTTTTAATGGGACTTTTTACAAAATTCATCATTAACTTGGCACGTCTTTTGGTTGTATTAAATGGAAAGGATTCGAGAAGATCTCCAACAGTGTACCACTTTCTGACTGTGGGTTTTAGTGAAGGTTCCTTCATCTCTATTTTTAAATCAATTCTGGTCCGAGCAAACAGTCATTACTCATGGACTATATAGCCCTCAGGAAAGCCATTTTGCTGGACGTTATTGAGCAGTTTGTCTGCTAACTCAGGTTGGCCTATGGGGCCGAGCTGTAGTCTAAACATATTGTTTGCGGCTTGTACACGGGTCTTGACCTGATATTTTCGCTCCAGATTTTTCGCCATGGTATTGAGTTTGGCTTTATCTTTCGATGCGACTAACTGAATGTAATGATTACCTGTATCTTGCGCGCTGGCAATAGCCGAATTAGTGGCTGCGACACTGCCGACATACACCACATCGAGTTTGATCCGTGCGGTTCCTTTGCCGAGCATGCCGAGTTTATAGGCGGCGGCGTAGGAGACGTCGAGAATACGGTCTGAGTGGAATGGCCCGCGATCGTTGATACGAATGATCACTTGCTTATTGTTATCTAAGTTAGTGATCCGAGCATAACTTGGCAGTGGCAGCGTTTTATGGGCACCAGACATGGAATACATGTCATAGGGTTCGCCATTGGATGTCTCATAGCCATGAAATTTTTCACCGTACCATGAGGCACGGCCCGTTTCACTAAAACCTTGGCCTGTGTTCATCACAGTGTAAGACTCGCCGTAAACCGTATAAGGCTTGTTACCGCGGCGACTATAGGGCTCGTACTTAGGCGTGGCATTTGGCACATGGTCCACATTGGGTGGATTGAGTGGCAGCTTGTCATTCTTTAGCGAATAGCGCCCCTTGTTGGGGTCCATATTTTTTTTGTTTGTGCTGGAGCTAGCTTGGTTTGGGCTCGAAGAACACGCAACAAGTGTGAAGCACGCAACCAAAGCGACAAGCTGTAAAAGATTATTTTTTAGCGGCATGCTGTTCCTTTAATTGTTGGCTAAATTGATAAACGGCCATTGAATACAAAGGACTGCGATTATAGCGAGTGATTACATAAAAATTGTTTAAGCCAAGCCAATAATCATCGTGATCGGCTTGTTCCAGTTTAATAAGTAAGGCTTTTTGCGAGACATCCAAGTCCCTCGCATCAGCCAAGGACAAGGTTGGCGTTAGAATATTGGCGACTTTATAATTGAGCTTTTCGCCTGCCCATACTTTCGCTTTTGGCGCTGTTTGGCTGCTATTGACCAGCGGCAAAGCAACGGGTGCATTGGCTTGCCAACCGTGTTCATGGAAATAATTGGCGACACTGCCAATCGCATCCTCTGGGCTTTGCAATAAATCGCGGTTACCACTGTTATCGAAATCGACGGCGTAATGGCGGTAACTTGAGGGAATAAACTGTCCATAACCCATGGCACCCGCATAGGAGCCTTTGAGGGTATTGATATCTAAGTGTTCTTCTTTGACTAATTTCATCAACTCACCAAATTCCTTGCGGAAAAAGGTGGCGCGAGGCGGATAGTGAAAACCTAAGGTATAGAGGGAATCAATTACAGGGTAATTACCTGTGAACTGGCCGTAGAAGGTTTCAATCCCAATAATGGCGACAATAATCTGTGGGTCGACTTGGTACTTAGCCGCGGCTTTAGCAATGGTTTTCTCGTGTTTTTTCCAAAAAGCGAGCCCAGCATCAAGACGTTTTTCTGTTAAAAAAATCGGGTAATACACATGCCAAGGTTTTGCTTCCCATGGACGGGTCATCGCATCGATAACCCCTTGGTTGTATTTTGCTTTGTCGAGAAAAGCGAGCACTTCTGTCCGAGTAAAACCTTGTTTTACTTGAGCTTGGATAAACTCTTCTTTGAGTTCAGCGGGAGTGGCGGGTACTAATACTTTATCCACTGCGGGAGCCACTGGCGTGCTTGAAGCGGGTGCCTGCGCGGGTGTCGGTTCATTTGTCGTGGTGCATGCGACTAAGCATGAACTTAAGCACAGTAAACCGAGTGGAGCCAAATAAGCTCGGAGAGTAGGCATAAAAAAGTCCCTAAAATTATCTATCTACGAAACGTCTATGGGTATGAATGCTCATAAGAATGCCAAACCCTGTCATCAATGTCAGCATGGAGGTTCCACCATAACTGACAAGGGGCAGTGGTACACCTACCACGGGCAGGATACCTGAAACCATGCCAATATTCACAAAAACATAAACGAAAAACGTCAGCGTGATACTGCCAGCCAGTAGACGAGCGAAACTGGTTTGTGCGCGAGAGGCGATGACTAACCCACGGCCTATGATGTAAAGGTACATAATTAACAGTAAGATACTGCCAATTAAACCAAATTCTTCACCGATCACCGCAAAGATAAAATCGGTATGGCGCTCGGGAATAAACTCAAGCTGTGATTGAGTGCCTTCGAGCCAACCTTTGCCCCAAAGTCCACCTGAGCCGATGGCGATTTTCGACTGGATAATGTGATAACCCGCGCCGAGGGGATCTTGCTCTGGATCGAGCAAGGTTAATACCCGCGTTCTTTGGTAATCGTGCATCAAGAAATACCAAAGGATAGGCAGGAAGGCGAGTACTGCTGCGATAAAGCTGCCAACAATAATCCAGCTCATGCCCGATAAAAACAGCACGAAAATCCCCGATGCAGCCACCAAAATTGAGGTGCCTAAGTCGGGTTGTTTAGCGATCAATAGGGTTGGTACGAGTAAAATCACTCCTGCGCCAGCGAGGTAACGTTTCTTGGGGGGAAGAGGGAACTTACTGATATACCAAGCCATTGTGATGGGGAAGGCGAGTTTAATAAGCTCTGAGGGTTGGAACTCCATAAAGCCTAAGTTCAACCAGCGCTGCGCGCCTTTATTGATTTCACCGAAAAAGTGTACCCCAAGCAGCAAGACAACCCCCGCAAGATAAATGGGTAATGCCCAACGTTTAAGCGCTTCAGGATTGATTTGTGCCATGGTAAACATGATGCCTAGCGACAACACCATACGGAATAGTTGTCGTTCCATCATCTCTAAATCTGCACCGCTGGCAGAATAGATGACAAACAGGCCAAAGCCCATCACAGCTAATAGTCCGAGCAATAAAGGCAAGTCTATGTGCAAGCGTTGCCAGATGTTTTGATATTGGCTATGGGTACTCATGGTATGGGTTTCCAAGTATCTCTAAGCATATATTCATCGAGCATAGCTCGAGCGACTGGGCCAGCATTTGCGCCGCCCCAACCTGCGTTTTCCATCACGACGGCGAGGACGATTTTAGGATCCTCGAAGGGCGCATAGGCCACAACTAAGGCATTATCGCGGAAATGTTCGGCAATTTTACTAGCATCGTATTTAGTATTTTCCGCCACGCCGATGACCTGTGCTGTACCGGTTTTCATTGCGGCAGTGTAAGTGGCATCGGTAAAGCGTGACTTATTTGCAGTTTGGCGCATAGCTTCGTTGATGATGTTCCAGTTACGGGGATTTTTAAGTTCAATTGGCGGTAACTCATTAATCGGTGAGTCAATTTTGGCAGTATTGTCTTTAATTGATCTCAGCAGATGTGGCGGGAGACGGCGGCCTTTGTTGGCCATAATCCCAACGGCATTAGCGAGTTGTAATGGCGTTGCCGTCCAATAACCTTGGCCAATACCGACGGAAATGGTGTCGCCTATATACCAAGCTTGATTGTACTTTAAGCGTTTCCATTCCTTGGATGGCATGTTGCCAGCCGATTCTTCAAAGATATCAATCCCTGTATTTTGGCCAAAGCCAAATTGCTCCATAAAGCGGGCGATATGATCGACACCGACCTTATAGGCTAACTCATAGAAAAAGGTATCGCAGGATTCTACAATCGCGCTATAAACGTTGACCCAGCCATGTCCCCAGCGTTTCCAGTCGCGGTATTTACGTTCAACACCAGGTATTTGCCAAAAACCGGGATCCCACACTCGGGTACTCTCGCTAATGGCTTTCTCATCAAGGCCTAACAGTGCGAGGTGAGGCTTGATGGTAGACGCAGGAGCATACTGACCTTGAGTCGCGCGGTTAATCAAAGGGCGAGATTTATCATTGAGTAAGGCACTGTAATCTTTGCTATTAATGCCTTGTACAAACTGGTTTGGATCATAGCTTGGGCTCGATACCATAGCTAATACTCCACCGTCACGGGGATCGATGGCAACAATAGAACCACGCAGACCTGTGAGTAGTTCCACCGCTTTTTGTTGCAGCTTGAGATCTAAGGTGAGGTAAATATCTTGCCCCGGCTCTGGCGGAACAATTTTTAAGGTGCGAATGGCGCGGCCGCGGTTGTTCACTTCTTCTTCTAAGTGTCCGGGTTTACCATGCAGCAAAGATTCATAAAATTTTTCAATGCCTTGCTTACCAATGTCTTTGGTTGCCGCATAGTTTTTCCACAGATCGCTGCGTTCAAGTTGGGCGCGATCTCGGGTGTTAATTTTGCCTACATAGCCCAGCACATGGGTGATTTGCGCGCCGTAGGGATAGTTACGTTTAAGACCCGCTTCGACCGAAATACCCGGAAATCTGTGTTGGTTAACACTAAAAATGGCCACTTGTTCTTCGGTGAGCTGGTTTTTCAGTGTTAGCGGTTTGAAACGGCGATGAAATTTCAGGGCGTCAGTAAAGGTTTCGCGCTCGTCATCGCTGATCTCAATTAACTTGCCGAGTTCATCTAAGGTCTCTGACATGTTACTGATTTTTTCGGGCACGAGATCGAGGGAATAAAAGGGTAAATTTTCAGCTAAAAGTATGCCGTTGCGATCGTAAATGAGACCACGACTAGGGGCAATTGGAACAACACGAATGCGATTATCATTTGAGCGAGTTGCATAATCTTTATAGGATTCAACCTGTAAATGATAAAGGTTGGTGACTAATACGCTAAATAGAGCGAAAACGCAAAAAAAAGTGAAAAGCGCCCTGCGCTTAAAAAGAGACGCCTCGGCGGCGTGATCATGCATTGTTATCCGCTTTTTTGGCGACACTTATGCTATCTCCGGCTGATCCCATGACGGGTGGTTGACACTCGTTAACATCAAGATCCCGCTATTCTCTATGGTAGGGGTGATTCGTGTTCACGCTCCACGCGCGGTACAAACTTTCGGCAACCACCACCCGTACGAGTGGGTGAGGTAAGGTTAATGCCGAAAGACACCAACTTTGGTTTGCCGCTTCTTTGCAAGCTGGCGCTAATCCTTCAGGTCCACCAATCAGTAAACTGACGTCGCGACCATCGAGTTGCCATTTAGTCAGCGCGGTTGCTAGCTCGGGGGTCGTCCAGTTTTTGCCGGGGAGATCTAAGCTAACAATATGATTGCCTTTGGGAATGGCCGCCAACATTTGTTCGCCTTCTTTTTGAAGTATCCGGACAATGTCGGCATTTTTCCCCCGCTTTCCAGCGGGTATTTCGATAAGCTCCAGCGCCATATCACGGGGAAAACGGCGCTGGTATTCTTCGAAACCACGGGTAACCCAATCGGGCATCCGTGTTCCTACTGCGATGAGCTGTAACTTCATCAGTCTTGCTTTTCTGACCAGAGCTTTTCAAGCTGGTAGAAATCACGGGTTTGATCTTGCATAACGTGCAGGATCACATCGCCCATGTCCACAAGAACCCATTCGCTGCTTTCGCGGCCTTCAACACCTAAAGGTGGAATACCGGCTTTTTTCGCTTCAACCACAAGGTTTTCGGCGATAGCTTTAACGTGAGTCTTTGATGTACCTGAACATATGACCATGTAGTCAGTGATGTTAGATTGCTTGCTGACATCCAGAACAACAACGTCTCTGGCTTTCAAGTCGTCGATCTTGTCGACAACAAACTGTTTTAATTCCGCGCTCTGCACGCTGGCGTACCTCATTAATTTTAAATAGCGCGGTAGTATACCAGTGTTGCTGCTGGGAATACATTGTCATTGGCAGTTGAGTTGGCGATATCTGCTTACGGTTCGAGCTAAGGTAAGTAAAGTCGTTGATTTTTGATGTAATCTAGCGTGATGGGCATGAGTAAATCGGCGGGCATTTCGCCTTTTGCCAGTTGTTCGCGGATTTGAGTTGAAGAAATATCTTGTGGTGTAATCGCCACAGGGAAAATCTGCCCACAGTTTTTATGGACACTGCTAGTACGACCTTCCACTGTCCCTTGGGGCGCTTGACTGCGGGCCGTCAATACCTGTTGCATAGGATGCTCTGCATCGAGCTGCCAACCCGGGCGCTGACAGACAACGAGATGGGCAAAGTCGAATAGGCGTTGCCACTCATGCCAGCTTTTTAATTGGATGAAAGAGTCCATCCCCATGATAAAAAACAGCTCATCTTCAGGATGTAAGCTTTTCAGTTGCTCAAGCGTGACAACTGTGTACGAAGGCGTGTCGCGTTTAGCTTCGATGTCGCACAGTGCAAATCCGTCGAGTTGCTGACAGACATCGGCTACCATTTTGAGGCGCTGTGTTGTGGTTAAGTTCGGCTGCTGTTTATGGGGCGGAATATGGTTCGGCATCAGCAGGATTTTATCCAAGGCTAATGCTTGTTTCACTTCAATCGCGGGACGGATATGACCATAGTGTATCGGGTCGAAAGTGCCGCCTAAAATACCAATACGCATATCAAGCCTTTGGTTAACCTATGATTAGTCTATGGCTATATGTGCCAGATGCCGATGGGCTCTAGGATCAAATAACAGACACAGGTGGCTCAGACCAGTCCAATCCTCTTTCCCCTGTTGCTTTAAGTTGAGCTCAAGTTTCGAGGCGAGGGCGAGCATGTGTTCGAGTTGTTCAAGGCTGAGTCGTTGCAGCGCCGCTTGATACAGTGGTTTACGTTTATCCCAAATTCGATGTTTACCCCAGAGTGCACTGAGCGCAACGCCTTGGGCTTGCTCGCATTTCAAATTGAATAACAAACCGAGTTCTTTAAACAAGGCCCACAGCAGGATAGGTAAGGCAGTGCCTTCGCCATTGAGCTGGGCTAGCATGTGCTGCGCGCTATCCTGTTTATTATTCAGCAATGCATCCGTGAGTTGGAATACGGTGAAGCGCGACTGATCTTCAAAATAGTGGCCCAGTTCGTCGGCACTGACGGGTTTTGCTGGGCTCAGGAGTTGCAGCAACTGCATGGCTTGATCGGCAGCTAGTAAATTCCCTTCATACAGAGAATGCAGCATAGCACGGGCATCAGGCTGCAGATTTAGCTTAAAGTGCTTGATGCGGCCATCAAGCCAGCGCATAAACTGCTCGCCCTCTGGCGTGGCGCAGGGCAAATACATGCCATGGGCATCTAAGGTCTTAAACCATTTACTGTTGGTTTGCTCTGTGGCGAGCTTTGGCCCTTCGATAATCAACAGCATATCGGGATTGGGCGTCTGCAATAGGGCTTGCAATGTGCTAGAGCCTTCGGCACCGGGCTTAGCTTGGGGAAGGGTTAGCTCAATCAAGCGTTTACTGGAAAACAGGCTCATGGCCTGCCATTCCTGAGTCAGATCGTTCCAATTAAAGCCCGTCTCTTGAATGAGTTGGACTTTTTCATCGAATCCCTGACGCTTGGCGAATTGGCGGATCTGATCTTTGGTGGTTTCAATCAACCAAGGATCATCCCCAAAAATCAGATAACAAGGGAATAACTGGTTAAGGTGGCGGGAGAGTTGGTCTGGATAGACTCTCATTTAATGATAGCCCTGCATTAATTCACCTCAGTACTGGCCATTGCTTGCAGAATACGATCGGCAGCTTGGATACGCATTTCCTTCGTCAGCAATTCCATTTCACGGCTCTTTGCCAATGCGGTACGTGGATCGTCTAAGTAGTCGCGGCGAATTTCAACCTTGAAAGGCTGCGCTTCTTTGCCCGGCAATGCCACAGCAAATTCGACTAAATAAATCAGCTCATACTCGGCGACGTTACCTGTTGGGTACAAAGATAATGTCGATCGCTCAAGGGAGTCGGTGATTAATCTTAATACTGGAATGTCATCGGCGGCGTCGACAACTTGGATATTGTTCAAGCGCAGGCGTTCACGTACCAGACGGGTGAGTTCACTGTATTCATCCACACTGCTCAAACTCAAATGATTGAGGGCATCAGGGATCTGATAACTGCGTTGAAGCTTAAAACCGCAACCAGCGCTGGTCATAATGACCAGTGCTATGATTGCGAAGCATATGCGTTTGATTAGCATAGATTTCGCGGTTTCCTATTCGTGGTATACCCTGCTGACTTGAAGTTGCAGCTATGCTGCAACTTCATTGGCTTTGAGTATAGCGAGTTATTAGCAGCCGTTAATTGGCCACTATGCTGAGCAGTTTGCCCGGCACATAGATCACTTTACGTACTGTCAGGCCGTCTAGGTATTTGATCACGTGTTCATCACTCATGCCTAAGGCTTCTACTGATTCTTTATCAGCGTCGGCGGCTACTGTGATTTTTGCGCGAACTTTACCGTTAACTTGCACAACGATGAGCTTGCTGTCTTCAACTAGCGCAGCTTCATCAACGACTGGCCATTGGCTATCTTCGATGTTGCTAGCATTGCCTAACTCGTTCCACAGGTTAAAGCTCACATGCGGAATGATAGGGTACAGCAAACGTACGATGGCGGATAAGGCTTCGCCGATAATGGCGTTGTCTTGACCTGTGGTTTGTGGTGCTTTTTGCAGATGGTTCATAAGTTCCATCACGGCGGCAACCGCAGTGTTGAACATCTGACGGCGGCCGATATCGTCGGTCACTTTCGCGATAGTCTTGTGGACTTCACGGCGCAGCGCTTTTTGCTCGCTTGTTAACTTGCTGACATCTAAGGCTTCGCTATTGTCTTGGGCGATATACTCGCTTGCAAGCTTCCACAGACGTTTAATGAAGCGGTGTGCGCCTTCAACGCCAGACTCTTGCCATTCCAGAGTTAATTCTGGTGGTGAGGCGAACATCATAAATAGGCGAACCGTATCGGCGCCGTATTTTTCGACCATGACTTGAGGATCGATACCATTGTTTTTCGACTTAGACATCTTGCACATGCCGGTATAAACAAGCTCGTTGCCGTCTTTGTCGATAGCCTTAGTAATGCGGCCCTTGTCGTCTTTTTCTGTGCTCGCTACATCTAAAGGAGAAACCCATACACGGGCGCCTTTTTCGTTGATGTAGTAGAAAGCATCGGCCAACACCATGCCTTGGGTCAGCAGTTGTTTGGCTGGCTCGTTAGAGTTAACCAAACCTGCATCACGCAGCAACTTGTGGAAGAAGCGGAAATATAACAAATGCATACAAGCATGTTCGATACCGCCAATGTATTGATCCACAGGTAGCCAGTAGTTGGCTTTCGCGGGATCTAACATTTCGTCTGCATGCGGGCTGCAGTAACGGGCGTAATACCAAGAGGATTCCATAAAGGTATCGAAGGTATCGGTTTCGCGCAGCGCATCTTGGCCATTAACTTGGGTTTTTGCCCATTCTTTATCGGCCTTGATTGGGCTTTGAATACCGTCCATCACGACATCTTCTGGCAGTAATACTGGCAGTTGATCTGCTGGCGTTGGGATCACTGTGCCGTCGGCTAAGGTCACCATAGGGATTGGTGCGCCCCAGTAACGCTGACGTGAAACACCCCAATCGCGCAGACGATAGTTGACTTGGCGCTTGCCTTTACCTTCGGCAACTAACTTATTAGCGATGGCATTAAAGCCTGCTTCAAAGTCTAAACTGTCGAACTCACCCGAGTTAAACAGTACGCCTTTTTCGGTATAAGCGGCTTCGCTAATGTCCACTTCGCCATCAACTGGCTTGATCACAGCCTCAATTGCTAGACCATATTTTTTTGCAAATTCAAAGTCACGTTGGTCGTGGCCTGGAACTGACATCACAGCGCCTGTGCCATAGTTCATCAACACAAAGTTAGCTGCCCAAATCGGGACTTGCTTACCAGTGATAGGATGAATTGCGAAAAGCCCTGTAGCGACACCGCGTTTTTCCATTGTCGCGAGTTCGGCTTCTGATGTTGTGCTGTTTTTGCACTCATCGATAAAGGCGGCAAGCTCTGGATTGGTTTGCGCGGCGACTTCAGCTAATGGATGACCTGCGGCAATCGCCACATAGGTCACGCCCATTAAGGTATCTGGACGTGTGGTATAGATATCGAAGCTTTTATCGTGACCTGCGACGCCGAAGGTCATTTCCACACCTTCGCTGCGACCAATCCAGTTGCGCTGCATGGTCTTAACCTGTTCAGGCCAGCCATCTAAGGTATCGATATCGTTTAACAATTCTTCTGCATAGGCAGTGATCTTAATAAACCACTGTGGAATTTCTTTTTGTTCCACAGGGGTATCACAGCGCCAGCAGCAACCGTCTTGAACTTGCTCGTTCGCCAGTACGGTTTCATCGTTTGGACACCAGTTGACTGAAGCTGTCTTTTTGTAGACTAGGCCTTTCTCGTACAACTTAGTGAAGAACCATTGTTCCCAGCGATAATATTCAGGGGTACAAGTGGCGATTTCACGGCTCCAATCGTAACCAAAACCCAGCAATTTCAGCTGGTTCTTCATGTATTCTATATTTTCATAGGTCCATGGCGCAGGCGCAGTCTTGTTGTTAATCGCGGCATTTTCTGCGGGTAAACCAAATGAGTCCCAACCAATAGGCTGGAGCACGTTTTTGCCTTGAAGACGTTGAAAGCGTGCAACTACGTCACCTATGGTATAGTTGCGTACGTGTCCCATGTGGAGTCTGCCAGAAGGGTACGGAAACATCGAAAGGCAATAAAACTTTTCTTTGTTTGCGTCTTCAGTGACTTCGAAGGTTTTGTTGTCATGCCAGTGCTTTTGCACTAAGGCTTCAATTTCTGAGGGATTATATTGCTCTTGCATCACTCTATTTCCGGCAGTGCCGCCTATTATTGGATCTAACGCCATATCAGCGCGAGTAAGATCTACATAGAATAAACTAGAAGCGATGCATTAAAAAGGTTCGTATGAAGGAGTATTGGTTATGAATGATAGAAGTAACGCGTTACTAGGACTGTATCAAGCCTTAATTACCGAAGTGAAATCTCAATTTGCAGAAGATAACACTATGACTGTAAAGAACTTATTTAATTCTGTCACTCAAGGTAAGGAGTATTTACGTCTTAAAGAACAGGCAGGGGAAGATGAACTCGCTTTAGTCGAACAATTCTTAAAGCGTGATATTACGAGTTTTCTCCGTGAGCAGAACGCGGATAGTTTGAGTCATAGCCCAACCGTGATTACTTTAGAGAATACGCTTTGGCATTGGCTCAGTGAAATCACCGACCGCAGCCAAGTCGAATGGCATGAGTTAACGCAAGATTTTAAGCACCAAGGCTACTACAAGAGTGGTGATATTGTGAATCAGGGCATCATGGTGTGCACTAACTGTGGTAATGAAATGAGTATTGAATTTCCAAGTCCCATCCCAGATTGTCCAGAGTGTGATCATGAAGAATTTACCCGCGAGCCACTAACGCCTTAATCAAGGTGATGATGTTATGCAGCTAAAACGACGCCTCTGCGTCGTTTTTTTTAGAGTTCTATTAGACCTAAATGGCTCATCTCTGCATTAATTAGGCTGTTGTATCAATTGTTGGTACGAGAGTAGTTGAGGATTTGACCGCCAAAGGGCGCTAATAAAAATTCAGTGTGAATGGGTTTATGTTGCGTGTGTTCGTAACCTAAGGTGACCATACGTTTACTGAATTTGGCATGATTACCACGGCCTGGATCGACTAAGACCACATCGCAAACCGGTTTAGCATGCTGCTCAATAAATTGTGACAACAGATCGGCATGCTCTTGTTCGTACAAGAGATCGCTACCGATGATCAGGTCAAATAAACCTAAATTAGTTTGTGCATCTGCCCACCCTGTTCGAACAAACGGAATCGCACGACCATGATTTAAATCGACATTTTGCTTAAGGAAATTTTCCGACTCGGGGTGATAGTCGGTTGCTGTGATGTCGGCATGTCTGTGGTTTAGCACTAGACTTGCCAGCCCTATACCGCAGCCAACCTCAAGAATGCGTTTATTATCAATTTGATAATCGGCCATATGATGGGATAGCACTTGGCTAGACGGCCAAACTATGCCAAATAATGGCCAAGTTGCGGAGGAAATACCGAGCTTTTCAGCTTCGCCATCTAGGTCTTCAAATTCTTGGTTATTTCTTAGGGTTCTGACATGAATGTCGAGATCCCCAAATTCGTGGGTTTGGTAGCGCACGCGAAGCTGTGCCATAGAGTTGCCTTGACTGTGTACCTTGGTTAAGGAACGAGGTAATGGTACCAATCATATTGGCTATGCAGACACAGTTACTGTGATTGGTATAAGGCCACGTCTAATCGTTCACCTTAACGTGGAACGCGCAATCAGCCTAATGTATTCGCAGACAATTGCAGGATAACACAGGTTAACTGAGTGTCAGCCTAACAACCTTGGGTGTTGATATCATATTGCGGCGCAGTGTTGGCATCGCTGGCTTGGGTGTAGCGGAAATAGCATTGGTCATCATTCACTAAGGAGTTGTTGTTAAGATCGTAGCCTATATAAGTGATATCAATGCCTTGATATTGAATGATAAGTTTATCATCTGAGGTGATCCATTTTTCCATATCAGTATTATCGAGGTAACCCCATTTTAATCGTGTATCTGGAGTGCCATCACCATTGAGGTCGATATCAATAATATCATCGCGCCCAGCTACCGCTTGGCTTAGTAGGCTAGGCATTTGGGTTTTTGAGTAAGCTAGCATATTGGCTGTTTTAACGCTGGCCTGTACTTGGCTTAAGGTTTGTACCCGCGCTTCTTTACTTAAGCCGATAAATTTAGGCGCGGCGATCACAGCCAAGATCCCAAGCACAATAATCACAACGACAAGTTCAATTAAGGTAAAACCTGCCACATCTTGTTTATTGACTTGGTAATGCATGGCCTAAATCCTATTGCGCTTTAAAACGTCGGGCAAGACCGAGTAGAACGATTAAACCACAGAGTATCAGTAGGGGCATTTGGCCTAATTTTGCAAACCAAGTTTGTCCTGTGACTAATGGAATGCTTGCACTTAGCACGCCTATTTCAAACTGTGGCAATGACGCTGTGATATTGCCACGCTCATCGACTATGGCTGTCACGCCATTGTTGGTTGCGCGTAATAGAGGCCGACCCAATTCAACCGCGCGCATTTGAGCGATTTCCATATGCTGTAATGGCCCATTTGAGCTACCAAACCATGCATCGTTAGAGACAGTTAATAGTATATCTGTCCCTTGATTAACGTTGTCGCGCAACTGTTCCGGAAAGGCTATTTCATAACAAATTGCTGGCGCGATTTTATGGCCTAGTGCGCTGAGGTTCGGCTGTTGATATTCGCCTCGCGTAAAGGACGACATGGGCAAATTAAAGAAAGGTGCTATCGGGCGCAGCAGCGCTTCAAAGGGGACAAACTCGCCAATTGGCAACAGATGGTGTTTCTTAAATTGATTGCTACCATCACCCTCATAGTCTGGGCCTGCTTGTTGTTTCTGATTATGATTACCAAGCACAATCAATGAATTATAGAACTCATTGTTTTGATGGCTGATAATACCAGTGATAATTGAGGTATGGTTTAGATTGGCGACTTTATTGGCGTTATCTAAAAAGTCCTGCACCATAGATTCTGGCGCTGGAATTGCCGCTTCTGGCCAAATAATGATATCGGCATCCAGATGTTCGCGGGATAAATCCATGTATTTTAACAGCGTCGGCCACAGGGCATCGGGTTCCCACTTCATGCTTTGGGGAATATTGCCTTGCACCAGTGCCACTTTAACATTTTCACCCGTAGGATGAATGTCCCAAAGTTTAGGCGCAGCCCAAACGGCCAGAATACTGAGCGGCAGTAAAAGCAGTAAACTCTTATAACGCTTAGTAAAACAAAGCGCTAATGCACCAGCGAGCATGGCCAATACAAAACTTATTCCCAGTGTGCCTATGATACTGGCAAGGGGTTTTAGTGGCCCTTGAGTTTGCGAGTAACCCGCCCATAACCAAGGGAAGCCTGTCATTACCCAGCCACGAGCCCATTCGGTCAAGGTCCATAATGCGGGGAATAGGGCGAGATTACGCCAAAGACCAAATCGATTTTCACCATTATGGCTCAGCGTTTTAGTTAACCAAACCAGCGCCAAACCAGTTAGCGCGGGATACAAGGCTAAATACAAGGCTAACAAGGCCATTAACCCAACGGAGGCAATGAGCGGCATACCACCAAAGGTATCCATGCTCACGTGAACCCAGCTGATCCCTACGGCAAAACAGCCAAATCCAAAGCTTAACCAATAGTAAAAGCTTGCCTTAGCGCTCAGCGTTCGGCTGTGCCAGAGGGCAATCGCCATGGCAAACGGATAGATTATCCAAACGGAATAGGGCGCAAATGAAAGCGCCGTACTGGCGCCAAGGGCAAATGCCAGTACGAGTCTCAAAGCACTAGGTTGGGACTGTTGTTGGGCAAAAGCCCTGATTTTTTTTAGCACGAGTGATTATTCTACGTCTTCGCCAGTATTAGGATCGGGGAGTTTAACTCTGAGTTGGATTAAACGCCTAGTGTCAGCATTGATGACTTTAAATTCTATGCCTTCAATGATGATGCTCTCGTTACGTTCTGGCAGATGGCCAAAGGCGTGTGAGACTAAGCCACCGACGGTATCAAACTCTTCATCGCTGAATTCAGTGTTGAATTCTTCGTTGAAATCTTCGATTGGCGTCAAAGCTTTAACCATATAAACCGTGTTACCGACTTTGCGGATCTCGGTTTCTTCAGTGCTATCGTGGTCGAATTCGTCTTCAATCTCGCCGACAATTTCTTCAAGAATATCTTCGATAGTCACGAGTCCCGATACACCGCCGTACTCATCAACCACAATCGCCATATGGTAGCGTTGAGAGCGGAATTCTTTTAGCAGAACATCGACGCGTTTGCTTTCGGGCACAACCACGGCGGGACGGATCACGCGATCCAGTGAGAAGGGCTCATCACTGTTGGAGAAACCGTAAGGGATCAAATCTTTGGCAAGCAATATGCCTTCGATATGGTCTTTATCTTCGTTAACAACGGGGAAGCGCGAGTGACCTGAACCAATCACAGTCGCAAGTAACTCTTCGACCGAGTTGTCTATCTGGAGGGCGACAATTTGAGCTCTTGGGATCATGATATCCCGAACACGCATATCAGAAACGTCTAATACACCTTTTATCATCTCGCGGGTGTCTTGGGTGATCAAATCGCGCTGCTCGGCACCATCAATCACATCGACTAGATCTTCGCGATTTTGAGGTTCGCCCTGAAATAGCTGACTTACTCTATCAAACCAACCTTTCTTGTGGGCGTTCGTACTAGGGGGGATATCGTCACTCATAGTTTTCTCATTAGCTTTTGATAGGGATTATCTTAGCTAATTATTGTTCCTTATATGGGTCAGTAAAACCTAATCTTTCAATGAGTTGAGCCTCTAATGACTCCATCTCTTCGGCTTCTTCATCGTCGATGTGATCATACCCTAGCAGATGCAAGCAACCATGTACAACCATGTGTGCCCAGTGCGCTTCTAGTGGTTTTTGTTGTTCACGGGCTTCATTTTCAACGACTGCCGCACAAATGACAAGATCTCCGAGTAAAGGAAGTTCAATTTCTGGTGGTGCTTCAAAGGGAAATGACAGTACATTGGTCGGTTTGTCTTTACCGCGATAGGTATTGTTGAGCATTTGGCTCTCGCGGCTATCGACGATACGTATGGTTAATTCAGCTTCATCCATGCTATTGCCAATTGCGGTAGTGGCCCAAAGGGCGAATTGTTCGTCCGTTGGTAGCCACTCACTGGTGCTGGCATGTTGAATATCTAAGGCTAACTCAAGACTCATGTGTTGCGGCTTCCTGCTGTTGCTTTTGGTACTGGCTTTCTTTTTTGGCTTTTAAGGTTTGCTCTTTTAACTCGAAGGCTTCATAGGCTTCAACGATACGGGCAACCACAGGATGGCGCACTACATCTTGGGAGACAAAAAAGTTAAAGCTGATTTCTTCGACTTGGCTTAACACTTCAATCGCGTGACGTAGCCCTGACTTTTGATGTTTAGGTAAGTCGGTTTGAGTGATGTCGCCGGTGATCACCGCACGGGAATTGAAACCGATACGGGTAAGGAACATCTTCATCTGCTCGATTGTGGTGTTTTGGCTTTCATCGAGAATAATAAAGGCATCGTTCAAGGTACGACCGCGCATATAGGCAAGCGGTGCCACTTCTATTACATTTTTCTCGATGAGGCGTTCCACTTTTTCAAAGCCAAGCATTTCGAACAGGGCATCGTAGAGCGGACGCAAATAGGGGTCTACCTTTTGACTTAAGTCACCGGGTAAGAAACCGAGTTTTTCACCCGCTTCCACCGCAGGGCGAGTCAGCAGAATGCGGCGCACTTCTTGGCGCTCTAACGCATCTACTGCCGCTGCTACGGCAAGGTAGGTTTTGCCCGTTCCAGCAGGACCAATACCGAAGGTAATATCGTGACGCGTAATATTGGCCACATACAAGCTTTGATTCGGATTGCGTGGCTTAATGACACCGCGGCGGGTTTTGATATTAATACCGCTGTCGTCGTTAGCGTCTGCTTGCTCTAGGGCAATGGCCGCTTGAATGGCGATATGGACTTGCTCAGGCTCAAGATCGGGCGTGCTGCCTTTAACCGTTTGGGTCTCGATGTAGAGTTCTTTTAGTAAGTTGTTGGCGCTTAAACAATTGCGTGGCAGTCCGGTGATCTGGAAATGATTGTTCTTACGGACGATTTCAACGCCAACGCGACGTTCTATCTGCTTGATATTGTCATCGAATGGACCGCACAGTGAAGCCAAACGGCGTGTTTCTGCGGGTTCGAGATACAGATTCATGGTAGTTAATTTACTGGACAAATAGCACTCCCAATAGCGAATAAGAAAGCAAGGTACGAGGTTGGTTAACCATCGCAAGATAATTTTAGTTTACGAGCCATAGCCGATAATTGCTAACGGAAAATAACAATTGCCTCGGTAGACTTAAACAAAAGTGCGTGAAAGCAAAAGGGCGACTAAGTCGCCCTTCTTTATATAGGTACTGTTTAAGCTTAAGCCGATTTAACGCTTATGGCTTAAATTGAGTCACACCCAGTTCATCATCTTGCTTGCGCTTGGCCAGAATTTCTGCCGGACGCAGGCTACGACGTAGATCCATTTCATCTTCGCCGCGGATAAAGACACCGCGCAGTGAGTTAGTGTAAACGTCGACAATTTCTACATCCACGAAAGTACCAATGTGTTTTGGTTGACCTTCGAAGTTCACTACTCGGTTGTTCTCAGTACGGCCGCGCAGTTCCATAGGATTTTTCACCGATGGTCCTTCAACCAGAATACGTTGCACTGTGCCCATCATGTGGCGGCTGTAGCGCATGGCTTGCTGGGTGATGCGGTCTTGCAGAATCGCCAGACGTTGTTTTTTCTCTTCCATATCGACGTTATCGGGTAAATCTGCCGCTGGCGTGCCCGGACGTGCGCTATAGATAAAGCTGAAGCTGTGGTCGAAACCTATGTCTTCAATCAACTTCATGGTATCGGCAAAGTCTTCTTTGGTTTCGCCAGGGAAGCCAATGATAAAGTCCGAGCTGATTTGAATCCCTTCACGGGCTTTACGCAGGCGGCGGATGATTGACTTATATTCAATCGCCATATGGCCGCGTTTCATCGCTGTGAGAATACGGTCAGAACCCGATTGCACTGGTAAGTGCAAGAAGCTTACAAGCTCAGGGGTATCTTCGTAAACGTCGATGATATCTTGTGTAAATTCAATCGGGTGACTGGTCGTGAAGCGGATACGGTCGATACCGTCGATGGCTGCCACGAAGCGCAGTAATTCCGCAAAAGTACAAATTGCGCCATCGTGAGTTGCGCCGCGATAGGCATTCACGTTTTGGCCGAGCAAGTTTACTTCGCGCACACCTTGCTCCGCCAATTGGGCGATTTCAAGGATAATATCGTCCGATGGACGGCTGACTTCTTCGCCGCGAGTATAAGGTACAACACAGAACGAGCAGTATTTGCTGCAACCTTCCATGATAGACACAAACGCGGTTGGGCCTTCGGCGCGTGGCTCTGGCAGACGGTCGAATTTTTCGATTTCAGGGAAGCTGATATCGATAACCGCTTTATCACCACGGCGCACTTGCTCGATCATCTCGGGCAGACGGTGCAAGGTTTGTGGTCCGAAAATAATGTCGACACATTGGGCTCTGTCTTTAATGGCTTTGCCTTCTTGTGAGGCAACGCAGCCGCCCACGCCAATAATCAAATTAGGATTTTTATCTTTAAGCGTCTTCCAGCGTCCTAGCTGATGGAACACTTTTTCTTGCGCTTTTTCGCGGATAGAACAAGTGTTGAGCAGGAGAATGTCTGCCTCAGACGCTTCTTCAGTCAAGGTATAACCTTGGTATTCGCCTAACAGATCAGCCATCTTGGATGAGTCATACTCATTCATTTGACAGCCCCAAGTCTTGATATGGAGTTTCTTACTCATCAGTTGTGTCGCCCTAAGATGACCAATAAAAATAGCGCGACATTTTACCTGCTGTTACGGCTGCTGACCAGCTTTGTCCACACTTTTAGCTGTTGGCTTTTGCCAAGGGCGATACCCTCACAAATGCTAGGTTTTTATTGTTCGGCTGCATTTGGGCAAGATTAATATTGTTAACATGCTGAGCTTTCGTTATTCCCAGCAAACTATTCGGGCTTGAATGCCTATGTCTTCACGGATTTCGAATCGAAATGCGCTCAACATTTCCGTGGTATCTTGATATAAGGCATAATCGAGCGGGTTTGTGAAAAGTCGCTTGAGCAGAAATACAGAAGGGCTTAAAGGTGCTAACTAAGGTCGTAACTAAGGTGGTAAGTAGGATGAGCCAGATTGAAGATACACATGCACAGATGATATCCGACACCACAGATTCTAACGTGACTCATTCTGACGTCACTCATGCAGAAGGCACTCATGCTGAAAGTACTGAGTTCGATGTCATTCTTGTCGGCGGCGGCATGGTTGGTGCGGCGACGGCAATTGGATTAGCCCAACAGGGTTTGCAAGTGGCGGTGATTGAATCTTTTGCGCCAGAGGCTTATCAAGCCGAACAGCCATTAGATGTGCGAGTCTCGGCCATCAGTGTGGCTTCTGAAACGCTGCTTAAACGTCTTGGCGCCTTGGACTCATTGCTCAAGATGCGTAATGTGCCTTATCTTGGCTTAGAAACTTGGGAGCTCGATGGCTGCATCACCCAATTCCACTGTTCGCAAATTGGTGCCAGCCATTTAGGTCATATAGTCGAAAACCGTTTAATCCAACTTGCCCTGTGGCAACAGATGACGCAATTAGCTGGCATCACCTTATATTGTCCCGATAAAGTGGTGGCATTTGCCCGCGATAGCGACGGTGTGAGCGTGCACTTACAGTCAAATAGTAAACTGACCGCTAAGTTGTTGGTTGGCGCCGATGGTGCTCACTCGCAGGTACGTCAATGGGCGGGAATTGGCATTTCGGGTTGGGATTACGCTCAATCGGCCATGTTGATTAATATCAACATGGCACAGGGGCAACAGGATGTGACTTGGCAGCAGTTTACGCCCAAAGGACCGCGTTCATTATTACCTTTACCAGGCAATAACGCTTCGCTGGTGTGGTACGACGATGCCAATCGAATTAAGCAGTTAATGCAGCTTAATAATAAACAGCTTGCAGATCAGATAAGAGTGCATTTTCCAGCGCGTTTGGACGCTGATTTTACCGTTGAGAATAAAGGCAGTTTTGGCCTCACTCGTCGCCATGCCCAGCGCTACTATAGTCATAATGTGGTGATTTTAGGTGATGCCGCTCACACCATTAATCCCCTCGCAGGCCAAGGGGTGAACCTTGGGTTTAAGGATGTCGAAGCATTTTTGGCGGTAATAAAGGAGGCATTAACTCAAAATAACCTCTGGTGGTCGAATGAAGTGCTTGCCCAATATCAGCGCAAGCGTTATCGCGATAATCAATTGATGATGACGGCGATGGATTTGTTTTACGCCGGTTTTAGCAACGATATTCTGCCGCTAAAGCTGCTGCGTAATGGCGCGTTAAAGTTAGCAAACATCAATTCTCCGCTCAAAAAGACTGTCCTTAAATATGCTATGGGGCTTAATTAACGCTTTGTTGTTCTGTGTTCTGACCTTGTGTTCTGCTCCTGTGCGATGACGTGGCATTTGTTGACTTGGGGTTTGAGTGCTAAAATGCCGCGTTTTTAGCTGGTATGGTCAGTTCAGTCGGCTCTTTGCGCGGCTGTCATCGACGAAATAACGATATTGAGTGTCATGAGCGAAATAAAATTAATAGTTGGTCTGGCTAATCCAGGTGCTGAATATGCACACACTCGCCATAATGCGGGGGCTTGGTACGTACTTGAGTTAGCGAGAATTTGCGGCGTGACTTTAGTGGCCGATAGTAAGTATTTTGGTTTGACCGCCAGAGCCGTATTGCACGGTAAAGATGTCCGCTTATTGATCCCGACGACTTATATGAATTTAAGCGGTAAAGCGGTTGGCGCTTTGGCGAATTTTTTTCGTATCACGCCGGAAGAGATTCTGGTCGCTCACGATGAACTCGATCTGCCGCCCGGTGTGGCTAAGTTTAAGCTCGGTGGCGGTCATGGCGGCCACAATGGTCTGAAAGATATTATTGCTAAACTGGCTAACGATAAAAACTTCTACCGTTTACGCTTAGGTATCGGTCATCCCGGTGATAAAAATCAAGTGAGTGGTTACGTACTGGGAAAAGCGCCTGCTAAAGAGCAAGAACTTATCGAGGCGGCGATAGATGAAGCCGTGCGTTCTACCGAAATTTTGTTTAAACAAGACATGGTGAAAGCCATGAACAGATTACACTCCTTTAAAGCGGAGTAGGTTTTGCCTTTGGCGAGACTTAAGTGATTCAAGTGATTTAATTATTCAGTAATGTGCTGCCATAGGGCAGGACGACTAAACCTCGCTGATGAGTGTGACTTGTCAGCCAATAATCGAGAGAAAGGTAAGCATATGGGTTTTAAATGCGGCATTGTTGGTCTTCCTAACGTAGGTAAATCAACGCTTTTTAATGCGTTAACTAAGGCTGGCATCGAAGCGGCTAACTTCCCGTTTTGTACCATTGAACCTAACACTGGTGTTGTACCTGTGCCGGATCCACGTCTGGATGCGTTAGCTGCGATTGTGAATCCACAACGTGTGTTACCTACCACCATGGAATTCGTGGATATCGCAGGTCTTGTGGCTGGCGCATCTAAAGGCGAAGGCTTAGGTAACAAGTTCCTCGCTAACATCCGTGAAACCGATGCGATTGGTCATGTAGTACGTTGTTTTGATGATGACAACATTGTTCACGTTGCTAACAAGGTTGATCCTGCTGGCGATATCGAAGTCATCAACACTGAATTAGCGTTAGCTGACTTAGACAGTTTAGAGCGTGCGGTTCAGCGTCAGCAGAAACGTGCTAAAGGTGGCGATAAAGACGCTAAGTTTGAAGTGGAAGTATTAGAAAAAATGCGCCCCATTTTAGACGAAGCTAAAATGTTGCGTTCAATGGATTTATCGAAAGAAGAGCTGGAAGCGGTGGCTTATCTGAACTTCTTAACCTTAAAACCGACCATGTATATTGCTAACGTGGCGGAAGATGGTTTTGAAAATAACCCGCACTTAGATGCCGTTCGCGCCATTGCTGCGACAGAAAACGCTATCGTTGTTGCCGTATGTGCGGCGATTGAATCTGAACTGGCCGAGATGGAAATCGAGGAGCGCGATGAATTTATGGCGGATCTGGGTATCGAAGAACCAGGTTTAGATCGTGTGATCCGCGCAGGTTATGAATTACTGAATCTGCAAACCTATTTCACCGCAGGCGTGAAAGAAGTGCGTGCTTGGACTGTGCCAGTGGGTGCGAGTGCTCCGCAAGCGGCGGGTGTTATCCATACCGATTTTGAACGTGGTTTTATCCGTGCCCAAGTGATGGCATTTGATGACTTTATTGCCCACAAAGGTGAAGCTGGCGCGAAAGAAGCCGGTAAGTTACGCGTGGAAGGTAAAACCTATATCGTTAAAGATGGCGATGTGATGCATTTCCTGTTTAACGTATAACAAAGCTTATTCACGCTGTAAGTCTCGATAAATTAAGCTAAGTATGAGCAACAAGGTGTTATTTAGCACATCTGTTGCTCAGTTTGGTGAAGTAATAGCCGAACAGCTTAACCTAAGGGAAATAGCGAAAAAAAGCTGTTGACCTAGATACCTTGAATAAGCATAATACGCCCCGTTCCTCGCTGAGAGGGGCGCGTAATATCGATGTGGCAATGTAGCTCAGCTGGTTAGAGCACAGCACTCATAATGCTGGGGTCGCAGGTTCAAGTCCCGCCATTGCTACCATTTTATTTAAGATAAATTTCTTATATAAAATGAATCACGATTTTACTCTAGCATTGATTGCTAGCATCTCTTCACGATGTAAACATGAAACTGTGCGGGAATGGTGAAATTGGTAGACACGCCAGATTTAGGTTCTGGTGCCGCAAGGTGTGAGAGTTCAAGTCTCTCTTCCCGTACCATTTTTTAGATATATGAATTTAGAAACATCGGCGATAGCGGATGTTTGAAACAGAGTTAGTTGGGGTATCGCCAAGTGGTAAGGCACCGGGTTTTGATCTCGGCATTCCAAGGTTCGAATCCTTGTACCCCAGCCATTTTTTCTCAGTTTCCAAGTTGATTGGGGTATCGCCAAGTGGTAAGGCACCGGGTTTTGATCTCGGCATTCCAAGGTTCGAATCCTTGTACCCCAGCCATTGGCAATGTAGCTCAGCTGGTTAGAGCACAGCACTCATAATGCTGGGGTCGCAGGTTCAAGTCCCGCCATTGCTACCATATTTAACTCTGTTAAAGTGATTTATCAGAGAAAAATCCAAAAATGTTGAATAGACAATTTTGGTACATTTTGATGCGGGAATGGTGAAATTGGTAGACACGCCAGATTTAGGTTCTGGTGCCGCGAGGTGTGAGAGTTCAAGTCTCTCTTCCCGTACCATCAAAATGCAATCTTCGATAGAAGATTAAACACAGTTTATTGGGGTATCGCCAAGTGGTAAGGCACCGGGTTTTGATCTCGGCATCCCAAGGTTCGAATCCTTGTACCCCAGCCAAAAAGTTAAAAAGCCTGTCTTCGGACAGGCTTTTTGCTTTTTAACTTTTAACTATTTTCAGCTTAGCGTTATTTTGCTTTCAGTTTCCCTTCAATATTAGCCCTTCCAGCCTTTCCCTTGTCTCTATAATTCCCGTTGGTTGTGGCAATTCAGCTATTTTCAAAGTTAATCCACAGTGCCATTTGAGCTGGCACTGTGGTGATCCGTTTTATTGCTTTTTGACTTCAGGAGCAACGGGTGGCGATTTTATTTCTGCAGGATCCGCTGGAGCCGCTGGAACGGCGACTTTTGCAGCTGCTTCAGTGATATTGATTGGCATTGCAGCATTCTTAATGACGGCATTCTCTGTGACCGCACTATCAATAACGGCACCTTGGGCCGCTTTAACATCACCTGTTGCAACGGCTTTGACTGCATCAGGTATTGCTAACTGTTGCTGTACTTGATTTGCGCCCGCTTCTAAGGCTTTTTGTTGTAACTTCTGTGGATCCGTATAGTCGGCTAATTCCTTCGGCCAACTTGGGACCCGTTTTTCTGCCTGATTACTGAATTGCTCAGAAATCACTAAGGGTGCACCGCCTTTCATCAGCATGACTGCCATTTGGTTGGTGTCTGAGTTCCAAACTAGACCCGCTTTTTCGGCCATTTCGGGGACCGGGGTGTAAGTTGACACTAAGTAGATGAGTGGACCTTCCTGTTGGATCTTGTCGGCCGTTTTGAGCAGGGACAGGGTGGTATCGTAATTTTTACCCAGCAATTCCTGCATACGGTTCTTGATGAGCGGTTGTTCGAATAATCCGACATCGTTCGGATCTAAACCGACAAGGGGTTTAAGCAAGGCCCACATGAGCTGGCCTTGAGGTGACATTAATAATAGTGGTGCAACACAGGCGTTGAGCATTAATGCGAGCCACACAATATGCAGGCAGCGCATTTTTTTGAGCAGAGATGTACTCAAGATGATATTTCCTTGGAAGTACCAGCAAGTCGCCGGCGGCGGATTGTAGCTGATTGGCATAAGGTAAACGAGAGGGGAGCAAAGTAAATTTTAAGCAAAAAAAATAGCCCAAATGTTGGATTTTATCCTTTTGAATTTGAAAGGTATTTACAGGTGATACAATAAATTATTTGCTGCTAATTTAATCGAGGGTAATGGTTTTTGAGTGCTAAAAACAGATTTACCCCTAAGTGCTTTATTTTTGGCACTTATTTTTCTTCTTACTTTTTAACTTCTTTTTCAGTATTGAATATGTAAAGTTTGTAAACTTTGTTCTGTTTGATAATCGATCTCATTTAATCTCGGCGCATTAAATTAGTTTAATGCAGCTCATTTCTCTCTTTAGCTGCATAGGGAAAGCAGACTCTGGAGGTATTTCTCTTCGGTTTGTTTTTGAGAGTGCATCATTGAAATTAAGAGTCAGTAAGTCGTCTTTGTCCTTTGCCCGCATTATTCATGTTTATGTGTCTATGGCTTTATTGTTGCTGATGCTGTTTTTTGCGGTGACAGGTATAACGTTAAATCATCCTAATTGGTTTTCTCAAGCTGATCAGGAACCTAAGCGGGAGCAAGTGCCAATCCCCGCCTATTTGTTACCCGTTAATGCCCAAGACTCACAATGGCGTCTGGCTGCGGGTCATTGGTTGAAAAGTGAATGGGCTATGGATATGGCGAGCGCCGATATCGATGAAGATGAAATTAGTTTAGTCAGCAAAGGGCCCGGCACTTACCGCAGCCTGACATTGGACTTACTCGACGGACAAGCCTATGTCGAAACCTTAGATTACGGTGTCGTTGCCGTAGTGAATGATTTGCATAAGGGCCGTAACACAGGCACAGCTTGGGCTTGGATACTCGATCTCAGCGCTGTGCTTATCATTTTATTTTCGCTCACTGGGGCTTATTTGTTGCTGCCTCAAACCAAGCGCCTCAAAAAGTCATTGTTATACATGGTACTCGTCAGCAGTAGTTGCGGGCTTGTGTATGTTTATTTTGTTCCATAAGGAGTGTAGGCCGAGTATGCGTCATCTTATTCGCACCATTGCGGTGAGTGCTTTGTTTGTCAGTTCTGTGGCGTTTGCGACGCCTAAAATGACAGTCGATTTAACCTTGCCTGAAATTACCGAAGGGCAATATCACAGACCTTATGTGGCCGTATGGGTTGAGGATGCCAAGGGGCAAACGGTTAAAACCTTAAGCCTTTGGGTATGGGATGAAGGCCATAAATGGTTGAAAGATATCCGTCGTTGGTGGCGTAAAGCCGGACGCGAAGATATGAGTTTTGTTGACGGAATAGCATCTGCGACACGTCCCGCGGGTCATTACAAAATCGATTGGGATTTAAGAGATGAGGCGGGAAAAGTGCTTGAACCAGCCACTTACACTGTATTTATTGAAGTGGTGCGTGAACACGGTGGTCGCGATCTTGTACGACAAAATATCGATTTAGCTGCGGGAGATTTCTCTGTGCAGTTGCCCGCCACGACAGAAACTGGCGTTATCGACATACGCTTAAGCGGCATGGCTCATTGAGTCAATCCATTACATATTTAGCCCGTCTATTAATTGTTAAACTTAAGGAAAAGGTATGAAATTACGTCTTATTGCATTACTTGGCACACTTTGTATTAGCCCATTGGCAAGTAGCCACGACAGATGGATTTTACCTAGCCACTTCAACGTTTCGGCTGAAAGTGAAGAAATTGTGTGGATTACCTCAGATGTGTCTGCCAGCAATCAAGTGTTTATGATGGATAAACCTTTTAGTGCCAGTGATGTGCGTGTATTACAGCCAAATGGAAAACCAACGTCTCCAAGTTCAAGTTACACGGGCGGACGTAAGTCGGTGTTTGATGTACAACTGATGCAAGATGGCACTTATAAGTTTGAAAAAGAAGTTTCACCTCGTTATTTTTCTCAGTATAAAGTTAAAGGAAAAGAAGGGGTTGTACGCAGCCGTATGGATAAAAAAGCCACAACTGCTGCTATGCCAAAGGGAGCCTATGAACTTGAAAGTTCTTTAAATGTGTCGCGGGTTGAAACCTATGTCACACGTAATAAGCCAACTGAGGAAGTGTTAAAGCCTAAGGGGGAATATTTAGAACTAGTGCCTGTGACTCATCCTGCAGATATTGTTGAGAACGAAGCTGCTACCCTGCAATTTGTTTTCGATGGTAAGCCCGTTGAAGGCGTTAAAGTCGCCATTATGAAAGACGGTAGCTTATATCGTAACAAACCAGAGGAAATCGAATTTACCTCAGATAAAGACGGTAAAGTT
Source organism: Shewanella sp. SM21 (assembly GCF_025654335.1). NCBI lineage: Bacteria > Pseudomonadati > Pseudomonadota > Gammaproteobacteria > Alteromonadales > Shewanellaceae > Shewanella > Shewanella sp. SM21. Next base: position 366,975 of record NZ_JAKKRL010000003.1, read on the forward strand.
TCAATGATCTTACCTTCAGCAGGACGTTATCTCTTACATGCGGCAATTGAGCGCCCTAATTCAGATAAATCCCTTGCTGATAAAACGGTTAGCGAAATCTTTTTGACCTTTGAGGCTGGGCTTGAATAAGTGAGTTAACCTCTAATTTGAGGTTTTTGCTTTGAGTCCTAATGCCCACGGTCTAAATGGCGAGTGGGCATTTTTGTATTCATTTCGTACTAAAACGTGTGCGAAATTTCCTTAGGTATACAGATTTGAATTTGATTACTGGTAACTCTGCTTAAGGTTGGGTAAGCTGCGTCAATGCATTGTTCTTGGTGCATCAAAAGCGCATAACGATTAGAATAGCGCAATTCCACCCTCATTTGACTGTGTTGACCTTAGCGTTGGCACGGGTTGCTTTTGTTTTAAAGGAGACGAAAGAAGTTATGACTAAGGTTCCTATGACAGTTGTCGGTGCAGAGCAGCTGCGTAAAGAGTTAGATATTCTCAAGTTTGACCGTCGCCCTAAAATCACTGAAGCAATTGCTTCAGCGAGAGAGTTAGGCGACTTGAAAGAAAACGCGGAATACCATGCGGCTCGTGAGGAACAAGGTATTTGTGAAGCACGTATCCGTGATATTGAGGGTAAGTTATCTAACGCGCAAATTATCGACGTCACTAAGATGGTGAATAACGGTCGTATCATTTTTGGCGCCACTGTGACTATTTTAAATCTTGATACCGATGTCGAAGTGACTTATCGCATAGTCGGCGATGACGAAGCGAATATTAAAGAAAACCTGATTTCAGTGAATTCACCAATAGCTCGTGGCTTAGTCGGCAAAAATGAAGGTGATGAAGTATCTATTACTACGCCAGGTGGTATGACAGATTACGAAATCATCTCAGTACAGTATTTATAATCTGCTTATAATACTTTGCTTATAGTGTTGTGAGCGTGACTCATGCGATATCGCTAAAACCGTCCTAGGGCGGTTTTTTTGTTATCCGCGAATTAAGTTTGTTTACGGCTTGAGTTTAGGGCTCGAATTTAGGGCTTTAGCCAAGGATATCGATCGCGCTTCAGCGTTGAATTCGGGGTAAGATGGACAAAGTTTAATTTGTCTCTTTGTAGGTTTTTACCTAAGCTGCCATCCTAGCAAAATCAACATTGGCCAAATGTGTATTTTGTTTTTTTGCGCGAGTTTCACTTTATGGACCCACAGTTAAGCATCAAAAGCGAACAGTGAATAGGTTCATCTTTAGTTTGATAACGTTTTATAAGAGGGCACGCTTTGGTCAAACATTGGCGTACAGGATTGATGTTAGTTTGCGTGGCGATCATGTTGATTGCGCACTCGGCTAGCTATGCGCCAAAACCCTCAGTACAGCGCAGTGATGCAGCTCGCCATTATGCTCAGATGCATACTGTGAGTCTTGATAGCTCTACTCCCCATGCAAAGCGAAGCGCTGAGCCTCAAAGCTTACCCGATGCCGATGTTATCGCCCAATCTAATGCACAGTCTGATGCGCAAACCGTTGAAAGCTGCGGCTCACCGAATAGTCATGATACCGATCTAGTCAGTTCAGACTCAGAATTAGAATCACAGCCAGCACCTTGTCCGAGTTCTGACTATGTGAGTCATTCAGATGACTTAGATTTTGCCCCGATAAATTCGCCGCGATTTATCAGTCTTGCCCAGCACGATGTGCGTGAGGTCAAGCCAGTATATGTACTCGCTGTAGACTTTACTGCCGAACCGACATCCAATGTCGTTGAACCCACCGATCTTGATATCACATCAGATTGGACGCTTTCTGCTGTTTCTTCCCCCGCCCGAATTTCGGGTTGGAAAGTCTCAAATCTTCAATATCGATTTAGCCAACAAGCCGCTTAGCTCGCCTATTTAGGCATGACGTTGATAGGAGCCTAATCTTATCGATTTTTCATGCTGTTGCCTTTTTGTACTCACCGAAACTTTTTATAGCTGCTTAAGTAAGCAGTGATGATTTGAGCCTTACGAGCTTAGCCGCTGGTACTCAATCATGTGTTTCGGACTGATATCAATATGTTCGCTTAGCGATTTGATTCAAATGCTGAGCGTTAAATAGCGAGTTAATCCCATGGAAAGAAAACCCAATCAACGGCTGCTAAATCACTATTCAGCTTGGAAATACTTAGTGCTTATCGTCACTATTATCGTGATGCTATTCAGTGCTTTGCCGACATTTTACGGTGAGGATGCTGCGGTGCAGGTGGGCGCGAAGGCGGGGTTAACGCTCACACCTATTGCCCTTCGAGATAAGCTGCAAGCTGAAGGCGTGACGGTCAAACGTATCGACCAAAAAAATGGTGAAACCTTAATTGTCCTCGATGCGGATAACCAACAAACCTTAGTCAAAACTTTAGTCTCTTCTATGGTCGCAGAGCCAAAAGAATTGACTTTATCCCTTGCCAGTGCGGCGCCAAGTTGGTTACAAAACTTAGGCTTTCAGCCGATTAAACTCGGGCTCGACTTGCGCGGTGGCGTACAGTTCTTACTCGATGTTGATATTGATCCTGTTTATCAAACTCAGGCCGAGACGCTTGTTGATTCGCTACGTCAATTCATCCGTGAACAGAAAATTCGTGGTGCTAGCGTGCATTTGGACCAAAGTCATCAGTTAAACATGACGTTGCCCGATAATGACGCCCGTGCTGCCGTGCGTCAAATGATGAAAGAGTCCTATCCTAATTGGCAGCTATCCAATGCTGATGGCGCGGGTTTACTGATTAAGTTGAGCCAAGAAGAGCAAACGAAACTGCGTAACTTGACAGTGCAGCAAAACTTACAAGTGATGCGCAGCCGTATTGAAGAACTCGGTATCACTGAAGCTTTAGTGCAGCGTCAAGGGGAGCATCGAATTCGGATTGAATTGCCTGGAGTACAAGATCCTGCCGCTGCCAAGAATGTTATCGGTGCTACGGCGAGTTTGGCCTTTTTCGAGGTTAAAGAGTCTGGCTCCGTTAATGCTATGGTACTCAATGACAAGTCTGGTAAGCCTATTTATGTGAGCCGCACACCAGTACTGGGTGGCGATCATATTGTCGATGCGAGGGCGAGTTTAGGCGAGATGGGCATGGCGGAGGTGAACATTAACCTTGACCGTGTGGGCGGGCAGAAAATGTCTGACTTTTCCCGTACCAATATCGGCAAACCTATGGCGACGTCTTACAGTGAATACAGCCGTGATGAGCAAGGTAAGGCAAAGCAAACACAAGAGATTATCAGTGTTGCGACTATTCAATCCCAACTTGGAGATCGTTTTCGCATTACGGGGGCAGGCTCCTATCAAGAAGCACAACAATTAGCTCTGTTACTGCGAGCTGGCTCTATGACGGCGCCAGTGACTATTGTTGAAGAGCGCACTATTGGCCCGACTCTGGGTGCTGAAAACATTGAAAACGGTTTTGCTGCCCTTGGTTTAGGGATGGGGATCACCTTGCTGTTTATGGCGCTTTGGTATCGCCGTCTCGGTTGGGTGGCGAATATAGCGCTGATCTCCAATATGGTGATCCTGTTTGGTTTACTGGCGCTTATCCCTGGCGCTGTGTTGACCTTACCTGGTATTGCGGGTTTGGTGTTAACCGTCGGTATGGCGGTCGATACCAACGTACTGATTTTCGAACGAATAAAAGATAAGTTAAAGGAAGGTCGCAGTTTTGCGCTGGCAATTGATACGGGGTTTGATAGCGCGTTTTCTACCATTTTCGACGCCAACTTCACCACTATGATTACTGCAGTGGTGCTTTACTCCATAGGTAATGGTCCAATCCAAGGTTTTGCCTTGACCTTAGGTCTAGGTCTATTGACCAGCATGTTTACCGGTATCTTTGCTTCAAGGGCCTTGATCAACTTAGTTTATGGACGTGATGCTAGCCGTCATGTGAAGGTATAATCATGAAAAATATTAATCTAACTAAATGGCGTTATGTTTCGAGTGCTATCTCAATTTTGTTGATGCTAGTGTCATTAACCATCATCGGCGTGAAAGGTTTTAACTGGGGCTTAGATTTTACTGGCGGTGTCGTCACCGAAGTGCAGATCGATAGAAAAATTACCAGCAGTGAATTGCAACCTTTACTTAATGCCGCTTATCAGCAAGAGGTGAGTGTAGTCTCCGCCAGTGAGCCGGGACGTTGGGTGTTGCGCTATTCCGATATAAAGAGTGCCGATACAGAGCAAGGTAATATCGATATTCAGCAGGTATTAGCGCCGCTTAACTCTGAAGTGCAAGTGCTTAACAGCAGTGTTGTCGGGCCGCAGATTGGTCAAGAATTGGCAGAGCAGGGCGGTTTGGCGCTGTTAGTCGCTATGCTGGCGATATTAGGTTATTTAAGTTATCGCTTCGAATGGCGACTCGCATCGGGTGCCCTATTCGCTTTAGTGCATGACGTAGTGTTCGTGCTGGCATTTTTCGCCTTGACTCAGATGGAGTTTAATTTAACGATACTTGCGGCTGTGCTGGCGATTTTAGGTTATTCCTTAAACGATTCGATCATTATCGCTGACCGTATTCGTGAATTATTGATTGCTAAGCCAAAGCTTGCGATTCAAGACATTAACAACCAAGCAATTGTGGCGACGTTTTCTCGCACTATGGTGACATCAGGGACAACCTTAATGACGGTCGGTGCGCTGTGGATCATGGGCGGTGGGCCGCTGGAAGGATTTTCGATTGCAATGTTTATCGGTATATTAACCGGCACATTCTCTTCGATTTCAGTTGGTACCTCATTGCCTGAGTTATTAGGCTTAACGCCTGAGCATTATAAGGAACAAGTGATTTCTGAAACACCTTAGGGCTATGCTAATCGTTTAAATTAACAGCGAAAACAAAAAGGCCACTCGATTGAATGGCCTTTTTGTTAACACGATAAAATCAAGAAAAATTACTTTGCCTTTGGCAAAGCAATTTTCATTTCTGGTGATTGACGATAAATCACCAGAATATGACCAATAAGTTGCACTTTTGCGGATTGAGTTTCACGTACTATGGCATCAACGATGGCATTTTTTAGCTCTCTGTCGGCAGAGGCTACTTTCACTTTAATCAGTTCATGATAAGCGAGTGCGCTTTCAATTTCAGCGAGTACACCTTCAGTCAATCCATTGGCACCAAGCAGCACCACTGGCTTTAGCGGATGCGCTAGACCTTTTAAATGCTGTTTTTGTTTGGTTGTTAAGTTCATTTCTACCAACTTTTGCTGAGTTACTGTTGAAAAACGGCTATTCTACCCTTATATAGCCTTTGTGTAACTCTCAATTGTTGCGGATTTTAAATGTCAGGTATAAAACGTACGGCCAGTTCTAATCGCTGGATGCTAGAACACTTTGATGATCACTATGTCAAACTCGCCCAAAAAATGGGCTTGCGATCTCGCGCTGCGTTTAAGCTTGAAGAGATCCAGCAAAAGGATCAACTAATTCGCCCAGGCATGACTGTGGTTGATCTCGGTGCTGCTCCGGGAGGTTGGTCTCAAGTGGCAGTTAAATTAGCGGGAGATAGAGGTAAAGTCATCGCCTGTGACATTTTGCCTATGGATCCCATCGTCGGCGTCGATTTTTTGCAAGGGGATTTTCGTGAAGATAAAGTCCTTCAAGCATTACTTACTCGCGTCGGTGATGCTAAAGTTGACGTTGTGTTGTCTGATATGGCACCCAACATGAGTGGTTCAGATAGTGTTGATCAGCCCCGTGCCATGTATTTAGTGGAATTGGCGTTAGATATGTGCCATCAAGTATTGGCTCCTAATGGCTGTTTTGCGGTAAAAGTCTTTCAGGGGGAGGGCTTTGACGAATACATGAAAGCGGTAAAAGCAGTGTTTAAAGTCGTTAAAACACGTAAACCAGACTCTTCACGGGCTCGTTCCCGCGAAGTCTATCTTGTGGCGACTGGGTACAAGTTGTAGTAACCTAGCGTTAATAATCGCAAGACTTAATGAGGTCTAGTAATTTGAGTGACATGGCAAAAAATCTAATACTCTGGGTTGTCATCGCCGTTGTGCTGATGTCAGTGTTTCAGGGTTACTCCCCCTCTTCTTCGTCATCGCAGAAGATGGATTATTCTACCTTCTTAGATAATGTCCGTGATGGACAGGTCGCAACTGTTGAAGTTAAGAGCGACCAACGTACTATTGAAGGTGCTAAACGAACTGGTGAAAAATTCACTACTATCATGCCGTTATATGACCAAGATTTAATTAATGATCTTGATCGTAAAGGCATCACTATGAAGGGCCAAGAAGCCGAAGAGTCAGGGTTCCTTACCCAAATCTTCATCTCTTGGTTCCCGATGTTATTGCTTATCGGGGTATGGATTTTCTTCATGCGCCAGATGCAAGGCGGCGGTGGCAAAGGCGCTATGTCCTTTGGTAAGAGCAAAGCCAAGCTGATGAGCGAAGATCAGATTAAAACTACTTTTGCCGATGTTGCCGGTTGTGATGAAGCAAAAGAAGAAGTGAAAGAGCTGGTTGATTACCTGCGTGACCCAACTAAATTCCAAAAATTGGGCGGCCGAATTCCAACGGGCGTACTGATGGTGGGTCCTCCAGGTACAGGTAAAACCTTGCTGGCGAAAGCCATTGCGGGTGAATCTAAAGTCCCTTTCTTCACTATTTCAGGTTCTGATTTCGTGGAAATGTTTGTTGGTGTCGGTGCATCCCGTGTGCGTGACATGTTTGAACAAGCGAAAAAATCTGCACCTTGTATTATCTTCATCGATGAAATCGATGCGGTCGGTCGTCAACGTGGCGCGGGTTTAGGTGGTGGTCATGATGAACGTGAGCAAACACTGAACCAAATGCTGGTTGAGATGGATGGCTTCGAAGGTAATGAAGGCGTTATTGTTATCGCGGCAACTAACCGTCCAGATGTACTCGATTCTGCGTTATTACGTCCGGGTCGTTTTGACCGTCAAGTGGTCGTTGGTTTACCAGACGTGCGTGGTCGTGAGCAGATTTTGAAAGTGCATATGCGTAAAGTGCCGCTTTCTGAAGATGTGAAGGCGAGTGTGATTGCCCGTGGTACGCCAGGTTTCTCGGGTGCTGATTTAGCTAACTTAGTGAACGAAGCTGCCCTGTTTGCGGCTCGCGGAAATCGCCGAGTTGTAGGCATGGAAGAATTTGAGCGTGCAAAAGATAAAATCATGATGGGTGCTGAGCGCCGTTCTATGGTGATGTCTGAAGCCGAAAAAGAAATGACCGCATACCACGAAGCGGGCCATGCGATAGTGGGTTGTTTAGTGCCAGAGCACGATCCTGTGCACAAGGTGACTATTATTCCTCGCGGCCGTGCTCTAGGTGTGACTTTCTTCTTACCCGAAGCAGACTCGGTAAGTCAAAGCCGTCGTAAGTTAGAAAGCCAAATTTCGGTCGCCTACGGTGGTCGTTTAGCAGAAGAGCTTATCTACGGTACTGAGAAAGTGTCGACTGGCGCATCACAGGACATCAAATACGCGACATCTATTGCGCGTAACATGGTGACTCAGTGGGGCTTCTCGGACAAGTTAGGTCCATTGCTGTATGCAGAAGAAGATGGTGAAGTCTTCTTAGGTCGCAGCATGGGTAAAGCCAAAGCGATGTCCGATGAAACTGCAACTATTATCGATGCTGAAGTAAAAGTCTTTATCGACAAAAACTACGCTAGAGCGAGACAGATATTGACGGATAACCTCGATATTCTGCACTCAATGAAAGAAGCTTTAATGAAGTATGAAACCATTGATTCACTTCAAATTGACGATTTAATGAAACGTCGTGAAGTGCGTCAGCCTGCTGATTGGCAAGTGGATGACAGTGGTTCTAACGATAAAGGCAATGGTCATGGTGAACCAGCAGCGAAAGCTGAAGACAGTGTGACTGCACCTGCTGAGCCAGAACTGAAAGATCCTGATGAATCTCCAGCTAAGTAATGTGTTGTGAAACTAAAGAAAACTCCGTAAAGGGGTTTTCTTGTTTTACCTTGTAGCAATTTGACTGCGCTGTCATTAATACTCTCTGCCACCATTGATATTTATCTTCTGACATTGGTCTTTTCGGATAGAAAATGAAGGCTTGAAATTAATGACGCAAGTTATGCCAGTGAGTAAAATCGTAAGTGTTCGTATTACAGGAGTAAATGCGTGTTTGAACTGATTGCTGGCACTAAACGCCTCGCGTTATCTTCGCCCATTGTGATGGGTATTCTTAATGTCACTCCCGATTCTTTTTCCGACGGTGGTCAATATTCTTCCTATGAGCTTGCCTGTCAGCATGCCGATGACATGGTGGCTCAAGGCGCGGGAATGATAGACATTGGCGGTGAGTCGACAAGACCTGGCGCCGCCGAGGTGAGCTTAGCCGATGAACTTGCGCGGGTGATCCCGTTGGTGAAATATGTTGCGGCGCACCATGATGTGTGGATTTCGGTCGATACCAGTAAGCCTGAAGTCATGCGTCAAGCTGTTGCTGCGGGCGCACATTTGATTAACGATGTACGCGCTCTGATGGAACCCGGTGCGCTTGAAGCTGCTGCAGAGTTGCAAGTCCCCATATGCTTAATGCATATGCAAGGCGAACCCAAAAGCATGCAATTTGCACCGACTTACCATAATGTTATTGAAGAAGTTTCTGCCTTTTTAACTGAGCGGATTGAAGCTTGTTTGCGAGCAGGGATCCCCCGTGAATTATTAATACTCGATCCGGGATTTGGTTTTGGTAAAAGCTTAGAACATAACTATGAATTACTGGCGAAGCTCGACAGTTTTGCCCAGTTTGATTTACCGATATTGATAGGATTGTCTCGTAAGAGCATGATAGGAAACCTCTTAGCAAAACCGACCTCAGAACGTCTTGCTGGGAGCCTTGCTGGCGCTATGATAGCGGCCCAAAAGGGCGCTCATATCATTCGTGTGCATGATGTTACTGAAACTGTGGATATGCTCAAGGTGTTACAAGCGACACAAGCGTATTTTTAAGCATCGTTATGCTCTCGTTAAGCATTTAATTAATATTATGATCCCAAATCATTGGGACACATTTGAGTTTGTGGAGCGATATGAAAGAACGTAAATTTTTTGGAACTGACGGTATTCGGGGAAAAGTCGGTTCAGGTCAAATGACGCCTGAGCTCGCGCTTAAGTTAGGTTGGGCGGCGGGGCGCGTGTTATCCCGCAGTGGTACCAAAAAGGTGATCATAGGTAAAGATACCCGTATTTCGGGCTATATGTTTGAGTCGGCATTAGAAGCTGGCCTCTCTGCTGCAGGCCTTAATGTGATGTTAATGGGACCTATGCCAACGCCAGCTGTAGCCTATTTGACGCGCACGTTTCGCGCCGAAGCAGGGGTGGTGATCAGCGCGTCACACAATCCGTATTACGATAATGGTATTAAGTTTTTCTCCACCGACGGCAGTAAGTTAGACGATAACCTAGAGCTAGAAATTGAAGCAGAGCTTGAAAAGCCTCTCGTTTGTGTTGAGTCACATCTATTGGGGAAGGTATCGCGTATTGAAGATGCCCGTGGCCGTTATATTGAGTATTGCAAAGGTAATTTTCCTGCAGAACACACGTTAACTGGGCTAAAAATTGTGGTTGATTGTGCCCATGGCGCAACTTATCACATAGCGCCAGCTGTGTTTCGTGAGTTAGGAGCCGAGGTGATTGCCATTGGTGATAAACCCAACGGGATGAACATCAATGATAAAGTGGGCGCGACGTCCATGGGCAAAATTTGTGAAACCGTTCTAGTCGAAAGTGCCGATTTAGGTATTGCACTCGACGGTGACGGTGACCGTATTATGATGGTCAACAGCAAAGGCGAAGTGATCGACGGCGATCAAATTTTATATATTCTGGCCTGTGATGCGAAATCCCGTGGCGTATTACGCGGTGGTGTAGTTGGTACGTTAATGTCAAACCTTGGGCTTGATCTCGCCTTGCAAGCATTAGACATCCCCTTTGCGCGTTCGAAAGTGGGCGACCGTTATGTGATGGAACTACTTAAAGAACTCGATTGGCGCATTGGCGGTGAAAATTCAGGGCATATCCTCAATCTTGATCACGGCACAACTGGTGATGGCATCGTTGCGGGGATTTTAGTGTTAGCGGCTATGCGTCGTCAGAATGCCACGCTAGAAGAACTGACTTCTGCGATGGAAATGTTGCCGCAGGTGTTAGTCAATGTGCGTTTTGAAGGCGAGCACGACCCTCTTAAGTCAGATAAAGTTAAAGCGGCGCAGGCACAGGTTGAATCTCAACTGGGCGTGCGTGGCCGAGTATTATTACGTAAATCAGGCACTGAACCTTTGATCCGTGTCATGGTTGAAGGTGACGATCATAGGGCAGTATTGGCGCACGCAAATTTGATTGCGGATGCGGTAAAATCGGCAAGCTAATATTTGCTAATTTTGTAATGAGTGCGGCTGATACCAATTTAAAATTAAGGTGTTAGCTGCACAAATGAACAGAAAACAGCTTTGGAGTGTAAAAAATAAGCATTCCAACCTGATATCTGAAAAAATTCGAATTTAGCTATTGTAACTTAATAAGTGGTTCGCTATTATTCACGCCGCTTTCAGAGGAGACAGTGATGGCACTCAGACGTCCTATGGTAGCTGGCAATTGGAAGATGAACGGCAGTGCGGCATTAGCCCAAGAGTTGTTCAAAAAATTTGCCTCTAAGCTCCAAAATGATTCAGCTGAAGTGGTTTTATGCCCGCCTTCTATCTATCTAGAGAGCGTTAGGCAACTGCTAGAAGCAAACAAGGAAGCGTTAGACGGTTCACTTGTTAGGATGGGCGCACAAAACCTAAGTCAACATGACTTTGGCGCTTATACCGGAGAAGTTTCAGGTCAGATGCTCAAAGATTCAGGATGTCGATATGTAATTATCGGGCATTCAGAACGTCGCCGTATGTACGGAGAGACGAGTAATATCGTAGCGGAGAAATTCGCCGCTGCACAAAAGCATGGCTTAACTCCAATTTTATGTGTGGGTGAGTCAGGTCCAGCACGTGAAGCAAGACGCACCTTTGAGGTGATTGCTGAAGAGTTGGATATAGTGATCCAGAAAAATGGCACTATGGCTTTTGATAACGCTATTATCGCCTACGAGCCGCTTTGGGCTGTAGGAACAGGTAAAAGTGCTACACCAGAGCAGGCACAAGAAGTTCATGCGTTTATTCGCAAACGCCTCTCTGAAGTGTCTCCGTTTATCGGAGAAAATATCAGGATTCTCTACGGTGGTAGTGTGACACCGAGTAATGCTGCAGATTTATTTGCCCAACCTGATGTTGATGGTGGACTGATTGGCGGTGCTAGCTTAAACTCTAGCGAGTTTTTAAGTCTGTGTACCATAGCGATGAGCGCATAATATGTATGAAGTTCTAGTAGTTATTTACTTGTTGGTTGCATTAGGTCTAATAGGCTTAGTATTAATTCAGCAAGGTAAGGGAGCTGACATGGGGGCCTCTTTTGGCGCCGGTGCATCAGGTACTCTTTTTGGTTCAAGCGGTTCAGGTAATTTCCTGACACGCAGTACGGCGATTCTTGCCATTGCGTTTTTCACTTTAAGTCTGCTTATTGGTAATTTAAGTGCAAACCACGCAAAAAATGAAGATTCATGGAAAGATTTAGGTTCAGACACTGAACAGGTTACCCAACCAGTTGAGCAAGGAACCCAAAAGTCAGAAACGAAAATTCCTGACTAGTAAAAGGTGTCGCCGAGGTGGCGAAATTGGTAGACGCGCAGCCTTGAGGTGGCTGTGACCTAACGGTCGTGCGGGTTCAAGTCCCGCTCTCGGCACCAAATATAACTAAGATAGACGAGATAAGTTCTCTCTTAGTTATTGCAAGAAATGACGATAGTCAATATACTTGCACACAGTTGACGCGGGGTGGAGCAGCATGGTAGCTCGTCGGGCTCATAACCCGAAGGTCGTCGGTTCAAATCCGGCCCCCGCAACCAGCTCCTAGTAACGAATAGTTTTTGAATTCGTTATGGTTTACAGGTTCTTGAAATTAATGACCTCGTGATTACGGGGTTTTTTGTTATCTGGGACTTTTAAATTTGTCGCATGCTTCGTATGTGGCGTTGTACTAGGGCTATTAAGCCCTTTTTTGTTTTTTCGGGGGTCAATCTTGGCAACGTTAGAATTCAGACTGGCAGAAATGCTCAAAGTACCTGTGGAAGCATTAGGCTTTCAGCTGTGGGGCATTGAATATGTTCAAGCGGGTAAGCATTCCACACTGCGAGTGTTCATTGATGGTGAGAATGGTATCAATATTGAAGATTGTGCCAATGCAAGTCGCCAAGTCAGTGCTGTACTCGATGTTGAAGATCCTATTTCTACAGAATATACCCTAGAGGTTTCTTCGCCAGGCGTAGATAGACCCTTATTTACTGCTGAGCAGTACGCGGGCTATGTAGGCGAGGATGTAAAGCTTCAATTGACTATGCCGGTTGACGGCAGTCGTAATTTAAAAGGCGCCATCACTGCGGTCGACGGGCAAATGCTCTCGCTGAAAGTGAATGGTAAAGAGTTAGTTGTCGCATTGGATAATATCCGCAAAGGCAACTTAATCGCTAAGTTTTGATGGTTTCAAGGTGAACGAGGCAAGACGAGATGAATAAAGAGATTCTGCTAGTCGCTGAGGCGGTTTCAAATGAAAAGGCCGTTCCACGCGAGAAAATTTTTGAAGCGCTAGAGATTGCTCTGGCCACAGCAACCAAGAAAAAGTACGAAGGTGATATTGACGTTCGTGTTGCTATCGATCGTAAAACCGGTGGTTATGATACTTTCCGTCGTTGGATGGTAGTTGATGACCACGGTGAAGCGTTAGAAAACCCTTATCGTGAAATCACTTTAGAAGCGGCACGTTACGAAAATCCGGACATCCAGCCTGGCGAGTTTATCGAAGACGATATCGAGTCAGTGGTGTTTGACCGTATTACCACTCAAACCGCTAAGCAAGTGATCGTACAGAAAGTACGTGAAGCTGAACGTGCGCAAGTGGTTGAGCAGTTCCAAGATCAAGAAGGTGAGTTAATCACTGGTGTGGTCAAAAAAGCAACTCGCGAGAGCGTAGTGGTTGACTTAGGTAATAACGCTGACGGCGTATTGTTCCGTGAAGACTTAATTTCACGCGAATCTTTCCGCCCTGGTGACCGTGTGCGTGCATTATTGTACTCAGTACGTCCAGAAGCTCGTGGTGCACAGTTATTCTTAAGCCGTACTAAACCTGAAATGCTGATCGAGCTTTTCCGTGTTGAAGTGCCTGAAATCGCTGACGAACTGATTGAAATAATGGGCGCTGCTCGTGATCCAGGCGCTCGCGCTAAGATCGCCGTTAAGTCGAATGATCGCCGTATCGATCCTATCGGTGCGTGTGTGGGTATGCGCGGTGCGCGTGTACAAGCCGTTTCGAATGAACTGGGTGGCGAACGTGTTGATATCGTGTTGTGGGATGATAATCCAGCACAATACGTGATCAATGCCATGGCGCCAGCCGATGTTGCCTCTATCATAGTCGACGAAGATAACCATTCTATGGATATCGCTGTTGAAGCCGATAGTTTGGCACAAGCCATTGGACGTAATGGCCAGAACGTACGTTTAGCAACACAACTAACTGGTTGGGTTCTGAACGTTATGACAGTGGAAGATATGAATAAGAAACATCAGGCAGAAAGTGCCAAGGTGGTTGATTTATTTGTTAACTCACTGGATGTCGATGAAGATTTTGCACAAGTACTGGCAGATGAGGGCTTTACGTCGCTCGAAGAAGTTGCCTATGTGCCTGTGTCTGAACTATTGGCGATTGACGGTTTTGACGAAGATCTCGTCGAAGCTTTACGTGAACGTGCAAAAGCGGCGATCTCAACTCGAGCTCTCGCTACTGAAGAAGCACTGGATGGTGTGGAGCCAAGTGAAGAGTTGCTAGCACTTGAAGGTGTTGAAAGACACTTAGCCTATGTTTTCGCTAGCAAAGGTATTGTGACTCTAGAAGACTTGGCTGAACAAGGCATTGATGATTTGATCGAAATTGAAGAATTGACAGAAGAAAAAGCAGGTGAGCTCATCATGGCAGCCCGCAATATCTGTTGGTTTGGCGAAGAAGCATAAGTCGATCAACAGGGGGATTTAACTGATGGCAGATACTACCGTAGAGAAATTGGCCACGGAAGTGGGTAAAAGTGTTGAACGTCTGATTGAGCAATTCTCTCAGGCTGGAATTAAGAAAGGCCAAGCTGATAAAGTGACTGAAGCTGAAAAGCAGCAGTTACTGGATTATCTGAAAAAGCAGCACGGTGGCGAAAATGCGCCAACGAAAATGACGCTGCAGCGTAAAACCGTATCGACCCTAAGTGTGGCCGGTAATGGTGGTCAATCTAAAGATGTTAAAGTTGAAGTTCGTAAAACACGAACTTTCGTTAAGCGTGATGCTAATGAGGCTACTCTGAAGGCTGAAGAAGAAGCGAAAGCCGAAGCAGAAGCTTTGGCAAAAGCAAAGGCCGAAGCAGAAGCTGCTGCGGCAGCAAAAGTGAAAGCTGAAGCAGATGCTAAGGCAAAAGTGGAAGCAGAAGCCAAGGCGAAAGCTAAAGCAGCAGCCGAAGTGAAAGTGGTTAAAGATATGTCACCAGAAGCAGAAGCGGCTCGTCTAGAAGCTGAACGTTTGAAAGCGGCGCAAGAAGCGGCAACCAAACGTAAGCAAGACGAAGAAGCGGCTAAAGCGGCAGAAACTGCTCGCTTACTCGCTGAAGAACATTCTAAGCGCTGGGCCGAAGAAGAGCGCCAACGTTTAGAAGCTGAGAAAAACGGTGATCATCACATCACGACATCTAAAGTAGCTCGTGCTGCTGAAGATACTTCTGATCTGGATGAAGAAAAACGCGGACGTCGTGCTCGTAACAAGAGCAACGCGAAAAAACGTGGCGGCAAAGATGCCCGTGACGGCCGTGAAAAACACATGCGTAACCGCAGTACTGCACCTGAGTCTATGGCGCATGGCTTCAATAAGCCTGTGGCAGCAGTGAGCCGTGATGTGCGTATCGGTGAAACTGTTACTGTTTCTGAACTTGCGCATTTAATGGCAGTGAAAGCGACTGAAATCATCAAACAGATGATGAAAATGGGTTCTATGGTCACGATCAACCAAGTGTTAGATCAAGAGACTGCCCAGCTAGTTGCTGAAGAAATGGGTCATAAAGTTGTGCTTATCCGTGAAAACGAGCTTGAGCACCAAGTGCTACAAGACCGTGATGATGAAGATGGCATTAAGCTAGAATCTCGTGCACCAGTTGTGACTATCATGGGTCACGTTGACCACGGTAAGACTTCGTTACTCGACTACATTCGCCGCGCTAAAGTGGCTGCTGGCGAAGCCGGTGGTATTACTCAGCATATCGGTGCATACCATGTTGAAACTGAAAATGGCATGATCACTTTCCTTGATACTCCTGGTCACGCCGCGTTTACCGCAATGCGTGCCCGTGGTGCCAAGGCAACGGATATTGTTGTACTAGTTGTTGCTGCCGATGACGGTGTAATGCCGCAAACAATCGAAGCTATTCAACATGCTAAAGCTGGTAACGTGCCATTAATCGTGGCTGTGAACAAGATGGATAAACCGGAAGCGGATATCGATCGCGTTAAGAGCGAATTGTCACAACACGGTGTTATGTCTGAAGATTGGGGTGGAGACAACATGTTTGCCTTCGTTTCAGCTAAGACAGGTGAAGGCGTTGACGAACTGTTAGAAGGTATCTTACTGCAAGCTGAAGTTCTCGAACTGAAAGCGGTACGTGATGGTATGGCTGCCGGTGTGGTCATTGAATCACAATTGGACAAAGGTCGCGGCCCTGTGGCTACGATTCTGGTTCAAGAAGGTACGCTGCGCCAAGGTGATATCGTTCTGTGTGGTCTTGAGTACGGTAAAATTCGTGCAATGAAAGACGAAAACGGTCGTTCAATCACTGAAGCGGGTCCATCTATTCCTGTTGAAATTCTAGGTCTGTCAGGCGTTCCGTCTGCAGGTGATGAAGCAACAGTCGTTCGTGACGAACGTAAAGCTCGCGAAGTTGCCCTGTATCGTCAAGGTAAGTTCCGTGATGTGAAACTGGCACGTCAGCAAAAATCTAAGCTAGAAAACATGTTTGCGAACATGACAGACGGCGAAGTGAAAGAACTGAACATCGTTCTTAAAGCAGACGTACAAGGTTCACTCGAAGCGATTACTGATTCGTTAACTGGTTTGTCTACCGACGAAGTGAAAGTGAACATCATCGCTCGCGGTGTGGGTGCACTGACTGAAACGGATGCAACCTTAGCGGCTGCCTCTAACGCTATCATGGTTGGCTTTAACGTACGTGCCGATGCACAAGCCCGTAAGACTATCGAAAGTGAAAGTGTTGATTTACGTTACTACAGCGTTATCTATAATTTGATTGATGAAGTTCGTGCAGCGATGACAGGTATGCTGTCTCCTGTGTTCAAACAACAAATTATCGGTCTGGCTGAAGTTCGTGATGTGTTCAAGTCACCTAAGCTGGGTGCAATTGCTGGCTGTATGGTGACCGAAGGTACCATCAAGCGTAGCGCGCCAATTCGCGTACTACGTGATAACGTTGTTATCTACGAAGGTGAACTCGAATCGCTACGTCGCTTCAAAGACGACGTTGCTGAAGTTCGCAATGGTATGGAATGTGGTATTGGCGTTAAGAACTACAACGATGTTCGCGTAGGCGACCAAATCGAAGTATTCGAAACCGTCGAGATTGCTCGTACTCTGTAACGATAATAAGGGCGGCTTTAGCCGCCCTTATCAATTTAAGCTATGGTAAGAAATATTATGGCAAAAGAATTCAGTCGTACTCGTCGAATCGCTCAGCAGCTTCAGCAAGAACTTGCTCAAGTGCTACAGCGCGACATGAAAGATCCTCGTATTGGCTTTGTGACTGTGAATGACGTCGACGTCTCTCGCGATCTCAGCTATGCCAAAGTGTTTGTGACTTTTTTTGAAGAAGACAAAGCTGTCGTTCAAGAAAAGCTAAACGCTTTGATCAGCGCAGCTCCTTATATCCGCACTTTAGTGGCGGGTCGTATGAAGCTGCGTGTCATGCCTGAACTGCGTTTTATCTACGATAGCTCGCTAGTTGAAGGTATGCGCATGTCTAACTTAGTTAGCCAAGTGATCAACCAAGACAAAGCGAAGCAACAGCAATTTGGCAGCGAAGACGCATCGGTTGAAGATGAAGTCTTAGGTGATGATATTGCTGATGACGCAGATGAAACGGAAGGTAAAGATTAATGGCTCGTCGTCCAAAAGGTCGTTTTATCGATGGGATAGTGCTGCTGGATAAATCCACTGGCATGAGTTCTAACTTTGCATTGCAAAGGGTAAAGCGCTTTTTTAATGCGAATAAAGCTGGGCATACGGGCGCACTCGATCCGTTAGCGACAGGTATGTTACCTGTATGCTTAGGCGAAGGGACTAAGTTTTCTCAGCATCTATTGGATGCCGATAAACGCTATTTAGTCACTGCAAAGCTTGGCGAACGGACAGATACCAGTGATTCCGATGGTGAAGTGGTGCAAACCCGCGCCATTGATTTTACCGAGGCGCAGCTATTAACTGCGCTTGATTTCTTCCGTGGTGAAACTCAGCAAGTGCCTTCTATGTATTCCGCGCTGAAATATCAGGGTCAGCCCCTGTATAAATATGCCCGTGAAGGCATAGAAGTGCCGCGTGAATCTCGCCCTATTACGGTATTTGAGCTAAATTTCATCGGTCTTGAAGGCGATGAGCTGACCTTAGACATTCATTGCTCTAAGGGCACTTATATTCGCACTATCATAGACGATCTCGGTGAGATGCTCGGTTGTGGCGCCCATGTGATTATGCTGCGCCGCACCCAAGTTGCACAGTATCCCTATGCCAGAATGGTCACTTTAGAACAACTTGAAACGCTAGTTGCTCAAGCACATGAACAACAGATAGATCCGAGCGTATTACTCGACCCTCTGTTATTGCCTATGGACACGGCCGTGGCCGATTTTCCAGAGGTGAATGTGCCGGATGCGATAGCTCCTTACTTAATGCAAGGTCAAGCGGTTCGAGTACCAGTTAATGCAGATTTGAAAACCGATGAGTTGGTACGTATCACTTTAGGTGACATTCGCCGATTTGTGGGGATTGGCACAATGAACGAAGATGGCTTATTAGCGCCGAAACGACTCATTGTTATCCATGACGAACCTGCAGAAACGCATTAGCCCGCTATCCATCGACAAATGATTAAATTAGTTGATGCATTAGTCCCCGCCTTTTATTGCGCTAGGGTGGGTTTATGGGTAAAATAGCGCGCCCTCTGGCTGAGTTAGTGATCGGCTAGAGATTCATATTATTTATTTGGAGATATACATGTCACTAAGTCCTGAAGCAAAAGCAAAAATTTTGGCTGATTTTGGCCGTTGTGAAAACGACACTGGTTCAACTGAAGTTCAAGTTGCTTTGTTAACTGCGCAAATCAACCATTTGCAAGATCACTTCAAAGAGCACATTCATGATCACCACTCACGTCGTGGTCTGTTACGTATGGTTAGCTCACGTCGTAAGTTAACTGCTTACCTGAAACGTACTGATTTAGCACGTTACACTGCTCTGATCCAAAAGTTAGGTCTACGTCGTTAATTTCGCGTCGACTAACGTGAAAAAGGAGGCTTAGCCTCCTTTTTTATTGCCTAAAATTCAACAGAATATTTATTGTGCAAACGAGAGATATACAGAAGTTACAGCCAAAATCAGTCTAACGTTTAGGTCCGTTATGCTTAGCTTAATGTGATTAAGCATCGAATTGATTAAGTGCCAATGTAAGTATCCTAAGCCCCACGTAAACCATCAAGACTACTTATTGTTGCTGTTTGTGTTGCTATATACAGCGCTTCAAATTCTGCTTGGGGTAGAGGTTGACTAAAATAGAAACCTTGGCCGACTTGGCACTGATTTTCTTTCAACCAATCCAATTGCTGCTCGTTTTCAATACCTTCGGCCACAATGGTCAAATTAAGCTGCTTTCCCAACATTAAAATGGTCGATGCAATTGCGCTATCCCCTGGTAGATCGGAAACGAAACAACGATCGATTTTCATGGTAGTGATAGGCAAATGGCGCAGGTAAGAGAGTGAAGAATACCCTGTGCCAAAGTCATCGACTGCAATACCAAATCCGGCTGATTTCAATTGTTCAAGCTTAGCGATAGCGAGTTCAATGTCGTTCATCAACGAGGTTTCAGTGATTTCAATTTCCAGCAACTCGGGTTGGATTTGATAGCGTAATGCCATCTGTTTGATATCGGGAACTAAACTAGCATCGGCAAATTGCTGTGAGGCAACATTAATCGCAATTGGGATGGCATAGTTATATTTTTTCTGCCATTCCCTAAGTACTTTACAGCTTTGCTCTATCACCCAACGACCTATAGGAATGATGATACCGGTCTCTTCCGCGACGGGAATAAAGGAAATGGGGCTGATGAGTCGTCCGTCTTTTTGCCAACGGATCAAGGCTTCACAGGCGATAACTTTGCCTGTTTGCAGATCAAGTTTCGGTTGGAAATACAGTAAAAATTCATTGTTTTTTAACGCATCATGTAAAGATGCTTCAGTGCGTAAACGAACTGCTGCTCGCTCTGTCATCTGTTGTTTGAAGAAGGCCCATTGATTCGAGCCTGCAGCTTTCGCGCTGTACATGGCAATGTCAGCGTGACGGATCAAATCTTCAGCGCTGTTACCGTCTTCGGGATAAATAGAAATCCCAATCGATGCCGCTGGATGAATTGCATGTTCATTTAATTGAATCGGGACATTGAGCTGGATCAGTAGCTTATCTACAAAATCTGCTGCTTGGTCTGGGGTGTGAACTGTATCGGCCAGAATAACAAATTCATCGCCACCTAAGCGGGAAACTGTGCCTTTATCACCAACGAATCGTTCGAGAATGCGGGCGATACGAGCGAGGAATTGATCGCCTAATGCGTGGCCAAGGGAATCGTTGATATTCTTAAAACGGTCTAAGTCGATAAACATCAATGCAAAGCTGCGTTTGTGTACTCGCGAGCGTTGGATAGTGACTGCGATGGTTTCAAGCAATAATGTGCGGTTAGGTAAACCCGTTAGCGGATCTCGGGTCGCCATTTTGCGCAGTTTGGATTGGGTTTGGCTAAATTGGATAAGAATTTGGTTGAATTTCGAGGTCACTAGGCCGAGTTCATCATCCTTGTGTGCGTTGGACATAGGTAAGAGATTTTCATCCGGAGAGTCGGGTTCGATCTTATCGATGGCCTCACTGATGCGTGCGATAGGCTGAGTCAGGAAGCGATGGAATACCACGGACAGCACTAAGGTGAGTAAGAGTGCACGAGCGAGAGTAGCAAAAAAACTAAATCTTAACTGCGAGAAGAGGGTGTTTGTTAGTTCTTGGGTATCGTAGAAAACCGTTAATGTACCAATGAGTTGCTGTTGTTGGGTACCTTCAAAATAAAAAGGCCTATACAAAGGACGAGAAATTTCTTTGAGATCATCAAATAATTTATTACTTAAACTGATAAAAGTCTGTGAGTTATTCTGCTTATTATTACTGACAGAAACAAACATTGAGCCATCGTCCAGCTCAATCACCGCCGAGCCAACATGTTCGACTTTGATGGCACCCTCTAAAGTTTGACGGGCTAAATTATCATCTAATGCCCATACGGCATTTGCTGCAGGTTGTTCAACTGAATCAAGGAGTTCTTGCTGAGTGGTCGTGAGTTGTTGTTTGGTTGATACGACGACTAAAGCGATTTCAACAATAAAAATGGCAATGGCAAAAAATAGGGCAGTAAATACGACTAGGTTAGTTTGTTTCCACGTCAGTGACTTAAAACGGCCTGTCATCGGGCGCATCCTTCATGATAATTATTCACCATCGGCGAGATTTTCCGTATCAATATAAACCGCAACTCTTTGTTGATTTAACCACTTTAGTGAAAAGTTACGTATTTGTCATCATTATCTGCTCTTTATCTATTGATCCGAATTGCAGTATACTTACGCGCGTAATTCAAGGTCATTAATTAAGGAATGGGTCACGTGAATCCTATTGTAAAGAGTTTTGAGTATGGTCAACATACAGTCACCCTGGAAACAGGTGTTATAGCGCGTCAAGCTGATGCAGCCGTTTTAGCGAGTATGGGTGACACGACAGTGTTAGTCACTGTTGTCGGTAAAAAAGATGCAGATGCAGGCCGTGACTTTTTCCCTCTGACTGTTAACTATCAAGAAAAAACCTACGCAGCGGGTAAAATTCCTGGTGGTTTCTTTAAGCGTGAAGGCCGTCCTTCAGAAGATGAGACATTAATCGCTCGTCTGATCGACCGTCCAATTCGCCCTCTTTTCCCTAATGGTTTCAAAAACGAAGTTCAAGTTATCATTACCGTAGTATCTGTCGATCCACAAATCGAGCCAGATATCATCTCCATGATCGGTACTTCTGCGGCACTGGCTATTTCTGGTATTCCATTCAGCGGTCCTTTAGGTGCTGCACGTGTGGGTTACATTGATGGCGAATACGTGTTGAACCCAAGTGTTGCACAACTTGCAACCAGCCAACTGAACTTAGTGGTTGCTGGTACTGCTGGTGCAGTATTAATGGTGGAATCAGAAGCCCAAGCATTACCAGAAGAAGTGATGTTAGGTTCTGTAGTTTACGGTCACGATCAACAACAAGTGGTTATCAAGGCGATTGCTGAATTTAAAGCAGAAGCCGGTAAACCAACTTGGGATTGGACTGCACCAACGCAAGATGCCGATTTAGTCGCCCAAATCAAAGAGCTTGCTGAAGCTGGTTTAGGTGATGCGTATAAAATCCAAGTTAAACAAGATCGTTATGCTCAAGTTTCTGTTGTAAAAGCAGCAGCAAAAGAAGCCTTGTTAGCGAGCAATCCAAGCGTTGATTTACGTGAAGTTGACAACTTACTGGGTAGCTTAGAGAAGAAAGTGGTTCGTGGTCGCATCATCCGTGGCGAGCCACGTATTGATGGTCGTGAACCAGACATGATCCGTGCCTTAAGTGTGTTAGCGGGCGTATTGCCACGTACTCACGGTAGCGCATTGTTCACTCGTGGCGAAACTCAAGCGTTAGTCACTTGTACTTTAGGTACTGAACGTGATGCACAGAAGATCGACAGCATCATGGGTGAGCGCACTAACCGTTTCATGCTGCACTATAACTTCCCTCCATACTCTGTTGGTGAAACAGGCATGGTGGGATCACCTAAGCGCCGCGAAATCGGTCATGGTAAGTTAGCATGGCGCGGTATTAACGCTGTTATGCCTTCAGCGGCTGAATTCCCATACAGCGTACGCGTTGTATCTGAAATCACTGAATCTAACGGTTCAAGCTCTATGGCGTCAGTATGTGGTACTTCTCTCGCGCTGATGGATGCCGGTGTACCTATCAAGACTTCTGTAGCGGGTATCGCTATGGGTCTAGTGAAAGAAGGCGATGATTTCGTTGTTCTTTCTGACATTTTAGGTGATGAAGATCATTTAGGTGACATGGACTTCAAAGTTGCGGGTACGCGTGATGGTATTACTGCACTGCAGATGGATATCAAGATCGAAGGTATCACTAAAGAAATCATGGATATCGCACTGCAACAAGCCTATGGTGCACGTGTACATATCCTGAACGTGATGGATCAAGCGATTGGTTCACACCGTGATGATATTTCTGATCACGCTCCACGTATCACAGTTATTAAGATCAACCCAGAAAAAATCCGTGACGTTATCGGTAAAGGTGGCGCAGTTATCCGTGCTCTGACCGAAGAAACGGGCACTACGATTGAACTGGAAGATGATGGTACTGTGAAGATCGCTTCTTCAAACGGCGAAGCAACTAAAGAAGCTATCCGTCGTATCGAAGAAATCACTTCAGAAGTTGAAGTGGGTCGTATCTACAATGGTAAGGTTATCCGTATCGTTGATTTCGGCGCATTCGTGAACATTCTGCCGGGCAAAGACGGTTTAGTACACATTTCACAAATCAGTGATGAACGTGTTGCTAACGTGTCTGATCACCTTGAGCTGAACCAAGAAGTTGCCGTTAAGGTGATGGAAGTGGATCGTCAAGGCCGCGTACGTCTGTCAATTAAAGAAGCACAAACGAAAGAAGCTGCTGCTGAATAATGAGTCTTTGACTTATTTATAGGCACACACTTTCTAAGTGATTGCATCAAAAGGAGATCAAATGATCTCCTTTTTTGTTTTGGCATTAAGAAAGTCACTATTAATCTTAATTCCCTAATAGCGGTCCTGTGGTGGGATTGCTATCATGAAGATTCTTCTGCGTATGTTGGGAATCTAAAAAGGTAGAAATGGATGAGTCTTAAAATTAGAACCGCTGTCGTTGCTGTGCTGGCGAGTGCCAGTCTGTTGTTAGCCGGATGCGCAACCACCCAGTCTCCTTTAGATAACCATAATGATGTTGAAGGTAAATTGGTTGTCGCGCCTGTCATGCCTGATTATAAAGTCGAAGTGACACTGGCAAAACTCAACGAGATTTTGGCTACGGTCGAACTGACGAATGAACAGAGAGCTAGATTTCATTACGATCGTGGTGTGATTTACGACAGTGTAGGCTTAAGACTGCTCGCACGGATTGATTTTATGCAAGCGTTAAAACTTCAGCCTGATCTCGCTGATGCCTATAATTTCCTTGGAATTTATTACACCCAAGAAGGTGAATACGACAGCGCCTATGAAGCCTTCGATGGCGTATTAGAGTTAGCACCTAATTATGATTATGCCTATTTGAATCGCGGTATTGCTTTGTACTATGGTGACCGTATTGATTTAGCGACTAAAGATATGCAGGCGTTTTATGCCGGCGATAATAAAGACGGTTATCGGGCATTATGGTTGTATTTGATTGATTTGAAAGCTGACTCCGTTGAAGCTAAAAAACAGTTAGCGCAGCATCGTCAGAATTTAGAAAATGATGCTTGGGCGACCGTTATCGTCGATTATTATTTAGGTAAAAAAAGCCGTGACGAGGTGTTTTCTGCGGCTAAAGTAGGCTTAACTTATCCGAAAGAATATGCTGAACGTTTATGCGAAGCTTATTTTTACCTTGCAAAAATGGCGATAGAAACTAAGCAATATCAAGATGCTGCAAACTATTTTCGCTTAGCATTGGCAACCAATATCTATGATTTTGTCGAACATAGATATGCGCGTATTGAACTCGCCAAAGTCAAAGGTTTGCTCGAAGCCACAAAATAACCTCTCTCAGCCCGAGTTCATCTCGGGCTTTGCCTAGCCAAGCTCGAACTGAGGCGCTATAATTTGCGCCTTTTTAGCGATACAAGTGCATAGGTTAACATGTCAGGCAATAAAGTAGAGGTCGATAAACGTCGCACCTTCGCGATCATATCGCACCCCGACGCGGGTAAAACAACCATTACCGAAAAAGTGCTGTTATTCGGAAACGCTTTGCAGAAAGCGGGTACGGTTAAAGGCAAAAAATCGGGTCAGCATGCTAAGTCTGACTGGATGGAAATGGAGAAAGACCGTGGTATTTCTATTACTACGTCTGTCATGCAATTTCCCTATGGTGGCGCCCTTGTTAACCTACTCGATACGCCTGGTCACGAAGACTTCTCTGAAGATACTTATCGTACTCTGACGGCCGTTGACTCATGTTTGATGGTGATCGACTCTGCTAAGGGTGTTGAAGACCGTACTATCAAGTTGATGGAAGTGACACGTCTGCGTGATACGCCGATTGTGACCTTTATGAACAAACTCGACCGCGATATCCGTGATCCTATTGATCTGATGGATGAAGTCGAAAGCGTGCTGAATATTGCCTGTGCACCTATTACTTGGCCTATTGGCAGCGGTAAAGAGTTCAAAGGTATTTACCACATACTGCGTGATGAAGTGGTCTTGTATCAAGGCGGTATGGGACACACGATCCAAGAGCGTCGTGTAATTAAAGGCATTAATAATCCTGATCTTGAGAAAGCGATTGGCAGTTATGCCGCTGATTTGCGCAATGAGATGGAATTAGTGCGCGGTGCGTCGCATGAATTTGACCATGCAGCTTTCTTGAAAGGCGAGTTGACGCCAGTGTTCTTCGGTACTGCGCTAGGTAACTTTGGTGTGGACCATATTCTTGACGGCATCGTCGAGTGGGCACCTAAGCCATTACCGCGCGAAAGCGATACACGCGTTATCATGCCTGATGAAGAAAAATTCACCGGTTTCGTGTTCAAGATCCAAGCAAACATGGATCCAAAACACCGTGACCGTGTCGCCTTTATGCGTGTGTGTTCTGGCCGTTACGAGCAAGGCATGAAAATGCACCATGTGCGTATTGGTAAAGATGTTAACGTTAGCGATGCATTGACCTTTATGGCGGGCGATCGTGAGCGTGCTGAAGAAGCTTACCCAGGCGATATCATCGGTTTACATAACCATGGCACTATCCGTATTGGCGATACGTTTACCCAAGGTGAAAAATTCCGTTTCACTGGCGTACCTAACTTCGCCCCTGAAATGTTCCGCCGTATTCGTCTGCGTGATCCGCTTAAACAGAAGCAACTCTTAAAAGGCTTAGTACAGTTATCTGAAGAAGGTGCTGTACAAGTATTCCGCCCAATTGATACTAACGATTTGATTGTTGGCGCTGTGGGTGTACTGCAGTTTGAAGTGGTTGTTGGTCGTCTGAAGAGTGAATATAACGTCGAAGCTATTTACGAAGGTATTAGCGTGTCTACCGCTCGCTGGGTTTATTGTAAGGATGAGCGTAAGCTTGAAGAGTTCCGCCGTAAGTGTAGTCAAAACTTAGCACTCGATGGTGGCGATAACCTAACCTATATAGCACCAACTATGGTTAACCTGAATCTTTCGATGGAAAGATATCCTGATATTGAGTTTGCGAAAACCCGCGAACACTAATAGGGTTCGGTTTAGAATAGTTGTTGAAATGGCGGTGAATTCACCGCCATTTTTGTATCTAATGAAAACTAAAAATCGGTTCTGGATGTAAATGATGGCGAATTGGATCACAAAAACATGGCAGGCTTATATTCATTGGTGCGACCGAATGGGGCTGACACCTGAAAATCGTCGCTGTTGCATGCCGCGCCTTGAAGATCCTCCATTAGCGGTAAAATGCGTTAAAGCTTTGGTGGTTGACACAACGGTATCGCCACCCGAACTTCATTCAATTGGTAAATCGACCGCAGAGTGAGGAATTTGCTGTGATTGATACCCACGCCCATTTGGATTTTGCTGAGTTTGATGTTGACCGCGACGATGTGGTGTTGCGAATGCACAGTGTTGGCGTAGATAATCTGATTATTCCTGGTGTGTCCCCGCGGCACTGGCACAAACAGCTTGCCGTTGCCGAACAATACCAAACTTATTTTGCCCTCGGTATTCATCCTTGGTTTTGTCCAGAGGATGTTGATGCTGGGATCTTAGCATTAACATCTCAAGTTTCGGCGTTACTAGAATGTCCTCGCTTTGTTGCTATTGGTGAATGTGGCTTAGATAAGCTCTATTCCTCAACGTGGTCTCAGCAGCTCGCATTTTTTGAGGCACAATTAGCTTTAGCTAAGTCCGTTAATCTGCCAGTTATTATTCATAGCGTAAAAGCACATTCAGAGGTTTTAGGGTGTTTGAAAAAGTATCAATTGCCTAGAGGCGGTGTGATACATGCTTTTTCTGGCAGTACTGAAATTGCACTGGAATATATCAAATTAGGTTTTAAGCTGGGAATTGGTGGTTTGATTATGAACCCTAATGCCAAAAAATTGCTTAAAACTGTCAGCGAATTACCACTTCAGCACTTCATACTTGAGACTGACTCTCCAGCAATGACACCGATAAATGTTACTGAAAAACGTAACCAGCCCGCTAACCTTGTTCTTTTTATAGACAAAATTGCCAATTTGCAAAAAAAATCAAGTGTTCTAATATCAGAACACTTGGTGTCGAATGCAATGCAACTGTTTGACCTTTAGCTGTTTTTAAATAAACAGGTGTAGGTCGCACTAGCATTCTGCACTAAGCGATTGAAATTAAACTCCAAAAATATGATCAAAACGACGATTTTCGACTTTGCCTCGGGTATAATCTGACTCGGAAATAGGTTGATTAACAACATAATTAAAAAGTGTTAACAATAGGGTGATGGTTAATGGATATATTAATGAGTTTAGTAGGGGTGGTCACCCTACTTGCGATAGGTTTCCTCCTATCGAATAACAAAAAAGCAATTAATTTACGTACAGTGGGCGGCGCGTTAGCTATCCAAGCTGCCTTCGGTGGTTTTGTACTGTATATTCCTGTTGGTAAAGACATTCTGAAAGGAATGTCTGATGCGGTTTCTAGCGTTATTGGTTACGCACAAAACGGTATCGGTTTCCTGTTTGGTGATTTAGCTAACTTCAAACTTGGCTTTATCTTCGCAGTTAACGTGTTACCCGTTATTGTGTTTTTCTCTTCTCTGATTGCGGTTCTATATTACTTAGGCGTTATGCAGTGGATCATCCGTATCATCGGTGGTGGTTTACAAAAAGCATTGGGCACAAGCCGTACTGAATCTATGTCAGCAACTGCTAACATCTTCGTTGGTCAGACTGAAGCCCCATTAGTGGTTCGCCCATTCATTCCAACTATGACGCAGTCTGAACTGTTTGCGATCATGGTGGGTGGTTTGGCATCAATCGCGGGTTCAGTATTGGCTGGTTACGCGCAGATGGGTGTACCTATCGAATACTTAGTTGCCGCTTCATTCATGGCAGCACCAGGTGGTCTATTAATGGCTAAACTGATGCACCCTGAAACTGAAGCAGCTAAAAATGACATGAGCGATTTACCAGAAGATCCTGACAAACCAGCTAACGTATTAGACGCCGCTGCTGCAGGTGCTTCATCTGGTATGCATTTAGCCTTAAACGTAGGCGCTATGTTGTTAGCCTTCGTTGGTTTGATCGCTATGGTCAACGGCATTATTGGTGGTGTGGGTGGTTGGTTTGGCGTTGAAGGTTTAACACTTGAACTGATCCTTGGCTATGTGTTTATGCCATTAGCATTCCTTATCGGTGTGCCTTGGAATGAAGCATTAGTAGCAGGTTCTTTCATCGGTCAAAAGATCATTGTTAACGAATTCGTTGCTTACTTAAACTTTGCTCCATATATCTCTGATGCTGCCACGGCTTGTACAGCAGTAGCTGCTGAAGTTGTTAAAGGCCTGCCGTTATGCGTTGCTGAAACTCAAGCTGTGATGACTCATAGAACACAAGCGATTATTTCGTTTGCTCTGTGTGGTTTCGCTAACTTGTCTTCAATCGCGATTCTGCTTGGTGGTTTAGGTGCTATGGCTCCTAACCGTCGTCATGATTTAGCTACAATGGGTATTCGTGCGGTTATCGCCGGCTCTTTAGCTAACTTAATGAGCGCAACACTTGCTGGTTTGTTCTTAGCTATCTAAGTAACAACAGCAGGGGGAAACCCCACTAACTGGGTCCTGACCATGCAGGGCAGGGCCTAAGTTAATTCAACCATTTTCCAGTAGTGATTCCTGTAGTGAATAGTTTCTCCAATTGAAAGACACAGAATGCAACTGAAGTGTAGCTGTCATTCTGTCTTAAATGTCGTGAGTCTACGGTTACGTTAATTAATCGTAATGCAGAAGTCGCGACTTTGTTCACAATTAAGAATTTTGTGTTTGTGATTTTACGCTAGATTATTGAGATTTTTTTTAATCTAGGTAGAATGCGAACGCCACAAAAAGAACGCTACCCTCGATGGTAGCAAACAAGATAAATGGGGTTGATGATGAAAAACGTTAAAACTTTAGCTTTAGCCGCTACTGCAGTAGCAGCAATCTCTGGTAACGCATTTGCTGCTGATCGTACTGATCTTCACGGTTCTGATTACAAGTGGATGCAATTCAATGCTATGTACTCTATTGGTGAAAAACCTGAGAACCCAGCATCAGGCGATCAACATAACTATTTAGAAATGGAATTTGGCGGCCGTTCTGGAATATTCGATTTATATGGCTATGTTGATATATTTAACCTTGCTAATGAATCATCAAGCAATGGTGATAAGAATCCAGCTAATGCCAAAAGCAAACTGTTTATGAAGTTTGCACCACGTATTTCTATTGATGCAGTGACTGGTAAAGATTTATCTTTCGGTCCAATCCAAGAAGTTTACTTCTCTACTCTGTTCAACTGGGACGGATTAATCGGTGGTGACTTTAATGGTGATAATGTTGGTACTAATGCCACATTCTGGGGTATAGGTGCAGACGTAAACGTGCCTTGGTTAGGCAAAACAGGCATGAACCTGTACGGCCACTACGATATGAATGCTAAAGAGTGGAACGGTTACCAGTTCTCTGCTAACTGGTTCAAGCCTTTCTACTTCTTCGACAATAAGAGCTTCTTAGCATTTCAAGGTTATGTTGATTATCAATTCGGCGCTGACGAAGACCAAGCTGCTTTCGTACCAAAAACAACTAACGGTGGTAACGCATTCTTTGGCCTATACTGGCACTCAGATCGTTACGCTCTTGGATATGGCTTGAAAGGCTTTAAAGACGTCTATCTGTTAGAAGATGGTGCTGGTGCACTAGCTCTAGAATCAACAGGTTGGTCACACTACCTGTCAGCAACTTACAAGTTCTAATCTCTTGTAATTATTGCTTGTTGGAGCCGCATTATGCGGCTCCATCTTTGTTTTACCATGAGTCTTTATCTAAGCCTATTGGGCTAACAAGTGGGTTTATATAAAGGTTTGTGTTTTTCTCGCGCTAAAATGGATTTTTCGCGGAAAAGTAGGAGCAAGATTTTATTCGTATCCTCTCTTCCGGTCTTCAAGGATTCAAGTCGTGGTCACTTATAAGTTATTTTAAGTGTCAGGATGCCTATTGCTCTTTATGACTTAGGCAAGATTGAATACCTACAACAAGGTAGTTTGTACAAGCAAATTACTCGGCACCGCCTGAAGGCCCGGCCATATAAAAATAATCAAAATAATGCCACCTCTCAAGCGTTGCTTTTATGCGACTGATTTCTATTCATTTAATTTTTATTTTGGAGAGCTATTATGACTGATTTAAAAAAAGCAGCACAACGCGCCATTGAGTTAATGGACTTAACGACTTTGAATGATGACGACACAGATCAAAAAGTGATCGACCTGTGCCACAAAGCGAAAACAGCTGCGGGTAATACTGCCGCTATCTGCATTTACCCACGTTTCATCCCGATTGCACGCAAGACGCTAGATGAAATCGGTGCTGAAGATATCCAAATCGCCACTGTGACTAACTTTCCCCATGGCAATGATGACATTGCCATTGCTGTGCTAGAAACTCGCGCCGCTGTTGCCTATGGTGCTGACGAAGTTGACGTGGTATTCCCATACCGCGCACTGATGGAAGGCAATGAAACAATTGGTTTTGAATTAGTTAAAGCCTGTAAAGAAGCCTGTGGTGAAGTCTTGTTAAAAGTCATCATCGAATCTGGCGTGTTAGCTGATCCTGCGCTTATCCGCCGTGCATCTGAGCTTTCAATCGATGCAGGTGCTGACTTTATTAAAACCTCTACTGGTAAAGTGCCTGTAAACGCCACACTTGAAGCGGCTGAAATCATGTTAACTGTGATCAGCGAGAAGAATACCCAAGTAGGCTTCAAGCCTGCCGGTGGTGTGCGTGATGCTGCACAAGCGGCTGAATTCCTCGGTGTTGCTGAGCGTATTTTAGGTGCTGATTGGGTTTCACCACGTACCTTTAGATTTGGTGCTTCAAGTTTACTAAACAGCTTGTTACACACACTAGAATTAGCTGATGCGCCTAAGCCGACTCAAGGCTATTAATTGCAAACTATCGCTGATTAATACTATCAGCGTATAGCGAGCCTAATTAAGTGTGACCTAAATCTATTTGGCAAACTCAAAACTTCGATAGTATGAACTTGTAATATTGCTACAGTTTTGATGTTTCATTGCAAAGATAAGCACTAGCGACAAGGTTGTTAGTGCCTATCTTGGAGGCAGTATCATGTTTCTAGCTCAAGAGATTATTCGTAAAAAACGTAATGGTTTAGCGCTAAGTTCCGCAGAAATACAGTTTTTTGTTCAAGGTATCACTACTAACGCAGTGTCCGAAGGTCAGATTGCCGCATTAGGCATGGCTGTGTACTTTAATGACATGAATATGGATGAAAGAATCGCTTTAACGACAGCGATGCGTGATTCTGGCACTGTACTTAATTGGCAATCATTGGGACTCAATGGCCCTGTTATCGACAAACACAGCACTGGCGGTGTGGGCGATGTGATTAGCCTTATGCTTGGCCCTATGGCTGCGGCTTGTGGTGGTTATGTGCCTATGATTTCTGGGCGTGGCCTAGGTCATACGGGCGGCACGCTCGATAAGTTTGATGCCATTCCGGGTTATCAAACTGAGCCATCAAGTGAATTGTTCCGTAAAGTGGTTAAAGAAGTCGGTGTGGCGATTATTGGCCAAACAGGCGATCTCGTTCCTGCCGACAAACGTTTCTATTCTATCCGCGATAATACCGCCACCGTTGAATCCATTTCCCTCATCACTGCGTCGATTTTGTCTAAGAAATTAGCCTGTAATTTAGATGCGTTGGCGATGGACGTGAAAGTCGGTAGCGGCGCCTTTATGCCAACCTATGAAGCATCGGAAGAATTAGCTCGCAGTATTGCAGCTGTTGCTAATGGCGCGGGCACTAAAACGACAGCTTTGCTTACCGATATGAATCAAGTGCTTGCATCTTGCGCAGGTAACGCGGTTGAAGTGAAAGAAGCCATCGACTTTTTAACGGGTGCTTACCGTAACCCGCGTTTATATGAAGTCACTATGGGTCTTTGCGCTGAGATGTTGCTTCTGGGCGGTCTTGCAAGCAATGAAGCCGACGCTCGCGCTAAACTGAATCGTGTGCTCGATAATGGTCGCGCTGCAGAACTTTTTGGCAAGATGGTGTCGGGTCTTGGTGGTCCAGTCGATTTTGTTGAAAACTACAGTAAATACCTACCGCAGTCACAAATTATTCGTCCAGTTTTTGCCGATATGCAAGGTTATGCCTATAGCATGGATACCCGTGAATTAGGTTTAGCGGTTGTGACCTTAGGTGGCGGCCGCCGTAAGCCCGGTGATGCACTAGACTATAGTGTTGGCTTAACTCAAGTGTGTGCTTTAGGCGATAAAGTAGATTCATCGACTCCGATTGCCGTTATCCATGCACAGTCTGAAGCTGCCTTCGCGGAAGCTGAACTTGCGGTGAAAAAAGCGATTCACATTGGTGAAACCGCTCCAGAAAAAACACCTGAGATCTATGCCTATATTCGTGCATCGGACCTTTAAGGAAGAATTATGAAACGTACCATTATTATGATGTTGGACTCCTTTGGAGTCGGTGCTTCTGCTGATGCAGCAAGCTTTGGTGATGTCGGTTCCGATACCTTTGGTCATATTGCTAAAGCATGCGCCGAAGGCAAAGCCGATATTGGCCGTGAAGGCCCGCTGAAATTACCTAACTTAGCGCGCTTAGGTCTAGGCCATGCGGCGATGGAAAGTACTGGCGCCTTTGCACCCGGTTTTGGCGATAATGTTGAGCTGATTGGTGCTTATGGTCATGCACAAGAGTTAAGTTCGGGTAAAGATACGCCGAGCGGTCACTGGGAGATGGCGGGCGTGCCCGTACTATTCGAGTGGGGTTATTTCAGCGAGCACCAAAATTCTTTCCCTAAAGAACTGACGGATAAGATCTTAGCCCGTGCAGGTCTGGATGGATTCTTAGGTAATTGCCATGCCTCAGGTACAACCATTTTAGAAGAGTTAGGCGAAGAGCACATGCGCTCTGGCAAGCCTATTTTCTACACCTCTGCTGATTCAGTATTCCAAATCGCTTGTCATGAAGAAACCTTCGGTTTAGACAATCTCTATCGTCTTTGCGAAATAACCCGTGAAGAGTTAGAGCCTTACAACATAGGTCGCGTCATTGCCCGTCCATTTGATGGTACTGGTCCAAGTGATTTTGCTCGTACTGGCAATCGTAAGGATTATTCGCTCGCGCCACCTGCAAAAACTGTACTCGATAAGCTGAAAGAGGCTGGCGGTGAAGTGGTGAGTGTAGGCAAGATTGCCGACATTTATGCTTACTGTGGTATCACTAAAAAAGTGAAGGCGAACGGCTTAGAAGCACTTTTCGATGCGACCTTAGCCGAAGTGAAATCTGCGGGTGATAACACTATAGTGTTTACTAACTTCGTTGATTTCGACTCTCACTACGGTCATCGCCGTGATGTTGCTGGCTACGCCAAAGGGCTGGAATATTTTGATGCCCGTTTGCCTCAAATGCTCGCATTATTAGGTGAAGACGATCTGCTGATTTTAACGGCGGATCACGGTTGCGATCCAACATGGCAAGGCACGGATCATACCCGTGAATATGTGCCAGTATTAGCCTTTGGCGCTGGATTGAAAGCGGGATCGCTGGGTCGTCGTAACAGCTTTGCCGATATCGGCCAATCTATTGCGAGCCACTTTAAGCTTGAACCTATGGCCTATGGCGAATCGTTCCTTTAGGCAAATTAGCATTTATTTCGATTTGGCGGCTGATATTTGCCGTCAGTAAACAAAGACTTAAGTCTTAATAAAATAAACAGGGGTTATTTCGATGGCAACACCACACATTAATGCTGTAGAGGGCGCATTCGCTGAGACAATGCTGTTTCCAGGCGATCCATTACGTGCAAAATATATTGCTGAAACATTCTTAGAAAATGTTGAGCAAGTGACTGATGTTCGAAACATGCTAGGTTTTACTGGTACTTACAAAGGTAAGCGTATTTCAGTAATGGGTTCTGGCATGGGTATTCCTTCATGCTCTATCTATGCAACTGAATTAATTCGTGATTACGGCGTTAAGAACCTGATCCGTGTGGGTACTTGTGGTGCGATCAGCACTGACGTTAAAGTACGTGACGTGATCATCGGTATGGGTGCATGTACTGACTCAGCGGTTAACCGTTTACGTTTTAAAGGCCAAGATTTTGCTGCTATCGCTAACTATGAGCTGATGAATGCGGTTATCGAATCTGCGAAAGTTCGTGGCACTAAAGTTCGCGTAGGTAACATTTTCTCTGCGGACCTGTTCTACACTCCTGATCCACAAATGTTTGACGTGATGGAGAAGATGGGCGTATTAGGCGTAGAAATGGAAGCGGCTGGTTTGTACGGCGTTGCCCATGAGTTTGGTGCGCGTGCCCTGTGCGTTGTGACTGTATCTGATCATATCCGCACCGGTGAAAAGACTTCTGCAGAAGAACGTCAAACCACATTCAATGACATGATCATCATGACATTAGAAGCGGCGATTACACTGTAACTGTTACGCTGTAAGAGTGTGCTACTGAAAAAGGGTTCGCAATGCGAACCCTTTTTTATGCCAATTTTTAGCGGCTGTTCTATTCGACTTTGTTATTAATGGTTTGGTTATTAGAAATTGCTTGTTTATGGCTTATCTAGAGCTTAGCTATCAATAGATTAGTGATTTACCTTATCTATCGAAATAGATATTAACCTGTTGAATCTGTGTCGAGATCACTTGGTTCACTGGGCGTTTTTGGCGTCGAGGTTTCGACCGCAGCGGCTGTTGCTTTAGTCGCGTGTTTTACTCGGCGGACACTTTTCACTTTAGGTTTAACCTTAACAGGTACCGCTTGTTCCGCATCGTTTGCCGCGTTTTCAACTGCTGTATTATCCTGTAATTCCAATGATTTTTTTGACGTTTTTTCGGCCTTAGTTTGCACGCTGGTCTGAGTGAGCTTATCGGTATTTGCCTCTGTCACTGCTTTTGGTGCCTTAGTTGGCTTAGTCACTTTCTCTTGTGGGTTATCAGTGGTTGCCACCGGTTGATCTTCGGTTAGCTCTTGCGCCAAACCATCATTAACACTTTCTGATGGCTCTTCAGCTATGGATCGTTTCTTAGGTTTTTTCGGCGCTTGACGCAACTTAACCCGAAAGCGGCGGCGGTCGAAGTCGGCACGTTTGAAAGACAAAGAGCGCGAAAGCAACATACCAATCAAGCCTGCAACCAACAGCATGATTTGTTGTTGCTCCATGTTTAAATTATGGGCTTCTTTGATTTCGTTGAAAAATAACTTGGTATCAAGCCTAACTTCGACATAACCTAGATTTTTCCCTTCTTGGATCACGGGCTCTACATAGGGAGGATATTTGCTTAGCAGCAAATTCATATCTTCAGAGTCAGGATCAACTACATCCTTAGTGATGCTTTGAGCGAAGGATAGCCGCATGCCTTGGTCACTGAAGATGGCGGCGGACATCACCTTAGGATCTTCCACTAAAGCGCTGGCGAGCCATTGCAACTGCTCGTCATTTTGCAGTTGTAGCGCGGGTGCGGCACCATAAGCGGTTTGCTGTACCAGTAATCTGGCCATCTTTTGAGTTTGGGACTTTAGAAGCAGCTGACCTTGTAGTAGGCTTGTTTGCCACAATTGCACTAAGCCGAATATTAAGGCGAATGCGGCGGCAATTTGGATCAGTCTACTGATTTTATGGCTTTTCTTTAGCCCTTTAAGATATAACACTTTGACCCTTAAAATGTAGAGCGCTTGCCTAATCATAATTGATTCTGAGTGAGCCCGATAGTTGGAGAATTTAAGTCCGATGGAAAGCTTGAACCAAGATGCGCTTTTTTTGTGGTTAGTCTCTGGCCATTCCCCAAGGTTTGAACGCCAAGGGCAAGTGTTTGAACGTTATCAAGAGTCAGCAAACCCCGCTGGTGTTTCACGTGTGCGAATTATTTATCAAGATGCTGTGGTAGAGGCGACAATATCGGCATGGATAGCGCAATTACCTCAGTCTAACGTTATCGGTATCGCCCATATCGAACGACAAGTTGGTTTACATTGTATCGAGTTGGCACTGGTAAATTTGCCTTCTCAGGCGCAGTTAGCGGCATTCCCGCAGTCTTTAGCTGAACTGCATGTCATTCATGCTGATTTGCCTTGCTTGAATCATCCCGGCTTATTAGTGATGGATATGGATTCCACAGCGATTCAGATTGAATGTATTGATGAATTAGCGGTCATGGCAGGCGTGGGTGAGCGCGTGGCGGCGATTACTGAACGTGCTATGCAAGGTGAGCTAGATTTTGAGCAGAGTTTGCGTCAGCGCGTTGCACAGCTTAAGGGCGCCGATGCCAGTATTATCACGACCTTGTGCGACAACTTGCCTTTGATGCCAGGGCTTGAGCCCATGCTTTTAGAACTTAAATCCCATGGCTGGCGTTTAGTGGTTGCATCTGGCGGCTTTACGCCTTTTGTTGGCCATTTAAGGCAGCTTCTAAACTTAGATGCGGCCTTTGCTAATGAGTTAGTGATCACTGACGGTAAACTTGCGGGGGAAGTAACAGGTAAAGTTGTGGATGCGCAGTTTAAAGCAGATGTGGTTGAGCGTTGTAGTGAGCAGTGGCAAATTCCAAAAGGCCAAAGAGTCGCGATCGGCGATGGCGCGAATGATATTCCTATGGTGATGGCAGCGGATTTTGGTATCGCTTTCCATGCCAAACCTAAGCTGGCAGCGGCGGCGGATGCCAATATTCGCCATCTCGACCTGCGGGTTCTACCTTATCTGCTACAAATCTAGGTTATTCATTTATTTAAATATAAGTCTGGATAGAGACTGAGTTAGAGCAATGACTCTTGTCTTTTATTGATGAGCTGGTAGTTTAGGGATATTGATAAACTACCAGTGACTTATTTTGACTCAGCTCGCCCAAGGCTCAATTTCGACCATTTCACAGTCTTCAATCTACCTGCCGTACCGCGATGGTCAACTGCATCTACGCCAGTTATTACCGGCTGCGCCTGATTTTTCTAAAACGCCTATCCTCATGCTCCATGGCGCTATGTCTAACGGTCGGGTGTTTTATAGCCTGAGTGGCCGTGGTCTTGGTTGTTATTTAGCGAAGGCGGGATTTGTGGTGTATGTGCTGGATACTGCAGGAAGAGGGCTCAGCTTGCCTAAAATCGATCGTGATTTTACCTTAGGGCAGGGGGAAGTGATCCGCGAGCAGTTACCTTTAGTGCAGCAGGCGATTCTCGATTTACATCAAAAAGTCTGCCAAGAGCAGACGACTCGTAAAGCAGTGGCGCCTTCGCAGGTGCATTGGTGTGCCCATTCATGGGGCGGCGTGTTGATGGCGAGTAGTTTGGCCCGATATCCTGATTTGCAGCAAAGCGTTCGTTCACTGCTTACTTTCGGTAGCAAACGGACAATTCGGGTTAAGTCCTTCAAAAAGTGGTTAATGGTTGATGTTTTTTGGAATCGTTTAGCGCCAGGTTTAGCGATGGGCCAAGGTTACCTCGCCGCCGATAAGCTGCGCATTGGTATGGACAATGAGAGCCGTGCCTCATTAGTTCAAAGTATCGATTGGGTGCGGGGCGATTGGATCGATCACGATGATGGGTTTGATTATGCGAAAGCGGCAAAGCGCGCTCATTGGCCACCGGCTTGGTTTATCTCAGGGCAAAACGATACTGTGTTGGGGCACCCTGAAGATGTGGCGGATATGGTCGTAGAGTGTGGCTTTAAACGGGTTAAATCGACGCTTCTCGCTAAGGAGAATGGCTTTAAGCATGACTATGGCCATGCAGATATGCTGACGCATTTAGATGCCACCAGTGATCATTTTCCTAAGATAAGGGATTGGTATTTAAGTTTTGATCTGGCGGTATTGAACAATTAAGACTGCTTTTTATGAAGTACTGGGTATCTTAATTCGACTTCTTGGGTAATATCTAATAGTTCGCCGACACCAATCACACGCCATAACTGTTCTTCTAACTGTTTAGCTTTATGGTTTGCATGAATATTAATGTATTCCAATTCACGGCGTAGGTAGTTCATGTCAGGCTTCTCTGTCGCGCCGCGATAAATCCGTAGGGCGAGGAATCTGCCTAATGCTTTGCTCTGATTGATAAAGGTTATCTGTGCTTCGACATCACCGATTTCAGTTGCAAGAGTGCACTTTAAAAAGATTTTTCCGCGAGATTGGCGAATTAACTGAATAAACACTTCAATAAAATCCATGTCCTGTTGGGGTTTCATTTGGCGGATAGGTTCGAGAATATCTCGCTTAAAAAAACCGTCTTTTAGCAGTGGCGCTAAATTATATTGCAGAGTATCTGAGGTGCCCGCGGCAAAAATATCGCTGATCTCATCCTGTTGTGTACCAACGCCTAAACAAGCGACTTGGGCAGATTTTGTCGTTTTTTCAACAAAATAGGGCACAGAATGTAAATCATGCATCAAAATATTTTTTAAACCATCGGCAAGTTCTTTGATTTCACTATTGTTTTCGGTGAGTTGCTCTAATTTTTCTTTGTTATGGGCAATAAGTTTATTTAAAAATTCTACCCCAACATGGGGCGTATGGCCCATAACGGCGGTTAAATGCAAGGTTACACCATTCTTGCGGGTACGCACTAAGCGGTAGGGGAGGTTATCTAGCTGTGTTTTGCCTGCAATGGTTTGGAGCTTTGGGAAGCTTAACAGTAGTGGTTTATTTGATGAAAAATCTGCAGGATTATCCAAGGTTAATTGCATGCCTCGGCTTGAAATATCTAAAGTAATGCCCGTGGCTTTGTGCTTGTCTTGAGTCACATTGACTAAGGTTTTAAAGGCGAAACGCGCTTCTTGGCGTCGCTCGCTAAACTGCATGGAAACTAACTTAATTTGATTGGTGGTCAGTCTTTGTTGACCAAAGGTTTTTAGGGCGTTGGCATTACTATCGTCTTGCCAAGCTTTGTAATGGCCTCTGGTATCTTCGTTGCTGATTTCGATGAGCTGAAGCAAATGGCTAAATTGTGATAATTGTTGTTCGACCAATGGGCTAAATTTTGCTTCATCTCCGGGGAGGGTCGCACGTCGATAACCCTTATCATGATAAATTTTATCTTGGGTGACTTTGAAGATCCGCCAGCTGGGCTTGGTCGATGCAAAGCCTAAAAATAAAGGCATCATGCCCTTAGCTTTAAGCTCTGCTAAGGTGGCAGAGTAAAAATATAAGCAACCTTGGGCATTATAGGTAAAGCTAAAAAATAGCCCATGGTCGGGATTTTCAGGATGATTAAGTAGCTCAGATAAACGGCTTGGTGTCAGCATAGCTGGTAACTGGCTCACATCATTTTCATCTTGAAAATAATGCACTATCTGCTGGTTATCTCGGCTGAGTAGCATGTGGCTCAAACCTTGCGTTTGAGTATTGAAATATAAAGGTAAGTGCGGTAAATGGGGTAAATAATGACGCTCAAATCCAAGCCCTGTTGCTGTGACTATCACATCATTCACATCTACTTTGTAACGCAGTTTGTAGCCGCGGATTAAATTGCCAAGCATTTCACTTAAGGCTTCGCTGCCCCCAATACGCTTGAGTCTTAACCAAATATATTCGCCATTGGTTTGGCTATCGACAACCTCATAGTCAACACCGAGCTGGAGATCGGGATAGTAAAACTCTTCACTGAGTTCCAGTAATTTTATTTTAAGGGGATGGTCGAGATCGAAGGGATGGTTGGCTGCAAGACGAATACGGGCACCACCTACGGATAAATCTGCAGTTATCCCTTGTACTTCACCACGGCCGGTTTGCGATGCTGCGATGCGAATACTGTAATTCATCCGCTCTTCTGTGCGGTTGAAATAACTGCCTAATACCACGCCTGGCACCATAAAAGGCTCTGACTCAGCGGCTTCCACTTGCGTGACATTTTGGCGCAACTTTAACCGACGTTGTTGGTGAGCATTGAGCACATACTCGTATACTCCCAAGGTATATTGGTTGCGAAACAGTGACATGGCCTCATGCATACTGTTTTTGGCGGGTTCATCTAAAAAATGTCGCTGTTGACCTAACATCACTTCAACACAAGGAAGCTCAGATTTATCCCTGAGATCGATAATTCGTGTGCATGGTGAAGCCAAACGACTGAGTTCCATTTTCACTAGAAAACGGGTCGAATTGGTTTCATCTATCGTCAGCTGCTGGAAAATCTCTTGGAAGTTAGGTTCCATGAGCAATGGCTTGAGCTGTTCGATGAGTGCACTATGGTTATCTAGACTCATGTAGGGTTCTTTTTAATGCTTATTTTGTATTGGGCTGTTAGTCTTATGTCGGCAGTATTCGCAGTTACTTAAATTGATTTTATACAGATTTTAATGAGTTATGGCAAAGAATAAAACGGCGTACGTATGTAATGAGTGTGGACAAGACTTTCCCCGTTGGCAAGGGCAGTGTAGCGCTTGTCAGGAATGGAATACGATCACTGAGGTGAGGCTCGGTGCAGCTTCGCCTGGGCGTAGCACTAAGTTTGTCGGTTATGCCGGAGCAAGCAGCAATGAAGTGAAGACATTAGATCAAATCGATCTCAATGCCTTACCGCGGATCTTGAGTCATTTTGGCGAATTAGACCGAGTACTCGGTGGTGGGATTGTACCAGGTTCTGCCATTTTGATAGGCGGACATCCAGGCGCAGGTAAGAGTACGCTTTTATTGCAAACTCTGTGTCATTTGGCCGAGCAAATGCCTGCACTTTATGTCACGGGTGAAGAATCGTTGCAGCAGGTAGCGATGCGCGCCCATCGCCTTGGTTTACCAACCAATAAATTGCGGATGTTGTCTGAAACCAGCGTCGAGCAAATTTGCGAAGTTGCCCTTAAAGAATTGCCGAAAGTCATCGTCGTTGACTCGATTCAAGTGATGCACATGAGTGATGTGGCATCGAGCCCTGGCAGTGTGTCGCAGGTGCGTGAATCCGCTTCTTACTTAACCCGTTTTGCGAAAGAAAATGGCATTGCCGTGATTATGGTCGGCCATGTGACCAAAGATGGCAGTTTGGCTGGGCCCAAGGTATTGGAACATTGTATCGACTGCTCTGTGATGTTCGAAGGGGATAGCGATAGTCGTTACCGCACTTTGCGCTCCCATAAAAATCGTTTTGGCGCGATCAATGAATTAGGCGTATTTGCCATGACAGAGCGCGGCTTAAAGGAAGTCGCCAATCCTTCGGCAATCTTCCTCTCTCGTGGTGAAGAAGAATCATCTGGCTCGCTTGTCATGGTGGTTTGGGAAGGCACCCGGCCCTTGTTGGTGGAGCTGCAAGTGCTGGTGGATAACTCAGCTATGTCTAACCCGCGCCGCGTGGCTGTGGGTATGGATGCAAACCGTTTGGCCATGTTGCTTGCCGTAATGCACCGCCATGGTGGTTTGCAGATGTCGGATCAGGATGTGTTTGTTAACGTGGTGGGCGGCGTGAAAGTAACGGAAACCAGTGCCGACTTAACCTTGCTGCTTGCAATGGTATCGAGTTTTCGCGGTGATATTTTGCCTAGCGATTTAGTTGCCTTTGGTGAGGTCGGGCTGTCCGGCGAAATTCGTCCTGTGCCCAATGGGCAAGAGCGATTAATCGAAGCCGCTAAGCATGGTTTTAAGCGAGCAATCGTGCCCAAGGCCAATGTGCCGAAAAAGCCTCCAGCTGGGATGGAAGTGGTGGGTGTTTCTAAGTTATCCGAAGCGCTAGAAGCGATTTAGCATCAAATGCTCGCGAGTGAGATTAACACCAGCAAGCAAAACAGCGCCATGAGGCGCTGTTTGTATTTGTGAGCTGGTGTTTTAAGCTGTGATATTGTGTTTTTCGATAAACAACATAAGTTCACGATTCAGCAAAGAAGCATCACCTAGGTTCAGTTCCACCATACGTTTTAGGTGGCTGATACTATCAACATCGATAAAGTTACACTTCAAACCTAATTGGGCATTTTTTTGATGGACCAACTCAGTTTCCATACGGATCTCAATGTCAGATTCTGGTAAGGCAAAACTGA
The DNA here is from genome assembly GCF_025654335.1 of Shewanella sp. SM21. Taxonomy (NCBI): domain Bacteria; kingdom Pseudomonadati; phylum Pseudomonadota; class Gammaproteobacteria; order Alteromonadales; family Shewanellaceae; genus Shewanella; species Shewanella sp. SM21. Next base: position 408,987 of record NZ_JAKKRL010000003.1, read on the forward strand.
GGGTAATAGCATCACCCGAATTAATAAAATTTTGCGGTTCTTCAACCAAGGCACCATTTAGACTCAAATCGAGAATGGTCGTCTCCCACTGTGCACCACCTTGTTGTAGATGTGCGCTCGTGGCAAATAGAATCCGCGAAAACTTACGCCTTTCGTCCATACCCAATCCTTTTTCTTTCATAGTCAGCTAAGTGTAGTCCCATCAGTGCCTCTAAGCATAAGTCATATTGATGTGGCTGTAAAAGCAGAGTAATTTTTTGTTCAATAAAGCTACCAAGATCGCATATTCACGCAGGCGGTGTGAATGACGAGGTGTTCGTTACATAAAGCGTAAGTGTGGCTCCTTGTACAACAACCCCTGAAACGTTAATACGCCAAGTATCAATACACTAAGTATCAAGGTTTGGTTGACTTGCCATATTCTAATATTGGGAGATGAAGGAGGGGGTGAAGTTAGCGTACGTTTACGCGGCACTGGCAGACTCTTATCGTGATTAATGTGATATTAAGTAGCAGTTATTACATAGGTTTAGGCGTTTTTTTAAACAACAGATTTCAGTTTTTGCCGCTAATTTTTTATCGAAGTGTAGGCGATGTCTTAGCTATCTTTGGGAGATTCCAGTATCATCCGCGGCCAACAACGGCTGCGTCTACATGGTTAATGGCTTTTTAATCATCGCGAGGCATCACTGCTTGCAGATCATGGATTTTTCCCACAGTAGGAAAATGATGTGGATCTCTCACCCAAGTCTGATGGATTTGGGGCTCTAATCTGCCGCAGCCAGCGTCGCCAATTGCGTTTTAGGGTAATTGGTACCGACCCCATTTTAAGAGATCACAAGGTATAACAACATTATGTCTGAGCAATTGAGTTCAACAGCCGTATCCTCTGGTTCGTTTCTGGACCGTTATTTTTCTATTCAACAACGTGGTAGCACAGTTCGCCAAGAAGTGATTGCGGGATTCACAACCTTCCTCGCTATGGTCTACTCAGTGATTGTGGTGCCTAACATGTTAGGCCAAGCGGGATTTGATCCCGGTGCCGTGTTTATTGCAACCTGTTTAATTGCTTCATTTGGTTCTTTACTCATGGGTTTATGGGCTAACTTACCTATGGCGATTGGCTGCGCGATTTCGCTCACTGCCTTTACTGCGTTTAGCTTAGTCCTAGGTCAGGGAATGTCGATTCCAGTCACCTTAGGCGCTATTTTCCTAATGGGCGTGACGTTCACACTTGTGAGTGTGACAGGTATTCGCCAGTGGGTGCTGGCGAATTTACCTAAGGGCATAGCCCACGGTACAGGCATAGGTATCGGCTTGTTTTTACTTTTGATTGCGACTAACAGTGTGCAGTTGATTGTGGCCAATAGCGCAGGCTTACCTGTGAAGTTAGGCGACATTAACAGTTTACCTGTTATCGCTACCGTTATAGGTTTAGCGGCGACAATTGGTTTAGAGCGCCGCGGTGTACCTGGCGGTATTTTGTTGGTGATTATCGCGCTATCGGTATTTGGTTTAGTGTTCGATCCGAGCGTTAAATACCAAGGCTTGTTCGCTTTACCTGATTTTACCTCAGAGCATTCACTGATTGGTCAGCTCGATATTATGGGTGCCTTTAATCCTGTGGTCTTGCCTATCGTATTAGCGTTAGTAATGACGGCGATTTTTGATGCGACCGGCACTATCCGTGCTGTGGCTGGGCAAGCGAATTTACTCGATAAAGACGACAATATTGTCGGCGGCGGTAAAGCCTTAACTTCAGACTCAGTCAGCAGTATGGTGGCAGGTTTAGTCGGCGGTGCACCAGCGGCTGTGTATATCGAGTCGGCGGCGGGGACTGCAGCGGGCGGTAAGACAGGTTTAACGGCTACCATAGTTGGCGTACTGTTTTTGTTGATGATGTTTTTAGCGCCATTAAGCTACTTAGTGCCTGCCTATGCGACAGCGCCTGCTTTGATGTATGTGGGTTTGTTGATGCTGAGTAATGTGGCGAAACTCGACTTTGACGATAAAGTTGATGCCATGTCGGGTTTAACCTGCGCTGTGTTTATCATCTTAAGCTGTAATATCGTTACCGGTATTATGCTGGGTTTTGTGACACTGGTGGTAGGCCGTATTTGCAGTGGCGAATGGCGTAAACTGAAGTTAGGCGTGCTTGCCATCACCTTAGGTTTAGTGGTGTTTTATATGGGTGGTTGGGCGATTTAAGTTAGGCAAACTGAGTGATTTGAACTGAGTTATTGAGAACAGAAGCGAGTGTAGTCTTAGGATTAGCACTCGCTTTGATTTTGTGTCCTGTATTCACAATAGGCACGTAATAAGTCTTTCCAAGTAACAATCCCAACCAATTTACCGTCCTCTAACACGGGTAAGCAGCCGATATCGTTATCTAATAACATGCGGGTGGCCGTGTCTAAATTGATGTGGGGTGCGACGGTAACCGGATTACGCGTCATCACTTGATGTACACGTTTTTGTAGAGTTTCTAAGTCTCTTGCGGTTTCGGCGCTACTGCCCAAGTTCGGGCTAATCGCGCGCAATAGATCCCGCTCCGATAACACGCCTTCAAGTTGGTACTCATCGACGACCAACAAGTGATGAAAGCTCGCTTGGTCGAAGATTTCCTTCGCCACAGTTAATCGATCGTCCATTTCAACCGTGACGACTCGGGTACTCATAATATCGGCGATAATGATCGGCATGATGATCCCCTGTTAAGCTTGCGCATCCTAAGATGCGCTCTGTTAATGCGCTGCATTACAGTTACTTATAACAGAGTGGTGCAAGTTTAGCCAACACCCATTACAAAGTTTTAACTCAAAGATCTTGGACCTCTGGCTCATCATCCGCTGTGATTGGCATCCGCTCCGATTCGGGCAAGTGTGCGCCTATGTAGCGTTGATACTTTTTACCTTTCAGTTTGTGGGTGTCCACCAGCACTAAGCCATCGATACAATCGCCAAAGTCGGCGTCGATACCAAAGGCGAGAAACTTAACCCCATCGGCTTTACACAGTTCACCATATTGTTTGTAGAGCGTAGGTACGGCCGCCCCCATACTCGCGAGCACTTGTTTGAGTTGCTTAAAGTTACTCTGATAATCCTCGGAGAAATACAAGTCATCTAACTTAGCTTTTTGGGATTTAGATAAGCCAAAGGGCGACATGGAAACTGCCATCTGCTGTGCAGGTGCAAATTCCCGCGCATAGAAGTGCACTAGCATTTCCCTAGCACTTCCAGGCAGTTGATTGCTGATGGACACAGGGCCAAATAGATAACGATATTCAGGATGCTTGGCGAGATAAGCCCCAATGCCAAACCACAGATAGTCTAAACTGCGTTTACCCCAATATTTAGGCTGCACAAAGCTGCGACCGAGTTCTAACCCTTGCTTCACAAAGGGCATAAAGCTGTCGGCGTATTGGAATAGGGATTGGCTGTAGAGTGCGTTGTCGCCATATTTTGCTAAGACTTGCTCACCACTGGCAAAACGATAGGCGCCGATAATTTCAAACTGCTCTTTATCCCACAACACTAAGTGTTGGTAGTAGGAATCGTATTTATCAATATCGCGGCGCTTGCCCGAACCTTCGCCTACGGCGCGAAAGGCGATTTCCCTCAGGCGGCCAATTTCCCGCATGATGGGATTACTGTCGTGGTGTTGGTAGAGATAAATCAACTTGTTATCTTGCGTTTCCCCTAGAAGTTCACATTGTTGCAGTGCCGTTTGCAGTTCACGGCGCGATTCGGGGTGGGCGATAGCGCTCTGGGTGATAAACAGTGGATCTTTATCTTTGCCAATACGATACAAGTGATTTTTAAGCAGTTTTATCTTTGTCTTGAGTGGAAAGTCCATTGAGCGTACGGCTTCATTGGGAATGAGCTCGCCAATGCGGATCGGCATATTACGTTTAGCCTGCTTGAACATTTCCTTCACTAGCAGCAGTGTCGCAAGTGGCTTGTAAATCATAGATGCACCGTAGAAAGTGGCAGAGTTTTTGGCATCTAAAAATATTGGCAGTAGGGGCGCATTGCAGGAAATCGCCATCTTTAAAAAGCCTGAGTGCCATTGGGTATCACGCACGCCGTTAGGGCGCAGACGCGAGACTTCGCCCGACGGAAAAATCAGCACTGCGCCTTCATTACGCAGATGCTGGTGGATTTTTTCTAAATGCTGTTTCGGTGTGCCGCCGGTCATATTGCGCACTGGCAGTAGGATTGAGTGCAGCGGTTCCAGCGCCATCAAGAGTTCATTCGCGACGACTTTAATATCAGGGCGAACTTCACTGATGAGTTTGATGAGCGCTAATGCATCGAGTGAACCTATAGGATGGTTCGCGAATATGACCACTCGGCCTTCACAGGGAATATTTTCTATCTCGTTGGCGGGCACGGTAAAACTAAAGTCAAAACTCGCCAGCATTTGTTCGACAAAGTCTACGCCCTGTAAATAGGTATATTGACTGGCGATATCGTTGCACTGTTTTTCATTGAGTAGGTAACGCAGCATGGCCTTGGCAGGTTTAGCGAGCCAAGGTTTGTCATTGATAGCTGGCAGATTTTGTTCAACCACATTATCAACGGTAAAAATCATGTTATTCGCCTTAAACGGCACAGTATGCTTGTTATGGCTAATGCTGCTGTTTAGCATTTGTTCATTGTATTCCATAGCGTTATGTAATTGATTCATAGTGTTAGGCAACATCCCTTGGGCGAGTTTCGCCGGTATTTATGTTTGGCATTTGCTGCGCTGCCGTTTTTTGTTGCTTGTCTTTGTGCGTCTCAGGCGGTTGTTGTACCAGCGCTATACTGTTGAGAATATCGAGCTTGAGCGTTTGCTCGTTCCAGCGGCAAAGTTGTAATTCGCCGCTTAAGGTTTCTGTGATTAAACTGCAGTTTTCGACCCAGTCACCGTCGTTGGCGTAGATGATCCGCCTCTTTTCTGGGGGACTGAGTGGTGAGTAATATTGGGCAGCTCTGGGGTGAGTCGAGAGTTCGGGCTGATGGATATGACCGCAGATCACACCGTCAACATCAAAGTGCTGGGCATAGTTGAGTACCGCTTGACGGTAATGTCCAATAGCCGCTTGAGCCTTGCCCACTTTGGACTTGATATAACTTGCCAGTGACCAATAGGGATAACCTAAGTGTTCCCGCAAGCTATGGAGATTGCGATTGAGGAACAACAATAGGTCATATAAATGGTCGCCCAATATGGCGTAGAAACGGCCGACACACACATCGGCATCAAACTGATCCCCGTGGAGCATCAAAAGTTTATGGCCGCCAATTCCGTGGTGAATATGTTGGCGGACAATTTTAATATTCCACAGGCTTAGCTCGGCGTAGGGTTTAATCAGTTCGTCGTGGTTGCCCGGCAGATAAATCACTTGGGTGCAGTTTTGTGCCAGTTCAATGAATTTTTGCAGCACTTTATTATGGCTATCGGGCCAGTGCAGCTTACGTTTTAACGCCCATAAATCGACTATGTCACCGACCAGATACAAGTGCTGACAACGCACGGTTTCAAGCAAGCTGAGCAGGTAGTCAGCCTTGCAATCTTTACAGCCTAAATGAATATCTGACAACCAGAGGGCGTTAACTGTGATGCTTGGGGTATGGGCTGAAGTTGATGCGGATGGGGTAATAGCGGCACAATTGAATTGATTTGAGGATGTTGGTGCTAATGTTGGCGTTGAGCGATTAAAGATGGGAGGGGAAAGGCTGGGGTCATTTATCTCTTCCCGCGTAGACCTCTCAAGTTTCTTGAAATTAAATCCTGTCATCTCGTATTCACCCCATTAGGCTGTTAACGAATATGAGCTTAGTGGGGGGCTTTGACCGAATGATGAAGTTTAGATGACATGCAGATGACAAAAGGTGAATCAGCCTGGACTGAACCTGCAAGATTCACATCAGGATGCAATTAGATCCGATAGGTTGGTTTAACTTACTTCTGCCCCAAAGCAAGATAACTTTGTTGTCAGTTTACAGCATGTTTCCCCTGTGACTCGCCGCCCTTGCATTTAACAAGAAGCGTCCCAGAGGGCTCGACGACGGCATCCATGCCGCCAACGGTCACAGTTGCAACAATGCCAATCTTAATTAACACTTCTGCTGTTCGTTTAGCTAAAAAGCTATTGCCCCGAAGTGAGTTTCGTAGTTTGAATGCTTTAATCAAAATCAAAGTCGTGGGGCTTCACCCCACACCGACCAAGGAGGACTGCTCGTCCTATCCTCCTTGGATGCTCCAAGACGCCCCCAAAGGAGTTGAAAGCCCCTTGTGCTCATTGACAAATTTGCTATCGCTTCCGAAGGATGCGTCCCTGCACCTGCGAAAGCTAGCTCGCCATCCATGGCGAGACTCACGTAATTTGTCTATTCGCCCTGCGGCAACTCCGAGGGGAGGTGTATTCCTTGAAGTTTTGAGTCGTTAGATAGCGATTCATCAACAAAAAATAAGCGCGAAAAATGATAAAGCTAAAACGATATCAAGTGATTAGTGTCAAAGCTGTATAAAAAACAGCTACCGCAAAAAAGTAAATTCCTATAGCATCATTTATACCCATTTACACTGATGTGGCAGCGGCCATATTTGAGATTTAGTCAACAAACGATTTATGCCCTGCAAACAGCGCAGCGCATAAATACTAAGACGTTAAGGGGCTTTAGCTCAAAATCAAAGTAGTATCAACTAAAAAGGAAGTGATGATGGAACGTTATAAAAATTTGGGTGGTAACTCGAATGTGGTTGCATACGAAATTGGAGCAGGCGAAATCACCGTTCAGTTCGGAGATGGCTCAGTCTACCTTTACACGAATCAAAGTGCTGGTGCAGCCTGCATCAACGAAATGCATAAGCTGGCAAGAGCTGGGCAAGGCTTAAATAGCTATATCGGTAGAGTAGTCAAAAAGGGATATGCTAGGAAAATCAGGTAAGTAGCCATTAATAATCGCAGTCGCAGAGATAGCTTTTTCGTTGCGGCTGCGCCTTCACTACAAAGCCGCGCGTGCTGCGCGGCGTTACGTTTACTCGGAATCAGCACACACAAGGGAAGAATATGAAATCAAGAGACCTTTTTACAATACACGATCTGATTGCTAGCAATTATAAAATAAGCCAACTTCCAAACGGTAAATTTCTTCATAGTTTCACTCCTAAAACGACGAATACTTTGTATGAATTTGAGGCCAATAGTGCTCCCGTTATCGAGGAAGGTCAGCGTTATAATATTGGGTTTTCTACAGATAAAAACGGAAGAAATGTAATTGAGTTGTCTGCTCTTTCGAAAACAGCTGAGGTTAACCCCTTTTTTAGCTATGCATTTGCACAACAAATTGCTCGGGAAAATAAACCTGCAGAAAAAGCTAAGAATGACCAGCGTGTTACATACAAAGCAAAAGATGGTTACTATTGGGGTAAAAAATACGCTTGGAGAATGTTCGGTACTGTAATATCAAAAGATGCATTTTATAGCTACTTGGAAGAAATAAATCATCCTTCAGTTCCATGCGTAACAAACAATCCAGATCTACCATATCAAAGTGAGCCATCGACTGCTTATAAAGAAGAAGGTCTAGAAGAGGCTATGCGTAACCTTATCTCTTCTGCACAAAAAATTAGCCCTGCATATCATAAATCTCCTTTATACTCGCGAAAGTTGTCAATTAAGGGCGTAAAAGCAATTACAGACAAAAAATAAACCTAACAAACCGCTGCACGCCGACACATACTGCTACGTTCGTTTTTGTGTGTTGCTGTGCACCACTTTACACAAAAACGCTCTCAGTAGGGTGAACGGGGCGATAATCCATAGAAATTTTTATCCTGAACTCATTTGTTAGAGCTAACAAACTGACTCAAAAATGTCCAAAAGCTTGCTGGGTATCTCCTTCATACAGACTGGTTACACTAGTGCCCAAAAGGTGAGCCATGGTGATTAGCGAGACGACCGTCCGCCCCATGGACGGGGCGGTCGAGCATCCAAGGATGATGGGATGGACACCTCTTGTGAAGTAGGCGTCATTTACGCCATATTGAATTTGCACGTTCAATAACAACAAAAGGTGTCCAAAATGAAAGTTACACTAATAGGAATTGATCTCGCAAAAAATATCTTCCAAGTATGTGGAGTTAATCAAGCAGGCAAGAGTGTTTTTAACCGCTCGAT